>JBEIGA010000009.1:0-31927 GCA_040382135.1 Acidimicrobiales bacterium
CGCCGGCGAGCCGGGCCTGCGAGGTGGCCACCCGTCGCGCGTGGACGTGGCGCACCACGAACAGGAGCATGCCGATCCCCGTCAGCAGGAGGAGGATCCTGGCCGTCAGGTCCGCCGCCGCTGGGTCGAGCCGGTTCTCGAACGCCGGTGTTGCGACCGCAGTCGCGGTCCATCCGATGGTCCCGATGGTGCCGCCGGTCTCGGCACTGCGGACCTCCGCGCCACCGCGCTCGTCGGTCGGCGCCGTCGCCGCAGGCGCTTCGTCGGCAACGGACAGCAGGATCTCGATGTCGCCCGTCGACGCGGCGATGCGCTCGATGCCGGTGTCGGGGAGGGTGCCCGTCATCACGAACCCGACGACCGGACCGGTCCCCTGCGCCCGGACCGGGACCAGGATCCCACCCGCCGCGCGCTCGCCGATCGAGCGCTGGAGCCCCTGCACCATGCCGACCGGGTCGAGGTCGAGGCCGGGGAGCATGTCGGCGACGTCCGCCGCCATCGCCAACGCCTCCCGCTGCAGCCGGTCGCCGTCGAGGGTCGCCACCGACCCGTCGACGACCGAGCGTTCGAGCGCTTCGCGGGCGAAGGGCAGGACCCCGATGTCGAGCGAGGGCACGTCGGGGAGGTCGGCGGCGGCCGAGGTGAGGCGCGTCAGGACGAACAGGTCACCTCCGGCGGCGAGACGCTCGGGAAGGACGACCGGCAACGGCGTCCGCGACCCCAGGCGCACCTCCTCGGCGATGTGGGCCTGGAGCCCCCCGGGCGGGACCAGCGCCACGTAACCCACGGTGCTGTCGACGCTGCTGGCGAGGATCCCGGTGTCGCTGACGAAGCGCTCCCACACCTCGGGCGTCAGGTCGTCGACGGTCCCGGCGAAGGAGGCGATGATGAGGAGCCGCTGCTCGTGGTCGGCCATCTCGGCCTCCACCGCGGCGAGTGCCGTCCCCGCCCGACGGTCGAACTCCGCCCGGAGGTCGTCCTCCGCCCGCGTCAGCAGGGCGGTCCTCGCGACCGACGACCCGACGATCCCGAGCACGGCGAGCACCACCAGACCGAGCACCAGGACGGGGAGCCGGGGACGGCGTCGGTGACCCGATGTGCGCCGCACGTCAGCCGACCGCCGTCGGTCGAAGGGCGGCCCGCGCCACCACCGCACGGTTGCCGCCCGCCCGCTTCGCCGCGTACATCGCCTCGTCGGCCTCGGCGATGGCGTCCACGATCGTGTCGGGGGTGAGGGCCGCAGCCACGCCGACGCTCGCATCGATGCGCGCGGCCACCGAGCCGTCCAGGCGGGCGTAGGGGACGGCCATGGCCTCCAGCACCGTGGCGGCGATCCGTCGCACGAACGCCGGGTCGCCCACCCCGGGCACGAGGACGACGAACTCGTCGCCGCCGAAGCGGGCGATGACGTCGCCGGACCGGGTCGATCGCTCGATCCGACGCGCCGCCTCGAGGATCAGCAGGTCACCCGCCTCGTGGCCGGCCGAGTCGTTGACCTCCTTCAAGCCGTCGAGGTCCACGAAGAGCACGCCGACCGGCTCACGGGAGGTCGCGGCCAGGTCCGCGATCGCACGATCGAGCCCGACGCGGTTGCGGAGCCCGGTCAGACCGTCCCGTCCGATCAGCGCCTCCGCCCCGGCCAACCGGTCGAGGGCGACACCCGCCCTGCGGTGCAGGCGGTGCCGGACGAGGAGCAGGACGGCGACGAACACGCCGAGGGCGGCGACGAGGAGCGCGGAGAGGTCGGCCGGGGCCGTCTCGAGGCGGGCGTCGAACGACGGGGTGGTGGTGATCTCGGCCCGCCAGAGGGATCCGCTGCTCGTCCCGGTCGCCCCCAACCGGTGGGTCGCCGCCGGATCGGGCGGCTCGCCGTAGACGAGGACCTCGGCCCCCTTCGCGGTCGTGACGAACAGCGAGATCCTGAGATCGGCGCCGAGCGCGGCGCCGATCCGGGCGAGGGCGTCGTCGGGGACGGCGGCGGCGACCACGAACGAACGGGCCGGACCCCCCTCGACGGGGTGGACCGGGAGCACGGTGCCGGTCGGGCTGTGGTCGAGGTAGGCGAGCATCCGCTCGAGGTCGGCGAGGAACGCCTCGATGTCGATGCCGAGCGCCTGCGCGTCGTCGATCAGCAGGCCGACGTCCTCGAGGGCGCGGATCGCCTCGGGCGAGTTCCGGTCGAAGTCGAAGATCGTGTTCCGATCCAGTCGTTCCGCCGTCTGCAACGCATCGAGCACCGCAGCGCTCGCACCCAGGTCGAAGAACGGCAGCTCCGCCGCCGCAGGGTCCTCGGAGGCGAACCGGGTGGCGAGGTACAGGTCGTCGGTCCCGAAGAGCCGCTCCGGGGTCGAGATCGGGAGACCTCCCGCCGCCGCCGTCCCGAGCTCGAGCTCGCGCACGACGAACGCAGGCAGGTCCACCGGGTCGACCACCTCGACGAAGGTGAGGGTGTTCCCCCCTGCGTCCAGCACGCCGGTGGACTCGACGAAGCGGTCCCACGCCCGTTCGCCGAACCCGCCGGCGCCGCCGGCGAACGAGGCGAACTCGGCGATCGAGGCCAGCTGCTGTTCGTACAGGGCGAGCTCGGCCTCGACGGACAGCATCGCGCCGTCGGCCCGGCGGGCGAAGTCCTCGGTCAGCTCGTCCCGCGCGTCGTGGAGGACCGCAGCGCGGACCCGCGCGGCGACGACGCCCGCGCCGGCGAGCACGAGGCACGCCAGGACCACGACCGCGACCGGACCCCGCCGGCTTCCCTTCCCCAACACGATCGAGATGTCGTCCATCCGGGGGTCCGGCTTGAGGTCGATCGCCGACCCGGGCCGACCTAGCGATCCGGCGAACCGTCCGAGGTCCCGACGCCCACCGCGACCGTGCACGCGGCGTCATCATCGTCGGCGGACGGACCCGCGAGCCTGCCGCCGCCGAGCTCCTTGGCCGCGTACATGGCGGCGTCCGCACGCCGGACGGCAGCCGCGGCGTCGTCCACGTCGGAGGCGACGGCGACGCCCATGCTGGCGCTCACCCTCGTGCCGGGTGCGTCCGGATCCTGCTCCCGTTCGGTCACCGCCCGCAACAACGTCGCGCCGAGCTCCCGGGCTCCCTCCGGTGAGCCGATGCCCGCGGCGACGACCACGAACTCGTCGCCCCCGAGCCGGGCCACGAGGTCGGTGGAGCGCGCCGCCCGCCGCAGCCGGCGGGCGGCGGTCCGCAGGAGCTCGTCGCCCGCTTCGTGCCCGGCCGAGTCGTTCACCGCCTTCAGCCCGTCGAGGTCGACGAACACCACGGCGGCCGGCCAGTCGTGCCGCGCCGAGGTCGCGATGGCGACGTCGAGCCCGACCCGGTTCAGCAGACCGGTGAGCCGGTCGGTCCGAGCGCTCCGTTCGGCAGCGGCCGCCCGGTCCAGGGTGGTCGCCGAGCGGGCCAGCAACCGGCGCCGGACCAGGAGCGTCAACGCAGCGAGCACTGCGACGGCGAGGACGCCCCCGGCGCTGACGTCCGCCGCAGCGCGATCCGACGAACCGTCGAGGGCGGGGGTGCTCGCCACCTCGGCGAACCACTCGATCCCTCCGATCGACCCGGTGAGCGTCGTCCGGTGGCGGCTCGTCGACCCGACGGGCCCGCCCTGCTCCATCACCCGGTCCCCGTCCGGGGTGATCACGCCGAGGTCCACGACGAGGTCGTCGGCCACCCTCGTCCGCAGCTCGCCGATCCGGGCCGTGGGGAGGGAGCCCGCCAGGATCAGCCCGGTCGGTCGTCCCCCCTCGACCGGGACCACCGGCACGAGGATCCCGCCCGGGCTCGCCGACATGACCGCCGTGAGGTCCATCAGGCTCTCCTCGAGGGGGCCGATGTCGAACCCCTGCGCCTCGATCTCCGACCCGAGGGCGAGGGCCTCCCGTATCGCGGTCCCGAAGCTGAAGGTCTGGAGCTCCCCCGTGCGGACCACCGTGTCGATGGCTGCGCCGACCGTCGGGATCGAGGCGAGGTCGGACGAGGGCAGCTCCGGGAACCCGGGCGCGTCCGACACCGCCCGCGTCAGGACGTACAGGTCGGACCCGGAGAGCAGTCGTTCCGGCACGACGACGGGGATCGGCGATGGGCGGCCGTAGGCGGTCTCGCGGGCGATGTGCTCCGGGAGCTCCGCCGCCGGGACCATCTCGATGTACCCGATCCCGGCGTCACTGCTCGTGGAGAGGATGCCGGTGCTGCGCACGAACCGCGCCCAGACCTCGGGCGGCATCTCCTCACGGGATGCGGCGAAGACGGCGATCATCCCGAGCCGGGTCTCGTAGTCGTCCATCACCCCCTGGACCTCGACGAGCGTGGCCTCGGACAGACGGTCGAACGTTGCGGCGACGACGGCGTCGGCGCGACGGTCGAGGGTGTCGTGCACCAGGGCTGCGGATGCGACGCCCGACGCCAGGATCAGCAGGACCCGCAGCGTCGACGTCCGGACGATCGCCCGCAGCGCCGTCATGCCCTGGCCCCTGGCACGACGTCGACGGCGGGGTCGGACCCGGCGAAACCGACACGGTTGCCGCCGGCGGTCTTGGCCCGGTACATCGCGGCGTCGGCACGTGCGATGGCATCCGGCACCTCGAGCAGCGAGGCGGCCCGGGCCAGGCCGATGCTCGCATCGATGCGCTCGGCCACCGGCCCGTCGCCGCCGAAGACCGGATCGGCGTACGCCGCCAGGACCGAGGCGGCGAGCCGGTCGGCCGGCGGGCCGTCGAGCCCGAGGGCGACGACGACGAACTCGTCACCGCCGAGCCGGGCGACGAGATCCCCACGCCGGGTGATCCGCCGGAGCCGGTGCGCGGCCTCACGGATCAGGGCGTCGCCCGCGTCGTGTCCGGCGCCGTCGTTGACCTCCTTCAGGCCGTCGAGGTCGACGTACACGACCGTCGCCGGCTCCGCGTCCCGTCCCTCGGCCGCCCAGGCGTCGAGGGCCGCCTCGAGGCCGGCCCGGTTGCGGACACCCGTCAGCCCGTCCCAACCGGCACGGCGTTCGGCGGCGGCGAGCTGCTCCAGCGCCGCGCCGGCGCGGCGGCGCAGCGCAGAACGCACGACGATCGACGCCGACGCGCAGCAGACGAGCGCAAGGAGCACCGCAGAGCCGATGTTGGCGGCCGAGGGATCGAGGCGGGCGGTGAAGGCCGGCGTGGCCCAAACCTCTGCGACCCACCGCACCTGGCCGACGATCCCCTCGACCTCCGATCGGTGCGTCGTGTCGATCGACGACGGCTCCCCGTGGACGGCCTGCAACACGCCGCTGCCGTCCTCGACGGCGAGGGCGAGGACGAGGTCGTCGCCGGTTGCCGCAGCGATCCGGGCGACCGCCTCGCCCGGCAACGTCCCGGCCACGACCGCGCCCACCACGGGACCGTCCTCGACCCGCTGCACGGGCAGGAGGACACCGGGACCTCCCGCGGCGCGCCACGCGGCGATGACCCGCTCGAGGTCGGGCTGCCCGTCGGCGACGGCCCCCTCCCACGCGAAGGTCACCGGGGCCGCCGTGGTCCGGAGCCGTTCCAGCGCGAGGCGGACCTCCGGGAGCGGACCGACGTCGACGGGCGCCAGGAGCTCCTGACCCGGCCGGCCCGTCGTCATCCGGGTCAGCGGGTAGCGGTCGTCCTGCCCGGGGAGGGCCTCGGGCGCTGCGGCCGGGACGATGTCGATGAGGCCGACCGGCATCGACTCCGACACCTCGAAGATCCCGGTGCCGGTGACGAACCGCTCCCACACCGCCGGGTCGAGGTCGTCGACGGAGCCCGCGAAGGTCGCGATGACCTCGAGCAGCTCCTCGTACTGGGCGTGCTCGGCCTGGAGGCCGGCGAGCGCAACCTCGGACCGCCGCAGGAACTCGGCGTCGAGGTCGGATCGGGCACGGTCGAGCAGGACCGAGCGGAGCGCCAGGCTCCCGACCCCGCCGACCGCCAGGAGCACGACGACCCCGATCGCCGATGCCCACCAGCGTCCCGATCGACTGTCGTGCGCCCGTCGTGCCATCCGCACGGGTGTCGGCACGTGCCGCCGCGCGCTTGACCGGGCGGGCACACGCCGGTGCCTCAGGGGCGCACGAGCACCTTGCCGACACTCTCCCGTTCGAACACCTGGCGCATGGCTTCGGCGGCGTCGTCGAGGGGGTGGACCGAGCCGACGAGCGGGCGGATGCGGCCCTCGGCGAGCATGGCGAGGAGCTCTGCACGGTTGCGTCGCAACCCCTCCGGGTGGTGCTCCCCGAACGACCGGGCGTCGTAGCCGAGGATCGCCACCCCCTTCAGCAGCACCAGGTTGAGGGGCACCCGGGGGATCTCCTTCGCCGCGAACCCGACCACCACGAACCGGGCGCCGTACCGGCAGGACCGCAACGCCGCCTCGCTGTAGGGGCCGCCGACCGGGTCGATCACCACGTCGGCCCCGCCCAACTCCTTCAGCCTCGTCTTGAGGTCCTCGGTCGAGTAGTCGATCGTCTCGGCCGCTCCTAGCGACCGGCAGGCGGCGAGCTTCTCGGCGGACGACGCGCACGCGACCACCCGCGCGCCGAGCAGGGCGCCGAGTTGCACCGCGGCGGAGCCGACCCCGCCGGCGGCCCCGAGCACGGCGAGCGTCTCCCCCGCCTGCAACCGGGCGACGCTGCGGATGGCGTCGTACGCAGTGCCGTACACGACCGGGAACGCCGCGGCCAGGTCGTCGGCGACCCCCTCGGGCACCGGGACGCAGGTCTCGGCCCGGGTGACGAGCAGCTCGGCGAACGCGCCGAAGAACACGGCGCCGCAGACCCGGTCACCGACCGCCGGCGACGTGACCCCCTCCCCGACCGCCACGACGGTGCCGGCGAACTCGCTGCCCGGCGTGAACGGTGTGGGCACCGACACCTGGTACTCGTTGCGGCAGATGAGCACGTCGGGGTAGTTGACGGCGGCGGCGCCGACACGGACGAGGACCTCACCCGGCCCCGGGACGGGGTCGGGGAGGTCCTCGATCACGAGCGTGTCGGTGCCACCGTGGGCGTTGCAGCGGAGGGCGCGCATGGCGCCGCAGCGTACGCCCTCGGGGTCAGGCCGGACGCAGGGTGGTGAGCTCGGTGACGTTGTCGAGGACGATCCGCTTCACGTCGGCGTCGTCGAGCTCCTTCAGCTCCACGAGGTAGTCGAGCGGCTGGGGCATGCCCTCGATGTGCGGCCAGTCCGAGCCGAAGATCACGCGGTCGGCGCCCATGTGGGCGACGACCTCGTTGACGTCGTCCTCCCAGAACGGGTTGACCCAGGCGTGGCGCCGGAAGGTCTCGACCGGGTCCTCCGAGAAGTAGCCGGGCATCTTGCGGGCCTGCGAGCGCAGCTTCTTGAACATGTCGCCGAGGTACTCGGAGCCGTTCTCCACCGAGGCGATCCGCACGTTCGGGAACCGGTCGAAGAGCTTCTCGAACACCAGGGTGATGAGGAAGTCGAACGCGGCACGCTCGATGGCGAAGCTCTTCACGCTCGGCTTCCAGCCGCCACCGGTGAACCCTGCGGCGAAGCCGTCCTCGGCGTAGCCGTTGGAGGAGTAGCCGGAGTCGCCGGCGTGCACCACCACGGTGATGCCGGCCTCGTTCACCCGGGACCAGAACGGATCGAACATCGGGTCGGCCGGCGAGCGGGGGCCGTTGGGGGTCCAGATCGGGGCCGGGCGCATGCAGACGACCCGGGCACCCTGGTCGAGCGCCCACTCGAGCTCACGGCACGCCCAGTCGACATCGCCGAGGGCCATGTACGGGGCGCCGAAGATGCGCTCCTGGTACGCGAACGGCCAGTCCTCGGAGAGCCACTGGTTGAACGCCCGGAACACGGTGGTGACCGCCCAGACGTCGTCCTTCAGGAGCTCCTCGTAGAGCACCCCGAGTGTGGGGAACATCCAGCACGCCGAGAGTCCCTGCTGGTCGAGCGCGGCGATGCGGGCGTCCTTGTCGCGGTAGGCGGCCGGGATCGGCTCACGCTCGCGCAGGAACTCGAGGGGGCTCTTCTGGTCCGGGTTGCCGCGGAAGTAGTCGTGCATCGCGCCGGCCTTGGCGACCGGGTCGAAGGTGGGGTTCACCACGGCGTGGGAGACCTTGCCGCCGACCACGTGGTACTTGCGGCCGTTGATCTCGCACCACTGCACCGTGCGCGGCCCGTAGGCCGGGTTCAGGTGCCGCGTGAAGGCGTCGAGCGCCTCGTAGTAGTGGTTGTCCGCGTCGAACGGCACGTAGCCGAGGTCGTCCGGGTTCACCTGTGCTCCCTGGGTCGGGTCCGGGATATCTGTATGCGTACAAGCATACCCCGGGCCCGGACCGGGTGTCGTGGCTAACGTGCCGCCTCCGGGGACGACGAGGGGGGCACCACGTGCCGACGATGTACGACGTGGTCCGCATGTACGCGGGCCAGTGGCCGGACAAGCTGGCGATCCTGAGCGAGGCCGACGGCACGCGCACCTACGGCGAGCTGGTCGACCGGGGCGCCCGCCTCGGCCACGCCCTCGCCCACGAGCTGGGTTGCGCCATCGGGACGAGGGCGTGCATCTGGCTCGAGAACCGGCCGGAGTGGCTCGACTGCAACCTCGCCATGCAGGTCTTCGGCCTCCCCGGCATCCCCGGCAACCCGGACTGGGTCGACGACGAGTTCGAGTACGTGCTGCGCCACAGCGCCACCCGGGTGCTGTTCACCGACGCGGCGCACGCCGAACGGGCCCTGGCCCTGCGCGACCGCATCGACACCCTGGCGCACGTGGTGCTGGTCGACGAGCGGGTCCCCGGCGCGCTGCACCTGGAGGACCTGATCGCCGCCGCCCCGGCGGACCCGGTCGTGCCCGAGATCTCCGACTTCGTCGAGGGCTCGGTGATGTACACCTCGGGCACCACCGCAGGGCGCCCCAAGGCGGTGCCCGCCCGACGCGAGCTCCTGTCGGGCCAGGCCATCTCCTACGAGGAGATGTTCGGTCTGTCCCACCGTGACCGCGTGCTGGTCGTGACCCCGTTCTTCCACGGCAACGGCGCCGGGGCGATGATGTCGGCGCTCTCCCGTGGCGGCAGCGCCGTGCTCACGCGGCGGTTCTCCCGGAGCCGGTTCTGGGACCTCGTCGACACCTACCGCCCCACGTACCTGCTGACCCTGCAGCCGATCATGAACATCCTCATGACGCTACCGCCCGGCGGTCGTGAGCGGAGCCACAGCCTCCGGGTCATCATCTCGCTCGGCTCGGCGCCGGTGCGCCGGACGATGGAGGAGCGCTACGGCTGCCCCGTCATGGACTGGTACGGGATGACCGAGGCCGGCGCCGGCACCTACACCCGGCTCGACGACCCCGGCCCCGAGGGCACGGTCGGCAAGCCCTTCCCGGGGAGCCGCCTGCACATCCTGCGGGAGGACGGGACCCCGGCCGAACCGGGCGAGGTCGGCGAGATCGTCTTCGAGCGGTCCACCATCGGCTTCGACGGCTACGTCGGCGACGACGAGGCCTCGGCCGCGGCGATCGAGGGCGACTTCTTCCGCACCGGCGACCTCGGCACCGTCGACGCCGACGGCTACCTGTTCTTCGTCGACCGCACCAAGGACATCGTGCGGCGCGGCGGGGAGAACATCTCGAGCGTGGAGGTGGAGTCCGTCCTGCGGGAGCACCCGGCGCTCGGCGAGGTGGCCATCGTGGCGAAGCCCCACCCGATCCTCGGGGAGACCCTCGCCGCGTTCGTGCAGCTCCTCGACGGCGCCACCGCCCCCTCGCTCGAGGAGCTGCGGGCGTGGTGCGCCGGCCGGATGGCCGAGTTCAAGATCCCCGAGGACCTCGTGGTGGTCGACGAGTTCCCCCGCACCGGCAGCGGCAAGCTCCGCAAGGCGAGCCTCCGGGAGCAGTTCCGGGCCTGATCACCGCCGGGCGGTCACCAGGCGCGCAGGACGGGGTGGTCGTCGAAGGTGCCGCAGGTCGATCCGGCGGGGAACGCGTCGAGCGGGATGCGGAGCTCCTCGACCGTGGGGCCGACCTCGGCGGCGATGCCCGCCAGGTGCTCGAGGTCGAAGCCGTAGACCTCGGCCGCGGTGCCGGCCAGCATCGCCCGGCACTCGTCCTCGGGGATGTCGGCGAAGGTGGCCCGCAGCGCCTCGCGGCTGTGGGGCGTGGTGCCCTCGCTGTGGGGGTAGTCGGTGCCCCACATGATCCGCTCCACCCCGACCTCGTGGCGCACGGTCGCCTCGATGGGCCGCAGGAAGCTGGCGCCGATGTAGCAGTTCCGCCGGAAGTACTCCGACGGCAGCATCGAGAGCGCGCGCGCCGCCTCACCGCCGAACATCTCCTCGGCCGACCCGGCCGTGGTCATGCGGTGGAAGAACCAGTCGAGGCTGTCGAGGGTGCGTGGCACCCAGCCGGTGCCCTGCTCGGTCATGACCCAGCGCAGGGACGGGTACCGCTCGAAGACCCCGCCGAAGATCACGTGCCAGAGGCCGCGGTGGCCCCAGATGGGGATCTCGATCAGCATCATGGCCCGCGACCGGGCGTCCATCCCGTAGGCGGGGACCCCGGCGCCGCTGTGGTGGTTGATCGTGAGGTCGAGGTCGGCGCAGACCTGCCAGATCGGCTCGTAGGCCTCCGACCACAGGGGCGGCAGGTCCGGACGGTCGGGCGGGATGCCGGGCAGCATCACCCCGCCGGTCAGCCCGTTGGCGGCACCCCAGCGGATCTCCTCGACCGCCGCATCCACGTCGTTGAGCAGGACCTGGATCACGCCGGCCCGTTGCTTCGGCGCCATCTGGCAGAACGCGGCGGTCCAGCGGTTGTGGGCGCGGATCCCGGCCCAGCGACGCTCGTACTCCGGGCCCGCCGTCGGCAGCGGGGCGAGCAGGCTGCCCGACGGGAAGAAGGGCGGGATGGTGTTGGGGTAGAGCACCTCGGCGACGACGCCGTCGGCGTGCAGCTCCCGGAGACGGCGGTCGCTGTCCCAGTTGCGGTTCGCGTCCGGGTTGACGAGGTCCCCCCAGGGGTTGCGGAAGGCGTCGGCCCAGGCCTCGAACTCGTCGTGCCACCGGGTCTCGAGGAAGGGCTTGTAGTCCCGCAGGTCGGCGCCCGCGTGGCCGTCGACCGAGATCACCACGTAGCGGTCGGTGCTGTTCCCCATGCCGTCCTCCCCCGGATCGGATCGTGCCCGGACGATACGATGCCGCGAGGCGCTGTGCCGAACGACCAGGGGGGTCACCATGTCCGCGAGCGACGACCGCTACATCGTCATCTCGGCCGACGGCCACGCCGGCCTGAAGTGCGAGGAGTACCGCCCCTACCTGGAGGAGCGGTACCACCCGCAGTTCGAGGACTTCCTCGCCGAGCGCAACGCCCGCCGGGCCGACGCGCTCAAGCTCAACTACGACTACATCATGGAGTGGGAGACCTCGAACGAGGAGGGTCTCCGTGGCGCCTGGGACGCCGAGCAGCGCGACAAGGAGCTCGACGCCGACGGCGTGTCCGCCGAGGTGATCTTCGCCGACTCCGACGCCGTCACCGGCATGGAGTCCCCGCCGTTCGGCGCCGGCCTCTCCGCCGGCACCATCCAGGATCCCGCCCTCGCCTTCGCCGGCGCCCGGGCCCACAACCGGTTCCTCATCGAGCTCTGCGCCACCAGCCCGGAGCGGCGGGCGGGCATCGCCCTCGTCCCCATCTGCCACGACATCGACGAGGCGGTGAAGGAGATCGAGCACGTCGGGACCCAGCCCGGGATCCGCGGGATCATGATCCCGACGATGTGGCACGACCGCAGGCCCTACAACCACCCCGACTACGACCCGGTGTGGGCCGCGGCCGCAGCGCACGACCTCCCGGTCCACTGCCACTCCGGTGAGGCCCCCCGGGACGAGATGAACGACTTCATCGGCATCTACCTCGCCGAGGTCGTCTGGTGGACCGCCCGCCCCATCGCCCACCTCCTGTTCTCGGGCGCGTTCGAGCGCCACCCGAACCTGAAGTTCGTGGTCACCGAGGCCGCCGCCTACTGGGTCCCCGACATGAAGTGGAAGTGGGACCAGTACTTCGGCGGCGGGCACACCACCAAGAAGATGGCCGCCATGATGTCCGGCATCATCTCGAAGCTGCCGTCGGAGTACTTCGGGACGAACATCTTCATCGGGGCCTCCACCATGTCCCCCGAGGAGATCCGCCGCCGCCACCTCATCGGCTGCGACTGCGTCATGTGGGGCACCGACTACCCGCACCCCGAGGGCACCTGGCCCCACACCGTCGAGCGGCTGTCGAAGGACTTCCGCGACGTGCCCGTGGAGGACGCCCGCCAGATCCTCGGGGAGACGGCGGCCCGGTGCTACGGGTTCGACCTCGACGTGCTGCGGCCCGTCGCCGACCGGGTCGGCCCCCGCCCGAGCGACCTCGGCCAGGACCTCACCAGGACCACCTCGGCCGAGGAGCTCCGCGCCGCCACGTGGTGGTACGAGGAGTACGGCATCGACCGGAGCCGGTGATCCGTGGACGACCGCAAGATCGTCGAGGTCGCCCGGGCCATGCTCGAGGAGGGCGGGCTGGCGTCGCTCTCCATGCGCAAGCTGGCCACCGAGCTCGGCGTCGCCCCCACCGCCATCTACTGGCACGTCGGCGGCCGGGAGGAGCTGCTCGGCCGCATCCTCGACGACATGACCGCCGAACGGCCGCCCATCCTCCCGGTGGGCGACACCCCCAGGGCGCGGATCAGGTCGGTCGCCCACTCCATGCGCTCCGAGGTCCACCTGACCCCGTTGCTGCGCCAGCTGTCCATCGAGCTCGGCCGCACCGCGGAGCTCGCCCTGCCGTGCCAGGTCGTCGTCGCCCGTGAGCTCGCCGCCGCCGGGCTCTCGGGTGACGCGCTCGAGCACGCTGCGACCTCGCTCCTCTACACGGTGGGGGGCTTCATCGCCCTCGACGTCCTGATCGGCGGGCACCTCCGTCGAGGACCCCGGACCCACGAGCTCTGGTCCGTGCTCGAGCCGGAGGGGGTCACCCCCGAGGTGGCCGACCGCATGCGCCGGCCTTCGGACGAGGACGCCGTCTTCGCCCGTACCGTCGACCTCCTGCTCGACGCCCTGCTGCCGCCGGACCCGCCGGGCTGACCGCGCGGCCCGGGTGGGCCCGGAACGCGATCAGTGCGCCTCGGCCCCCTTCGACCGCAGCTGCTCCACCACCATCCGGAGCGCGACGGCCAGCATCAACAGGGCGAACAGCGCGTTGGACAGGTCCTCGTCCAGACCGACGGACACCTTCGAGACCGCGAACGCGGAGACCACGCCCAGCGCACCGACGGCCGCGGCGACGCCGAGGTCGGCGTTGCCGGCCTTGAGGTTGCGCCAGGTCCCCGCGATGGACGTCGGGATGATGACCGCCAGGGAGGTGCCCTTGGCCGCTGCCGGCAGCATCCCGAACAGGATGATCATCCCCGGCACCATCACGACGCCGCCGCCCACGCCCAGGAGCCCGGCGAGCACGCCGGAGAACAGGCCGAGGGCGAGCAGGCCGATGACCATGGCGACGGTCAGGTCACCCCGGCCGTCGCCGTGACCCGCCTCCAGGAACAGCTCGACGGCGGTGACGACCAGGAGCGCGGCGAAGCCGAACGCGAGGGCGCGGACCGGCACGACGTGGAGCAGTCGGGTGCCGATCAGCGCGCCGGCCACGGCGCCGACCGTGAGCAGAGCGGCGGCCGCCCAGTCGACCTCGCCACCGGTCCAGTAGCCGACGAGTCCGGACGCCGCCACCGGGAGGACGGCGGCGAGCGAGGTGCCGTGGGCGAGCCGACGCGGCATCTTCAGCAGCATCGTCAGGGCGGGGACGATGACGATGCCGCCCCCCACCCCGAAGAGGCCGGCCATGGCCCCGGCGACCGCGCCGAGGATCGCCGCCTTCACGATCCGCTCCCGGCTGCCGCTTCCCGTCGCCACGCTCGTCATCTTCGCCTCGTTCCCGATCGTCGGATCGGTCAGCCGCGACCGAGGACCCGGGTCACCCGGAGCTCGATCGTCCGGCGGTCCGGCCCGCGGTCCTTCGGGGGCCGGTACCGCTCGGCGTACCGTCGCACCGCGTCGGCGCACCGATCGGGATCGGCGGTCACCTCCGCGATACCCCCCAGGGTACACCATCGGCCGCCGTCCACCGAGCCGACAGCGGCCTGCAGCGGCCCGTGCCGTTCGAGCAGGCGGGCCTTGCGGCTGCCGTTCCAGGTGATGACGCGGACGAGGCCCGTGTCGGGGTCCCAGGTGAAGCCCACGGGCGTCACGTGGGGGACACCGTCGGGGGCGACGAGGGTGAGGGTCCCGAGGTGGCGCTCCGTGAGGAACGCGGTCAGCTCGGGTGGCAGGGCTGCGGGGTCGTGGGCCACGGGGGCTAGTCGAGCAGATCGGGCTCGGAGCGCACGATCTCGGCGACGTGGGGCTGGAACTGGAACCAGCCCGCCAACGGGTACCCGGTCTGCTCGTACGTGTACCGGGCGTCGGCCTCGGCGACCTCGTGGGGCGTGCCCACCGCTTCCGCGAGGAGCTGGGCCTGGCAGCACCGCTCGAGCGCCAGGTACCACCAGGCGGCCTCGTCGACCGACTGCCCGACCGTGATGATCCCGTGGTTGCGGTGGATCACCGCCTTGTGGCCGGCGAGCGTGGCTGCGAGGCGTCGGCCGCCGTCGCGGTCCGTGACCACGGCGCCGCCGTCGTCGGCGTGGACCGCGTGGTCGTTCCAGAACATGCAGGCGTCCTGGGAGATCATGCCGATCGGCCGGCCGAGCGCGGACCACGCCCTGCCGTGGATCGAGTGGGTGTGGGCTGCGGCCACGACGTCGGGTCGCGCCTCGTGGATCGCGGCGTGGATCGCGAACGCGGCGGCGTTGACCGGCCACCGACCCTCGACCACGGTGCCCTCGTGGTCCACGAGGATGAGGTCGGAGACCCGGACGTGGCGGAAGCTCATGCCGAACGGGTTCACCCAGAAGCGGTCCGGGTGCTCCGGGTCGCGGGCGGTGATGTGGCCGGCGACGCCCTCGGCGAACCCGAGGCGCCCGAACACCCGGAGGGCGGCGGCGAGGCGCTGCTTGCGGTGCAGCCGCTCCTCCTCCACCGACTCGAACGAGGGCGGGAACGGGAACTCGAGCCCCACCTGCGTGGGGGCGAACGCCGATCCGGCGAGGGCATCGGTCATGGGATCACTCCTCGTGCTGGTCCAGCGAGCGCTCCCCGGTGAGGACGCCCTTCACGACCTTGCCCGCCGCGTTGCGGGGCAGGGGCGCCGATCGGAGCTCCCACAGCGACGGCACCTTGAACGGGGCGAGCTTCTCCCCCGTCCATGCCGCGAGCTCCGCCTCGGTGGCCGACGCGCCCGGGGCCAGCACCACGACGGCCTTGACCTCCTGGCCCAGCTCGTGGTGGTCGACGCCGACGACCGCGGCCTCGGCGACCGCGGGGTGCTCCTCCAGGCGGTACTCGATCTCCACCGGGTAGATGTTCTCGGCGGCGCGCAGGATCATGTCGCGGGCCCGGGAGTTGATGTAGAGGTTGCCGTGCTCGTCGAGACGTCCGACGTCGCCGGTGGCGAGCCACCGCCCCGGCTTGATGGTCTCGGCCGTTGCCTCGGGGTTCCGGAAGTAGCCGAGCATCACGTACGGGCTCCGCACGTGGATCTCGCCCTCCACGCCGTTCGGCAGCGCGTTCCCCTCCGGATCGCGGATCTCGATCAGCGTGGTGGGCGTGCGCCAACCCGTCGAGGTGGGGTTGTCCTCGAGCTCCTTGCCCCCGTGGTTGGCGATGACCGCCACCGACTCGGACGAGCCGTAGCCGATCCCCACGCTGGACGCGGCCTTCGGGAAGGCCTCACGGATGCGCCGCTGCAGCTCCGGGCTCGCCGGCGCACCGCCGAAGCCGACGTTGGTGACGCTCGAGACGTCGTAGTCCGAGAAGCGCGGGTGCTCCACGATCCGAGGCCCCATGCTGCCGAGAGCGGCGAAGGAGGTCACGCGCTCCTCCTGCATCAACCGGAGCACGTCCTCGGGGTCGAACCGACCCGAGCGGAACACCAGCTTGCCGCCGGTGCTGACCGACATCATGGTGGAGCCGTAGAGCCCGGAGACGTGGAACAGCGGCGAGGTCATCAGGGTGACCATCTGCGTCGGCGCGGCGGGTGGCGCCGGCGGCGCCGCGTCGGAGCGCTGGGCGAGCACCATCGACACGGCGCCCTTGGCGAACAGCGTCTGGACGAAGCCGAGGATCCCGCGGTGCGACGCGAGGGCGCCCTTGGCCCGCCCGGTGGTGCCCGAGGTGAACAGGATCAGGGCCGGGTCGTCCTCGGCGATCGGGACGTCCGGGAGAGCGGCGGTCCCCACGTGGCGGTGCAGCAGGTGGCGGTCCCGTTCCAGCACGAGGGTGTCGACGCCGAGGTCGAGGTGGGCGATGCGCTCCAGCCGCCGCTCGTCGCCCACGAGGAGCACGGGGTCGGCGAGCTCGACCCCGTGGGTGATCTCGTCGGCGGTCCACCAGCCGTTCAGCGCCGCCACCACCCCGCCGAGGCTGACCGTGGCGAAGAAGGTGAGGACCCAGTCCGGGCTGTTCGCCGCGAGGATGGCCACGCGGTCGCCCTTCCCGACCCCCCGGTGCCGGAGCTCCTCCGCGACCGACGCGACCCGGTCGGCCAGCTCGCCGAAGGTGATGCGCTCGTCGCCCATCACCATGAACTCGGCGTCGCCGTGCTTGGTGGCGTCGACGACGAGCTCGCGCAGCGACCGCAGGCGGTTGACGAAGACCGGCACGACCTCGCCGAGCACCACCTCGTCCGCCGTCTCGAACCAGCCTCCGGGTCCCGTCATCTCGGCGATGACCTGCTCTCGGAGCTCGGCGGGGGTGGTCATGGCGGGTTCATCCTCCTGCGTGGTCGACGAGTTGGACGGCCTTGGCGAAGAGCCACACGGCCGTGCCGTGCAGTATGTCCCCGATCTCCTTCGGGGCCTTGCCCGCGCACGCCCGGGCGTGGGTCCCCTCGAGGAGGATGCCGAGCTTGTAGCAGGCGAGCGTGAACCACCAGTCGACGTCGTCGACCGACAGCCCGGTGCGCTCGTGGTAGCGGGCGACCAGCTCAGCCCGGGACGGGAAGGCGTCCCACGGCCGCGCGTACCCTCCCCGGCCGGGCGGGTCACCCGGCTCGAGCCAGGCGGTGAGGAGCCACCCCAGGTCCAGGCGCGGATCGCCCAGGGTGGACAGCTCCCAGTCGACGATGCCCGCGAGCTCCGGCTGGTCGTGGCGGGCCATCACGTTCGCGAACTGGAGATCGCCGTGGATCAGCCCCAGGCGGAAGTCGGTGGGCGCGTTCGCAGCGAGCCAGTCACCCACCCGATCCACCCCCGGCAGGTCCGGCTCGCCGTACCCCTCGAAGGAGGCGTACCCGTCGAGCTGGCTGCGCCACCGGCCGACCTGCCGCTCGATCCAGTGATCGGGCCTGCCGAAGTCCGCGAGCCCGACGGCGACCGGGTCCACGGCCGCGAGCGCAGCGGCGCCGTCCACCATGGCGAACCCGAGGTCCCGGCGCCACGAGGGGTCCGTGGCGTAGCGCCCCGGCAGCTCACCCGAGGGGGTGAAGCCGTCGACGACCGACATCACGGTGAAACAGCACCCGAGCACGTCGGTGTCGGCGCAGACGTCGTAGAGCTCCGGGTGCGGCACGTCGGTGCCCGCCAGCGCGGCGAGGACCCTCGCCTCGCGGAGCATCGTGTCGTCGCTGTTGGGCCGGAGGTGGCGGGGCGGGCGACGCAGCACCATGCGCGCGTCGCCGCGGGTCAACAGGAAGATGTTGTTCTGGCTCCCCCCGGTGAGCTGCACCGCCCCGGTGACCGGCCCCGAGCCCGGGAGGTCCGAGGCCGCCACCCAGTCCTGGAGCGGGCCCCAGCGCAGGAGCCCGTCGAAGTCCGACAGACCTGCGTCGTCCGCCATCGGCGGGCCCCCATCAGAGGTTCCCGACCTCGTGTTCCAGGCGCGCCTCGATCTTGGCCCGGGCCAAGGCGATCCGGCGCGGCAGGTGCTCGCTCGGGAACAGGTCCGGCGCCGGCGAGTACCCCTTGAGGATCGTCTTGGCGATGGTGTCCTTGTGGACCTCGGTCGGGCCGTCGGCGATGCCCATGACCGGCGCACCGGTCCACATGCCGATCAACGGCATCTCGTTGGACACGCCGAGGCTGCCGTGGCTGTGCATCGCCCGGTACACGATGTCCATCAGCACCTTGGGGGTGGCCACCTTCACGCCGGCGATGTAGTGCCGGGTCTTGGCGTAGTCGTGGGTGGCGTCGATCATCCAGGCGGTGTGGAGCACCTGCAGCCGGAACTGGAGCAGCTCGATCCAGGAGTCGGCGATCCAGTGCTGGATGGCCTGCTTCTCACCGATCAGCGAGCCCTTGGTGCGCCGGCTCAGCACCCGCTCGCACATCATGTCGAGCGCCCGCTGCGCCTGCCCCACGGTGCGCATGGCGTGGTGGATGCGACCGCCGCCGAGGCGGGTCTGGGCGATCTTGAAGCCCGAGCCCTCGTCGCCGAGGAGGTTCTCGGCCGGGACCCGCACGTCGTCGAAGTGCAGGTAGGCGTGGTCGCCGTCGTCGATGTCCTCGCCGGCGAGCCCCACGTTGCGGATGGTCTTGAGGTTCGGGGCGTCCTTCGGGACCAGGATCATGGACGAGCCCTTGTAGACGGGCACGTCCGGGTTCGTGATGACCATCACGATGAGGAACTTCGCGTAGCGGAAGTTCGAGGCGTACCACTTGTACCCCTGGATGACCCACTCGTCGCCGTCGCGGTGGGCCCGGCAGGTGAACTCCCCGGGGTCGGAGCCGGCCTGCGGTTCGGTCATGGCGTAGGTGGAGGAGATCTCGTTGGCGAGGAGCGGCTCGAGGTACGCCTTCTTCTGCTCCGGCGTGCCGAACTGGGCGAGGATCTCGGCGTTGCCGGAGTCCGGCGCCTGGCAGCCGAAGACCGTCGGCGCCCAGGAGGACCGACCGAGGATCTCGTTCATCAGGGCGAGCTTCACCTGCCCGTACCCGTGGCCCCCCAGCTCAGGTCCGAGGTGGCAGGCCCAGAGCGCCTGCTCCTGCACCTGCTTCTGCAGCGGCCGGATCAGCCGCTCCGCCGTGGCGTTGCTCTTGTCGAAGGGCGACACCTCGTGGCGGAAGTACAGGTCGAGTGGCTCGACCTCCTCCTTCACGAACTCCCTGATCCAGTCCAGCTTCGCCTGGAACTCGGGCTCGACGGAGAAGTCGATGGCCATGGCAACCCCCCTGGTGCGACGCGCTCGACGCGTGTGACGTGGGTGTCAGCGTAGACGGGCACCCCGGGTCAGGTCGGCTCCGGACGCCAGGTGCGCGAACGCAGGTAGCCGTAGATGTTCGTGAAGTTCGTGACGGTCTCCTCGGGCAGGGGGACGATCCCCCCGAGGACCTCTGCGCCGTACACCACCGCGGCCGTGCGCTCGGCCAGAAGGGCGTTGTGGAGGGCGTCCTCCACGTCCTTGCCCACGGCGAGGAGGCCGTGGTTCGCCATCAGCACCGCGCTGCGGTCGGCCCCGTGGCCGGCGACCTCCTCGGCGAGCTCGTCGCTCCCGGTCGGCTCGTACCCCGCGACCGGGACCTCGCCGCCGAGGTAGACGATGACCTCCTCGATCACCGCCGGGACGGGACGGCGGGCCACGGCGAACATCGAGGCCGTGGTGGCGTGGCAGTGCAGCACCCCACCCACCTCCGGGTACCGCCGCAGGCAGGCCAGGTGGAGCGCCTTCTCGGACGTGGGGTTCGCGCCGGACACCTGCGTGCCGTCGAGACGCACCACCGAGACGTTGTCGGGCGTGATCGCGTCGTAGGGCATCGACGACGGCGTCATGACCACGAGGTCGTCGTCGGTGCGGGCCGACACGTTGCCGGCGGTCCCCTCGACGAGGCCCTTGGCCACCATGGCGAGCGCGGCGTCGATGACCCGGCGCTTCGTGGTCTCGAGGTCGGTGATCACGGTCGGGCCTCCCAGGCGGCGGGGTTGGCGAGTCGGACGGGACGCTCCCCCTGCAGCACCCGCACCACGTCCTCGGCGATCATGGCCGCCTGGTTGGCCTCCACGTCGTAGGTGGCGCCACCGATGTGCGGGGTCAGGGTGACCTGCTCCATGGCGAGCAGCGGATGGCCTTCGGGGAGCACCTCGCCGTTCACGTGGTCGAGGCCGGCGCCGAGGAGGTGGCCGGAGCGCAGGGCCTCGACCAGCGCGTCGGTGTCGTGCAGGGCGGCGCGGGCGGTGTTCAGGTAGATCGCCCCCTCCCGCATCCGGGCGAACGCCGCGGCGTCGATCATGCCCGCCGTCTCCGGGGTGACCGGCGCGTGCATCGACACCACGTCGGCCTCGGCGAGCAGGTCGTCGAGGCCGTGGGTGGCCTCCGGGTGGTACGGGTCGGCGGCGATCACCCGCATCCCGAGCCCCTCGAACCGCCAGCGGGCCGCCCGACCGACGGCGCCGAGGCCGACGATCCCCACGGTGCGACCGGCGAGCTGCCAGGCCCGGTAGCGCTGGTACGGCAACGTCCGACCGAACACGGTGCGCTCGCGCATGTCGCGATCGGCGCGGACCACGTGGCGGTTCACCGCGAACAGCAGGGCGATCGTCATCTCCGCCACGGCGTCGGCGTTGCGGCCCGGAGCGTGGACCACGGGGATCCCCGCCGCGGTGGCGCCGGGAAGGTCCACGTTCGTCGGGTCGCCGCGGGTCGAGCCGATGACGAGCAGTGGCAACTCCAGCACGGGTCCCTTGCAGCTGTCCGCCTCGCACACGAGGATCGAGGCGCCGACCTCCTGCACGCGGGCGGCGAGGCGCTCCGGGTCGTAGAGGCGGATCGGCACCTCCTCGATCCACGGCTCGTACACGACGTCGGCGACCGACCGGAGCAGGACGAGGCCCTCCCCCCGGAACGGGGCGGTCACGAGGGCGACGGGCCGGGACGGCGGGTTCGAGGGTGACATGGGCCGGAGACTAGGCGGCCATGACCGGGCCCGTGTCCGGCGTCACCCGCGTACGCTCAGGGGGTCGGTCATCGCACGACCCGGGGGAGTTCCGATGCAGTTCTCGATGACGCCCGCACAGATCCTCGCCCTCGCCCGGGCGCCGGAGCCGGGCGACCCGGACCCCGACTACGACCCCTTCGAGGCGTTCGACCGGGCGCTCGGCTCCGCCGACGTCGCCGACCCCTACCCCGTCTTCGCCGACCTGCGCGGCGAATGCCCCGTGCACGCCGGCTCGCAGGCGCACCGCTTCGGCGCCGGCCCGAGCATGGCCGACCTGATGGCGGGCGACCAGCCGATCTACAACGCCTACTCCTACGAGGCCGTCGAGACCGTGCTGAAGGACGGCGCCACGTTCTCCTCCACGGGGTACGCGAAGTCGATGGGCCTCGTGATGGGCCACACCATCCTCGAGATGGACGAGCCGGAGCACGGCCGGTACCGGCGGCTGCTCCAGCAGGCCTTCACCCGCAAGGAGATGGAGCGGTGGGAGGTCGAGATCGTCGGCCCGATCGTGCACCACTACATCGACGCCTTCGCCGACCGCGGGCACGCCGACCTCGTGGGCGAGTTCGCCTTCGTCTACCCGGTGCACGCGATCTCCGTCGCGCTGGGGCTCCCCGAGTCCGACCTGCCGATCTTCTACCGCAAGGCCGTCGAGATCACGAACATGTCGTCGGAGCCGATGCGCGGGTTCGCCGCCTCCCAGTGGCTCTACGACTACCTGTTGCCGCACGTGCAGCAGCGCCGGGAGGCGCCGCAGGGCGACCTGATCAGCATCCTCGCCACTGCCGAGATCGACGATCCCGAGCGAGGGGCGCAGCGGCTGACCGACGACGAGATCATCGCCTTCCTCCGCCTCCTGCTCCCCGCCGGTGCCGAGACCACCTACCGCTCCACCAGCAACCTGCTGTTCGGGCTGCTCACCAACCCCGACCAGCTCGCCGCCGTCGTCGCCGACCGCTCGCTCGTCCCGCAGGCGGTCGAGGAGGCCGTGCGCTGGGAGCCGCCCCTGACCGGCATCTCGCGGACCGCATCGGTCGACACCGAGGTGTGCGGCGTCCCGATCCCGGCGGGCGCGTCGGTCGCCGTCTGCATGGGCGCGGCGAACCGCGACCCGTCGCGTTGGGACGACGCCGACCGCTTCGACATCTTCCGTCCGCAGCGGCCGCACGCCTCCTTCGCCAACGGGCCCCACCTCTGCCTGGGCATCCACCTCGCCCGGATGGAGATGCGGGTCGCGCTCGAGGCCGTGCTCGACCGCCTGCCCGGCCTCCGGCTCGACCCTGCGGCCGACGCGCCCGCCATCACCGGCCTCGGCTTCCGCTCCCCCCACCACCTCCACGTGGTCTGGGACCGGTAGGCCGCTCCGGGGCGCCGATCAGGGGAGGGTGCGGAGGAAATCGAGCAGCGCCGCGTCCACGGCGTCGGGCTCCTCCTGCTGCAGCCAGTGCCCGCTGTCGGCGATCCAGACCGGCTCGTGCAGGTGCGGGATGTGGGCCTGGGTGGCGGCAACGCTCTCGCGGGTCTGGCCGAAGATGACGTCGAACTCCGCGCCGATGAACAGCGCCGGCTGGTCGATGGTCCGACCCGCCCACGGCGCCAGCAGCTCGGCGTTGCGGTCGATGTTGCGGTACCAGTTGAGCCCGCCGGCGAAGGTTCCCTGCCGCTCGAACTCGGCGACGAACACGTCGAGGTCGGCATCGGACAGCCAGTCCAGGGGGCCGACGGGGTCGTCGAGCAGGTCGGCGAGGCAGGTGGCGCCGAGGTCGAAGAAGCGGAAGCGGTCCCGGGGGATGTCCGCCGACAGCGAGTACAGGAACCGGCCCATCGTTCGGCGGACGTCGGGGTCGAGCTCGGCCTCCGCCACGCCCGGCTCCTGGAACCGCAGGATGTAGAGGAACCCGCCCCCGAGCGCGGCGCGCATGAGGTCGGTGGGACGGGCGGCCGGCGTCGGCCGGGCCGCGATGCCGCCCCAGTGCACGCTCATGCCCACGACGGCGGTGAACCGGTCGGGCCGGAGCAGGGCGCTGTGCCAGGCGACGGGGCCGCCCCAGTCGTGACCGACCACCACCGCGTCGGGGATGCCGAGGCCGTCGAGCAGACCGACGAGGTCACCGACGAGGTGGAGCATCGTGTACTGGTCCACCGCCTCGGGCCGGGAGCTCCGGCCGTAGCCCCGCTGGTCCGGAGCCAGGACGCGGTAACCGGCGGCGGCGAGGCTGACGAGCTGGTGCCGCCAGGAGTACCAGCACTCCGGGAACCCGTGGCACAGGAGCACCGCAGGGCCGTCCTCGGGTCCGGCGTCGGCCACGTGGAGGGTGACCCCGTTGGTGTCGACGAGGTGGTGGCGGACCGCGGACAGGTCGGGCGTCGGCTTCCCCGGCATCAGATCACCCCTGCGGCTCGGTGGTCGGCGAGCTCGTCGGCGCTCAGCCCGACCAGCCCGCACCAGATCTCCTCGTTGTCGGCGCCGAGCTCCGGGGCGCCCGCGGGGGCAGCCGGTCGTTCGCCGTCGAAGCGGGGGAACGGCGCCTGCTGCAGGACCGGGCCGAGGCGACCGTCGAGGACCGGCACCAGCTCTCCCCGGGCGGCGAAGTGCTCGTCCGCCACGATGTCGGCGGCGCTGTAGGCGGTGCCCACCGGGACGTCGGCCGCGACGCACCGTGCCTCGACCTCCGCCGCCGTCATGGACGACGTCCAGGCCGCGACGATCCCGTTGATCTCGTCGCGGTGCCTCGCCCGTGCCCCGGCGGTCGAGAACCGTTCATCGGTGAGGAGGTCGGGCCGCCCCATCGCCTCGCACAGGCGGCGGTAGTTGGCCTCCATGGCGGCCACGACGCACACGTACTTGCCGTCGGCGGTCGGGAAGTTGTCGAGCGGCGCCGAGTGCTCGAGCTGGTTGCCGCTGCGCCCGCGCACCACGCCGAGCCGGTCGTAGGCGGCGATGGTCCACTCCAGTATGCGCAGGACGGAACCGGTGAGGCAGGCGTCGATCACCGCGCCCTTCCCGGTGCCGCGGGCGTCCCGGGCGTACAGGGCGGCGAGCGCCGCCTGCGCTGCGAACGTGCCGGTGAGGTAGTCGGAGACCGTGATGCCCGGTCGGACGGGCGGACGGTCGGGGTCGCCGGTGAGGTGGAGCAGGCCCCCGTACGCGATGCCGTTCCGATCCAGGCCGGGCCGGAGCGACTTGGGGCCGTCCTGGCCGAACACCGAGATGCGCACCCAGACGAGGCGGTCCGGGAACGTGCCCGGGGCGAGGCCCCAGCGTTCGAGGGTGCCCGGCCGGAAGTTCTCGCAGATGACGTCGGCGTGCTCGGCCAGGCGACGGAGCAGCGCCGCGCCCTCGGGCCGACGGAGGTCCAGCGTCACCGACTTGCGGCCCCGCCCCTCCACCGCCCAGAAGAGGGAGTACGGGCCCTCGTCGGTCTCGACGAACGGGCCCAGCTCGCGCAACGGGTCGCCGCCGTCGGGCTGCTCGACCTTGATCACCTCGGCGCCCTGCTCCCCCAGCAGCCCCGCGCAGAACGGTGCGGCGATCCGGGTGCCGAGGTCGAGGACGCGCAGCCCCTCGAGCATGCGACCCATTCAGGCCTCCTTCGGGGGCTCGCGGTGCTCGGCGTACACCGACTGCATGCCCTCGGTGCGGCCCCGCTCCTTGCGGGCCTCGAGCGCGGAGAGCGCCGTGTGGGTGTTGTGCACCCAGTGGTGCGCCATGAAGTGGTAGTCCCAGCTGTCCTTCTGGCCCATCAGCTCGGCGGTCTTGTTCAGGGAGCGCTTCACGACCTGCGCCGTGACCGGGGGGACGAGGGCGACGCGCTCGGCCATCGCCCGCGCCTCGTCGGCGAGGTCGGCGGCGGGGACGACCCGGTTGACCATGCCGAGCGAGCACGCCTCGGCGGCGCTCAGGGTCTCGGCGCAGAGGAGGAACTCCTTCGCCTTGCGGATGCCCAGCTCCCACGGCTCGACCAGCAGCTCCACCGCCGCGCCGGTCATGCGCAGGACGGGGTTCGAGAAGGTGGCGTCGTCGGCGGCCACGATGAGGTCGCACATGCAGGCGAGCATCAGGCCGGCGGCGATGCACTTCCCCTGCACCACCGCGACGGTCGGCTTGCGGAAGTCCCGGATGCGCAGGCAGCGCTCCACGTACATGACCTGCTCGTGGTGGAGCTTGCCCTCGGGCGTCTCGCGCATGGCGATCCAGGGGTTGGCGCCGTCGTCGGCCACGAGCTCCTTCAGGTCGTGGCCGGCGCAGAAGTTCCGTCCGGCGGCGGCGAGGACCACGACCCGGACGGTGTCGTCCCGGTCGGCGCGGGTGAACGCGGCGTCGAGCTCGTCGATGAGCCGCGTGCTCAGGGCGTTGGCGGCGTCGGGCCGGTCGAGCGTGATCGTGGCGACCGCGCCCTCCACCTCGTAGCGGATCGTCTCGTACTCCCCCATGCGACCAGTCTGGCCCAGGCCCACCCGAGAGGCAGGTTCAGCCGCGCGGCAGGCCCAGCACGCGCTCACCGATGATGGTGCGCTGGATCTCGTTGGTCCCGGCGAAGATCGAGGCTGCGTGGTAGTAGAGCCAGCTGCGCTGCCAGCGCCCGCCGGCCGGGTTGCCCTCCGCCCCGCGCCACAGCGGCGAGGCGTCGCCCAGGACGTCCATGGCGGTGTCGTGCAGGCGCTGCGACATCTCGGACCAGTAGAGCTTGAGCGCCGACCCCGCGGGCCCGCGGGGACGGCCGTGCTCGTTCTTGGACAGGGACCGCCAGTTGTGCAGCTGGAAGAGGCGGACCTCGACGAATGCCTGGGCCAGCCGCTGGGCGACCACCGGATCGTCGGCCACGCCCTGCTCCTCGGCGAGCCGCAGGAGCTCCTCGAGCAGCTGGGCGTGGATGACGAGCTGCCGGGGGTTCGTGCCCCGTTCGTGGGTGAGCGTGGAGCCCGACACCGACCAGCCCTGACCTTCGTCGCCGACCAGCTGGTCGTCGGCGACGAAGGCGTCGGTGAAGAACACCTCGTTGAAGTCGGACTCCTCGGTGACCTGGCGCAGCTGGCGCACCTCGACCCCCGGCGCCCGCATGTCGACCATGAAGGCCGAGATCCCCCGGTGCTTGGAGGCCGTCGGGTCGGTGCGGGCGAGGCACAGTCCCCAGTCGGCGAACTGGGCGTAGCTGGTCCAGACCTTCTGACCGTTGAGCACCCAGCCGCCCTCGACGCGGTCGGCCCGGGTGGCGACGGCGGCCAGGTCGCTCCCCGCGCCCGGTTCGGAGAACAGCTGGCAGAACAGCTGGGAGGCGTCGAGGATGCTCGGGAGCCAGCGCGCCCGCTGCTCCGGGGTGCCGTGGTGCAGCAACGTGGGGCCGACGAGGTTCACCCCGATGCGTCCCACGAGCTCCGGCGCGCGGGCCCGGGCGAGCTCCTCCTGCACGATGTAGTGGGTGAGCGCACCGGCCGCCCGGCCGCCGAACTCGACCGGCCAGGTGACGCCGACGTAGCGGGCGGCGGCGAGCTGCGCCTGCCACGACCGCAGGAAGGCGACCTCCTCCGCCAGGTCGTCGAACAGGGGCGGCAGGCCCACGCCGTACTCCCACGGGAGGTTGGCCCGCAGCCAGGCACGGCACTCGGCGCGGAACTCCTCCTGTTCGGGCGTCGGCGTCAGGTCCACACCACGATCCTGGCACGGGCGGGCACTACGCTGCCGGTCGTGACGTCCGCCACACTCCCCGTCCGGGAGCTGCTCGACCTGGATCGCTACCCGGTCGACCGTCCGGGCGATCCCCGCCTCGCCGAGGTGGTGGCGCAGGGCCGGGCCGAGCTCACCGCGACCGGGATGGCCGTCCTCCCCGGCTTCGTCCGCCCGGAGGCCGTCGCCGACGTCTGCCGTCGTGTGCACGCCATGGAGCCGCTCGCCCACCGCCAGGACGTGCTGGGCACGCCGTACCTCGCGCCACCGGATCCGGCACTCCCCGACACCCACCCCCGCAACCGGACGGCCCGGTCGTCCGTGGAGGTGCTCGCCTACGACCGGTTCCCCGCCGACGATCCGCTCCGCCGGCTCTACGAGTGGGACCCGCTGCTCGACCTCCTGGGCGCGCTGCTCGAGCGCTCGCCCCTCTACCGCTACGCGGACCCGCTGGGCGCGCTGAACGTCGCCGTCATGCGAGCCGGCGACCAGCTCGGGTGGCACTTCGACATGGCGGACTTCGTCGTGTCGATCGCCCTGCAGTCCCCGGCGGCGGGCGGCGAGTTCCAGGCCGTGCCCGGCCTGCGCACGCCCGAGGACGAGCACGAGGCCGACGTCGTCGCCGTGCTGGACGCCGACGATCGCCACCCCCGGGTCGTGACCGTCCCGATGGTCCCCGGCACCCTCCTGCTGTTCCAGGGCCGGCACGCGCTGCACCGGGTCGCACCCGTCGTCGGGCCGCGGCCCAGGTACGTCGCCCTCCTCGCCTACGACACCGCGCCCGGCACCGACAGCACCCCCTCGCTGAAGCTCATGCGCTACGGCCGTACCGTTCCCGCAACCCCGGAGGTCCCCCATGTCCATGCAGCTCGGTGAGGCCTACGTGGGCGACGGGGCCGAGGCGGCCCACGTGAACACCGTGTTCGGCACCCGCAACGGGCCGGTGGGCACGGCCTGGGCCACCGCCCTGGCTACGCCGCGCATCGGGCACGTCCCGTTCGTGGCCGTGCTCCGGCCGGGGCTCCCGGTGCAGCCCATGACCCTGTTCGTGAACAAGGCGGCCATCGCGTCGGAGCACCACGGAGCCCTGACGTGGGGCGCCGCCCAGGCCGGCGTCGCCGGCGGGGTCGCCGACGCGGTCGGCGCCGACCTGCTCGACGGGCACGGCGGCATCGACGACCAGTGCCTCATCGTGGCGGTCTGGGTCGACCCCGCCGCCGCGGACGAGGAGCTCGTCTACGCGAACAACCGGGCGGCGACGTTCCAGGCCATCCAGGCCGGGGCGAAGCACCTGCCGCGGCTGGCCGACGTCCTCTCCGCGCACGAGACGCCGTCCAACCCGTACTTCCGGCGCGGCTGACCGGCCCGTGCCCCGGGCACGGCCGACGGGCGCTCAGGAGTCGAACCCGAGGCCCATCCGGTCGAGCGCCCGGAGCCAGGCGTTGCGGTTCCCGGTGCGATCCTCGCGGTCGAGCGACCACCGGGTCGCCTGGATGCCCATGAACCGGAAGGGTTCCGGCGGGAACGGCACCGGCTTGTTGCGCACGAACTCGAGCTCGGTGGCGCGGCTCCGCCGACCCTCGAGCAGGTCGAGCATGACGACCCCGCCGAACCGGCTGGAGGCCGCGCCGAGGCCGGTGTAGCCGAGCGAGTAGGCGACCCGGCCCTGCATCGCCCGGCCCCAGAACACGCAGAACCGCGTGCAGGTGTCGATGGCGCCGCCCCACACGTGGGTGAAGCGGAGGCCCTCGAGCTGGGGGAAGGTGCGGAAGAAGTGCTCGGCGAGCTTGGCCCAGGTCTCGGGGCGGGACTCGAGGTTCGGGCTCACGGCGCCGCCGAAGTAGTAGATGGCGTCGAAGCCGCCCCAGAGGATCCGGTTGTCCTGGGTGAGCCGGTAGTAGTGGAACTGGTTGCCGATGTCGGAGAGGCCCTGGCGGTTCTCCCAGCCGATGGAGCGCATCTGCTCGGGGGACAGCGGCTCGGTCACGAGCACGTAGTCGTAGACCGGGACGATGTAGTGGCGCAGCCGACGCAGCAGCGGCGGGAAGGCGTTCGTGGCGATCGCGACCTTGCCGGCACGGATCGAGCCGAGCGGGGTCTTCACCAGCACGCCGATGCCGTCACGATCGAGCGACGTGGCCTTCGTGTCCTCGTAGATGCGGACGCCGAGCGACTCGGCCGCGGCCTTGAGCCCCCACGCCAGGCGGGCGGGGTCGACGAGGGCGGCACGGCCCTTGCGCCAGAGGCCGCCGGTGTAGATGGGTGAATGCACCTGCTCCTGCATGCCGTCGCGGTCGAGCAGGACGGCGCGTTGCCCGAGCTCCCTCAGGTGGGCGTAGTCGTCGCGCAGCTCGTCGAGGTAGTCGGCGGGGTGGTCGGCGGTGGCGACGTCGATGACGCCGGTGCGCTCGTAGTCGCAGTCGATGCGGTAGCGCGTGATCGCGGCCTCGATCTCGTCGAGGTTCTCGAGGCCGAGGTCCTCGAGTGCCTCGAGCTCGTCGGGGAAGCGGGCCTGCCCGTTGGCGATGCCGTGGGTGAGGCTGGCCTCCATGAAGCCGCCGTTGCGTCCGCTCGCCGCCGACCCCACCTCGTGGGCGTCGATCAGCACCACGTCGATGCTCGGGTCTCGCTCCTTGGCCACGATGGCGGTCCAGAGGCCGGTGTAGCCGCCGCCCACGACGCACAGGTCGCAGCGCTCGGTCCGGACCAGCATCGGGTTCGACTCCGGTTCGTCGACGTCGTCGAACCAGTAGGGGTAGGTATCTGCGTCCGCCAGGGCGTCGAGGTAGTAGGGCTCGGCCACGGGTATCACCGTCCTCGGGCGACGAGGCTACCGCCGTCCTACGATCCGTCCGTGGACTTCGATCTCTCTGCTGACCAGGAGGCGCTGCGCGACGCCGCCCGTGCGCTGCTCGACGACCTCGCGGCGGTCGACCGGGTGCGGGCGGTGGTCGAGGCCGGCGGTGGGATCGACCGGGGGCTCTGGGCCGCCATGGGCGAGCAGGGCTGGCCGGGCATCGCGGTCCCCGAGGAGCGCGGCGGGATCGGGCTGGGCACGGTCGAGGCGGCGGTCCTGCTCGAGCAGAGCGGCGGTCACCTCGCACCGGTGCCGATCCTCCAGCAGATGCTCGCCGTCGCCGCGCTCGCCGACACCGACCTCCTGACGCCGCTGCTGGCGGGCGAGCTGCTCGGCACCGTCGCCTGGCGGACGGTCGAGGCCGACGCCGGGGGCTCCCTCAGCGGCCGCCCCGAGCCCGTGGTCTACGGGGCCTCGGCGGACCTGCTCGTGGTCCCGGCAGGGGATGCCCTGTGGGTGGTCGACCTGGAGGGCCTGGACCGCCGGCCCGAGCCGGCCATGGACCGCACCCGCGAGCTCGCGTGGATCGATCTCCGCTCGTTCCCCGCCGAGCGGATCGGGGACGCCGACGCGGTGACCGCCTTCCTCGATCGGGGCGCGGTGCTGACCGCCGCCGAGATGCTGGGCGCGGCCGAGGCGACCATGTGGCGCACCGTGGAGTACGCCAAGCAGCGCGAGCAGTTCGGCGCCCCCATCGGCTCGTTCCAGGCGGTGAAGCACCGCTGCGCCGACATGGTCGTCGACGTCGAGGGCATGCGCTCGGCCGTCTACTGGGCCGCCTGGGCGATCGGCGCGGACGACCCCGAGGCCTCGGTGGCCGCCTCCACCGCCAAGACCTGGTGCTCCGACGCCGCCAAGCGCGTCATGGCCTCGGCCCTGCAGGTGCACGGTGGCATCGGCTTCACCTGGGAGTGCGACGTGCACCTGTTCCTCAAGCGGTCCCAGCTCGACCAGCGCTCCTTCGGCGACGCCACCCACCACCGCGCCCGCCTGGCCCGCCTGATCCGCGACCGCCTCGCCGAAGGGCGCTCGGTGATCTGAACCGGGCGTCAGTCGAGGCGGTGCAGGGTCCGCCCTGCCGCCACCCGCACCGTGCACGGCGAGCCGACGTCGAGCAGCACCGTGCCCACCGGGACCTCCACCAGCGCGGTCGTGCCGTCGTCGCGACCGATCGCGGAACGCCACGTCGACCCCCGGTACTGGTGTGCCAGCACGCGATCGGGGCCGCCCGCCTCGACGGTGAGGTCGTGCGGGCGCGCCACCACCACCCCGCCGTCGGGGTGCGGGAGGAAGGCGACCTCGCCGAGGAACCCGGCGACGAAGCGGTCGACGGGTCGCTCGTACACCTGTTGCGGCCGGTCGACCTGCAGGATGCGGCCCGCCTGCATGACGGCGACCCGGTCGCCCACCTGCAGGGCCTCGTCCCGATCGTGGGTGACCAGCACGGCGCTGGTCCGTCGTTCCCGGAGGGCGGCGAGGACGTCGGACCGGAGCGACTCGCGCAGCGACGCGTCGAGGTTGGCGAACGGCTCGTCGAGCAGCACCACCGAAGGACGCGGAGCGAGGGCACGCGCCAGCGCGATCCGTTGCTGCTCACCGCCCGAGAGCTCGTGGGGGTAGCGGCGCGCCATGCCCGGCAGCCGCACCAGTTCGAGGAGCTCGTCCACGAGCGCCGCCCGCTCCCGGCGCCCGAGGTGCCGGACGCCGAAGGCGAGGTTCTGGGCGACGCGGAGGTGCGGGAACAGGGCGTGGTCCTGGAACACCAGGCCGATCCGGCGCCGCTCCGCGGGCAGCGCGCTGACGTCGATCCCCCGGAGCTGCACCCGGCCGTCGGCCGCCTCGAGCCCGGCGATCGCACGCAGCAGCGTCGACTTGCCGCACCCGCTCGGCCCCACCAGGGCGAGCAGCTCACCCTCGTGGACGGTCAGGTCGACGTCGTCGACCACGGTGCGCCCTGCGATGCGCCGCCGGATCGAGGTCGTCTCGAGTGCGGGGGTCACGTCGTCACCTCGGCTCCTCGCTCGACCGCCCACAGCAGGACCGCGACCGGGAGCATCCCGAGCACCACGATCCCGAGCGACGGGACCGCCGCCTGCACCCACAGGCTCTCCGAGGTCGCCCGCCAGACCCAGACGGGCAGGGTGTCGGTGCCGAACGGGCGGAGGAGCAGCGTGATCGGCAGCTCCTTGACCGCGTCGACCGCCACCAGCGCCGACGCGGCGATCAGCCCGGAGCGGATGAGCGGGAGCTCGATCCGGCCCAGGACGCGGAACGGACCGGCGCCGAGCGTCCGGGCGCCGGCGACCACATTGGACGGCAGGTTGGACAGGCCGGCGTCGACCCCTTGGTAGCTCACGGCGAGGAACCGGACGGTCAG
>JBEIGA010000010.1:0-28489 GCA_040382135.1 Acidimicrobiales bacterium
CGCCATCTCGGCCGCCGACTACGAGATCGGCGAGATGATCTCCGAGGCGATCGACAAGGTCGGCAAGGACGGCGTCATCACCGACGAAGAGGGCCAGACCTTCGGCATGGAGATGGACCTCGTCGAGGGCATGCGCTTCGACAAGGGCTACATCTCGCCCTACTTCGTCACCGACCCGGAGCGGATGGAGGCGGTCCTCGAGGACCCCTACATCCTCCTCGTCGGCTCGAAGATCTCGGCTGTCCGTGACCTCGTGCCGGTGCTCGAGAAGGTCATGCAGTCCGGCAAGGGCCTGCTGATCATCGCCGAGGACGTCGAGGGCGAGGCCCTGGCCACCCTCGTGGTCAACAAGATCCGTGGCACCTTCTCGTCGGTCGCCGTCAAGGCCCCCGGCTTCGGGGATCGCCGCAAGGCGATGCTCCAGGACATGGCCATCCTCACCGGCGGCCAGGTCATCTCCGAGGAGGTCGGCCTCAAGGTCGAGAACACCACCCTCGACATGCTCGGCCGCGCCCGCAAGATCGTGGTCAGCAAGGACGAGACCACCGTCGTCGAGGGCGCCGGCGACCAGTCCGACATCACCGGCCGGATCAACCAGATCAAGGCGGAGATCGAGAACACCGACTCCGACTACGACCGGGAGAAGCTGCAGGAGCGGCTCGCCAAGCTGTCGGGCGGCGTTGCGGTGCTCAAGGTCGGCGCGGCCACCGAGGTCGAGCTCAAGGAGAAGAAGCACCGCATCGAGGATGCGGTCAGCACCACCAAGGCCGCCATCGAGGAGGGTGTGGTCGCCGGCGGCGGCGTCACCCTGCTGCGTGCGCAGGCCGCGGTGCTCGCCAAGGCCGAGGAGCTCACCGGTGACGAGGCCACCGGCGCCAGGATCGTCGCCAAGGCGCTCGAGGCCCCCCTGGCGCAGATCGCCATCAACGCCGGCATGGAGGGTGGGGTCGTCGTCGAGCGGGTCCGCCAGCTCGAGGGCGCCAACGGCCTGAACGCCGCTACCGGCGAGTACGAGGACCTGGTCGCCGCCGGCATCATCGATGCCGCCAAGGTGACCCGCTCGGCCCTGCAGAACGCAGGCTCGATCGCAGCCCTCTTCCTCACCACCGAGGCCGTCATCGCCGACAAGCCCGAGGACAAGGGCGCCGGCGGCATGCCCGGCGGCATGCCCGACATGGACTTCTGAGGTCCCGGACCTCTGATCCTCGGATCACGTCGAACACGCCGACGGGGCGCCCTTCGGGGCGTCCCGTTCGCGTTGGGCGGGCAGGCTGCGAGACTCCCGCACATGGACGCTCCCACGCCGCACGCCGCCCTCGGACCGCTGCTCGGCCTCGTCGGCACCTGGCGGGGCTCGGGTCGTGGTTCGTATCCCACGATCGAGCCGTTCGCCTATGGCGAGGAGGTCACCTTCGGCGAGGCGGGCAAGCCGTTCCTGGCCTACTCGCAGCGGACTTGGGACCGCCCCGGCGGTGGGCTCCGGCACGTGGAGAGCGGGTACCTGCGGGCGCTGGGGGAGGGCCGGGTCGAGCTGGTGGTGGTGCAACCCTCGGGTGTGCTCGAGTCCCACGACGGCAGCGTCGTCGGCGATGTGCCGGCGGGATCGGTCGAGCTGCGCACCGTCGCCGTGCTCAGCACGGCGACGGCCAAGGAGGTCCAGGAGGTGCGGCGCGCCATGTCGTGGACCGACGACGTCCTGCGGTACGTCGTCGACATGGCTGCGGTCGGCCAGCCGCTGGGCTTCCACCTCGAGGCCGAGCTCCGTCGCGTCGGCTGACCCCTCCCCTGGGGCGGGTGAGCGTCCTGGGGAGAGGTTGGTACCGTGAGCGGCGTGGCACGTGGTCGGACTCGTTCCGTGTTGACCCGTCGGCTCGAGGCCGGCCGCTCCGACCGTGTGCCCGACGAGCTGATCGTCGAGGAGCCGATGAGCATCCAGCTCGACGGCCACCTCGTGGCCACCACCATGCGGACGCCGGGGGACGACTTCGAGCTGGCCGCCGGGTTCCTCCACACCGAGGGCCTGCTCGCCGGCGCTCCGGTGCGGCGGGTCCGCTACTGCGGCACCGGATCGGCCGTGGACTCGGCCTTCAACGTGGTCACCGTCGAGACCGGTGGACGGGCCCCGGTGCCGTCGCCGCGGTTGGGCCCGACGAGCTCGTCGTGCGGCTGGTGCGGCTCCGAGACCGTGGCCGAGCTGTCCGAGCGGTTCCCGCCCGTCCGACCCCTCCACCTCGACCACGCAGCGCTGACCGCGCTGGCGGGCCGAGTGCGCGACGCACAACCGCTCTTCACCCGGACCGGTGCGGTGCACGCCGCTGCTGCGCTCGCGCCCGAGGGCCCGCCCCTGGTGGTCCGTGAGGACATCGGCCGGCACAACGCCGTGGACAAGGTCGTGGGACGCCTGCTCCTCGACGGCGCTCTGCCGGCGCACGGCCTCGTCCTCTGGGTGTCGGGACGGGTGTCGTTCGAGATCGTGCAGAAGGCCTGGGCCGGCGGCTTCGGCGCGCTGGTAGCGGTCAGTGCACCTTCCGCACTCGCGGTCGAGACCGCGCAGGCCGCGGGGATGCAGCTCGCCGGGTTCGCCCGGGACGGTCGCGTGAACGTCTACACACCGGACGGGCCCGACGGCCCGGCTTCGTAGACTCGACCCCGTGCGCACCCCCAGCAGCCCCACCACCGGCCTCGCCGTCGTCCACCTCTTCTGCCGGCGGACGCCGATGCTCGAGCCCGAGGCCGTGGTCGCCGCCGTCCGCGCCGCAGAGGCTGCGGGCAACCAGGTGGTACCGGTCGCCGTGCTCGGGCACAAGGCCGAGATGTGCTTCATGGCGCTGGGCGCCGACCAGTGGCCGCTGTGGGACCTGCAGCTCGCCCTCGCCGACGCCGGGCTCGACGTGGTGGACTCCTACGTCTCGCTCACCGAGCTCTCCGAGTACGCCCAGGGCGTTCCCGAGCCGATGCGCCAGGCCCGGCTGTTCCCTCAGCTGCCCCCGGAGGGCAAGCCGGCGTGGTGCTTCTACCCGATGTCCAAGCGCCGCGACCCCGAGCAGAACTGGTTCGCCCTGCCGTACGAGGAGCGCAGCGAGCTGATGCACGAGCACGGTGCGTCGGGCCGGAAGTTCGCCGGCCGGATCCTGCAGGTGATCACCGGCTCCACCGGGCTCGACGACTACGAGTGGGGCGTCACCCTGTTCGGGCAGCACCCGGACGACCTCAAGGAGACCGTCTACACCATGCGGTTCGACCGGGCCTCCACCCACTACGCCGAGTTCGGTCCCTTCTACACGGGCATGGTCACCACCGCGGAGGCGCTGGTCGGGCTCACGGGCTGACCGGCCCGCCGGGTCTGCCATGACCGGGGGATGACGATCGCGGGAACACGAACCGCGACGCCACCTCGTCATTACCGCTCGGTCGCTTTCTGTGCTTGACTCCCGACCATGCCGGTTCCCGCCTGGCTCGGACGTTCGTTGGTCGCGCTGCTGGTCGCCCTCGCTGCCCTCCTGGTCGTGCCCGGTGTCGCCGGGGCGCAGGAGGCCGAGGAGCCGGCAGGGGCCGAGGCGATCCAGGGCACGCTGACCTTCGAGAACGCCGACGGGGAGAAGGTGCCCGCCGAGGGTGTCGCCATCGCCGTCACCGATGCCGCCGGAGCGGCCGTGGCCGACGGGGTCTCGGGCCCGGACGGCACCTTCCTCATCGGGCTCCCGGGCCCGGGGAACTACACCGCCACCCTCGACACCTCGACGCTGCCCGAAGGGGTCAACCTCCGCAACGCCGATCGGGCGTCGCTGGCCTTCGACGTCTCGCCGGACCAGGTGCGCTCGGTGCTGTTCCCCCTGGTGGAGGGCGAGTCCACGGGTGCGGTGGGCAAGGCCGACGACAGCCAGGTGGAGCGGGCCATCCGCCTCTTCGTGGAGGGCCTGCGCTTCGGCTTGATCCTCGCCGTCTCGAGCGTGGGGCTCTCCCTCATCTACGGCACCACCGGGCTCGTCAACTTCGCCCACGGCGAGATGGTCTCCCTCGGCGCCGTGATCACCTACCTGTTCAACGTCACGTGGGGCATCCACCTGTTGCTCGCGGCGCCGCTCGGGATCGTCGTGGCGGCGGCCCTCGCGGGTGGCTCGGACCGGGTGTTCTGGCGACCGCTGCGCAAACGCGGTACCGGGTTGACGGCGTTGATGATCATCTCGATCGGGGTCAGCCTCGCCCTGCAGTACGCCATCCTCTACCAGTTCGGGGACCGCAGCCGCACCTACGACCAGTACCGGGTGCAGACCGACGGTGTCGAGATCGGGCCGGTGTCCCTCGCCCCGAAGGACATCATCACCATGGTCCTGTGCGTCGTGGTGCTGGGGCTGGTGGTCACGGTCCTGCTCAAGACCCGGGTCGGCAAGGCCATGCGGGCGGTGTCCGACAACAAGGACCTCGCGTCGTCGTCGGGCATCAACGTCGACGGCGTGGTCACCTGGGTCTGGGTCGCCGCCGGCGGCCTCGCCGCCCTCGGCGGCATCTTCCTGGGTCTCGGCCAGACCCTGGTCAACTGGCAGATGGGCCAGCAGCAGCTGCTGCTGATGTTCGCCGCCGTCACGCTGGGCGGACTGGGGTCCGCCTTCGGGCCGATCGCCGGCAGCATCGTGCTCGGCGTGGTGATCGAGGTGTCGACCCTGTTCATCGCCCCGGAGTTGAAGACGGTGGGGGCGCTCTTCGTGATGATCCTGATCCTGATGGTCCGGCCCCAGGGCATCTTCGGCCGGGCAGAGCGGTTCGGGTAGGGGGCTGCCGTGGACTGGGGCACCATCATCGACAACACCGTCGAGGCGGCGTTCGGCCAGGAGGCGATCATCTACGCCCTCGCGGCCATCGGCCTGAACCTGCACTTCGGGTACACGGGCCTGCTGAACTTCGGCCAGGTCGGCTTCATGGCCGCAGGCGCCTACGGCGTGGGCATCAGCAGCACCTACTACGGCTGGCCCCTGTGGGTCGGGGTCCTGATCGGGTTCGCGGCGGCCATCGTCCTCGCCCTGCTGCTGGGCTTCCCCACGCTGCGGTTGCGCGCGGACTACCTCGGCATCGTCACCATCGCGGCAGGCGAGATCATCCGGCTGGTGATGCGGGCAGCGGAGCTGAAGGACTGGAGCGGTGGCTCGAACGGCCTCAACGGCTTCGCCAACGGCTTCCAGGACGCCAATCCCCTGTCCGAGGGGGAGTACGGCATCTGGTTCGTGGAGTTCTCCTCGTTCGACACCTGGGAGCTGTTGATCGGCTGGGGCGCGGTCCTGCTGGGCTGCGGTCTGCTGTTCCTCCTGGTCCGGAGCCCGTGGGGCCGGGTGATCCGGGCGGTGCGGGAGGACGAGGACGCCGCCCGGGCCCTCGGCAAGAACGTGTACCAGTTCAAGATGCAGAGCCTGATCCTGGGCGGCATGTTCGGCGCCGCCGGCGGCATGTTCTTCGCCATCTCGGTGAACTCGGTGCAGCCCGACAACTACTCCCGGGCGGTCACGTTCTTCGCCCTGACGGCGGCCATCATCGGCGGCCTGGCCCGGGTGATGGGTCCGGTGGTCGGGGCGATGATCTTCTGGATGATCCTCGCCTTCCTCGACAACTTCCTCCGGGAGCTCGACGCCAACGACATCGTCCCGGACTCGATCATGTCCGGGCCGGAGGTGGGGGCGTTCCGGTTCATCTTCGTCGGCGTGCTGCTGATCCTGCTGATGGTCTTCCGGCCGCAGGGGATCTTCGGCGACAAGCGGGAGATCGCACTCGATGACCGCTGATGATCGTCCCGAGATCGAGTTCGGCAAGACCGCCGGTGGCGGTGGTGCCGGCGCCGCCATGGAACAGGTCTGGCCCAACCCGGTGGAGGGGGCGTTCGACGGGGTCGATCCCGTGCCCGGTTCGGCCAAGCCCGATCCGATCGTGGTCGTCGACCGGATCACCCGCTCCTTCGGCGGCCTGCGCGCGGTCGACGTGGAGCACCTCGAGATCCAGCGCGGCGCCATCACGGCGCTGATCGGGCCGAACGGCGCGGGCAAGACCACCTTCTTCAACCTGCTGACCGGCTTCGACACGCCCGACACGGGGACCAAGCAGTTCGACGGGCAGTCGGTCGAGACCGTGCCGCCGCACCAGCTCGCCAAGCTCGGCATGGTGCGCACGTTCCAGCTCACCAAGGCGCTCTCGAAGATGAGCGTGCTCGACAACATGATGCTGGGCGCGGTGCAGCAGCGTGGCGAGGGCATGTTCAGCGCCCTGTTCCGGCCGCGGTGGAAGGCCCAGGAGGACTCGGTGCGCGCCCGTGCCGAGGAGCTGCTCGACCGCTTCAACATGATCCACATGCGCGACGAGTTCGCCGGCACCCTCTCCGGTGGTCAGCGCAAGCTGCTCGAGATGGCGCGCTCCCTGATGACCGACCCCAAGGTCGTGATGCTCGACGAGCCGATGGCCGGCGTGAACCCGGCGCTGACCCAGTCGTTGCTCGGCCACATCAAGCGGCTCCGCGCCGAGGGCATCACCGTCATCTTCGTCGAGCACGACATGGACGTCGTGCGAGACATCAGCGACTGGGTGGTGGTGATGGCCGAGGGCGCCGTGATCGCCGAGGGCCCCGCCGACAGCATCGGTCGGAACCAGGCCGTGATCGACGCCTACCTCGGCGGCTCGAGCGATGCGCTGCATGCACGTGACGAGGAGGCCCCGGCGTGAGCGGCCCGCTGATCCATGTCGACGACGTCGTGGCCGGCTACCTGCCGGGCGTGAACATCCTCCAGGGCTGCTCGCTCGAGCTCGCCGACGGGGAGCTCGTCGCGATCATCGGTCCCAACGGTGCCGGCAAGTCCACGCTCGTGAAGGTGCTGTTCGGCCTCGTGCCCGTGCGGACGGGGAGGATCCTGTTCAAGGGCGAGGACACCACCGGCATGAAGGCGCACCAGCTGGTGTCGCGGGGGATCGGCTACGTGCCGCAGAACCGCAACGTCTTCACCACGTTGTCGGTGCACGAGAACCTCGAGATGGGGCTGTACCTCGCGCCGAAGAAGCTGCGTGATCGGGTGGCCCACGTGGTCGAGATCTTCCCGCGGCTCGGCGAGCGTCTTTCCCAGCGGGCGGGAGCGCTCTCGGGTGGTGAGCGCCAGATGCTGGCCATGGCCCGGGCGCTCATGATGGAGCCGTCGGTGCTCCTGCTCGACGAGCCCTCCGCCGGTCTGTCGCCGGTGCTGCAGGAGCAGGTGTTCGAGCGGGTCAAGCAGATCAACGGGACGGGGGTCTCGGTGGTGATGGTGGAGCAGAACGCCCGCCGGTGCCTCCAGATCTGCGACCGGGGCTATGTGCTCGACCAGGGCCGCAACGCCTACACCGATACCGGCGCCAACCTGCTCGTCGACCCCACGGTCATCCAGCTCTACCTCGGCACCCTCGCCCGCGACTGAGCCCGACGCCCTACGGACGCGGAACGGGCCGGCCCCGGAGGGCCGGCCCGTCACCGGACGTCAGGTTCGCGGATCGTCAGATCTTGGCGAACTTGTACTCGGTGGCGACACCCTCACCGACGCGGTTGTTCTCGTCGTAGGCGAGGATCGCGAAGCTCGCCTCGGTGGGCTCGCCCTCGGGGCCGAAGGTCTGCGGACCGGACGGGCCGTCGTAGTCGATGTCCTCACCGGCGGCGATGAGCTCCATGCACTCGGCGAACGCGGTGCACACGGTGCCGTCGCGGGTGACGCCGCTGATCTCGGCGGCCACGGCGGCCGGATCGTCGGTGCCCGCGATCTCCGTGGCCAGGGCCACGATGATCACCGCGTCGTAGGCCTCGGGGCCGTAGCTGTAGTCGTCGAGCTCGGGATCGATCTCGAGCATCCGGGCCTGGAAGTCGTCGGTGATCTCCGCGGCGGGCAGGGTGCCCTTCACGCCGACCAGCTGGCCGGGCTCGAAGTTCTCGCCCAGGGAGTTGCCCACGTTGCCGTCGACCAGGTAGATGGCCTTGGCGTCCGGGGTGTAGCCCTTCTCGAAGAGGGCGGTGAGGATCTTCACCGACTCCTCGAAGCCGATCAGCACGAGCGCCTCGGCGTCGGCGGCCACGATCTGGTCCACCTCGGCCTCGAAGCTCGCAGCCTGCGGGTCGTAGGTGAAGTCCTCGACGACCTCGCCACCCTGCTCCTCGAACGGGAGCTTGGTGTAGTTGAGGAGGCCCTCACCATACGGGTCCTGCAGCGCGATGATGGTCGCCGTGGTGATGCCGTCGGCGATCATCATGTCGGCGAGCACGCGGCCCTGCAGCACGTCCGACGGAGCGGTACGGAAGTACAGGCCGTCGTCCGGGTAGGTGGTGAAGTCCGGCGAGGTGTTGGCCGGCGAGAAGTGGATCTTGCAGTTCTCGACGAGCTTGTCGATGAACGTGAAGGACACGCCGGACGACGCCGCGCCGATGAAGGCATCGACGCCGGCCTCGAGGTGCCGGTCCACGGTCTGGTTGGCGATCTCGGTCGAGGTGTCGCCCGAGTCACCCTGGCTCAGCTCGACCTCGGCGCCGAGCACGCCGCCGGCCTCGTTGATCTCCTGGACCGCGAGCTCGACACCCGCGAACTCGGGCGGGCCGAGGAACGCGAGGTTGCCGGTCTCCGGCAGCACCGTGCCGATGTGCAGCACGCCGTCGCTCTCGCCGGTGCAGGACGGGGCTGCGCCCTCGCCGCCGCCCCCGCCCTCGGCGACCGTGGTCTCGGTGGACTCGCCGTCCTCGGCGACCGTGGTCTCAGTGGTCTCGCCCTCGTCGTCATCACCGCAAGCTGCGGCGACGATCGAGACGGCAAGCATGACGGCGCCGAAGCGCTTCCATCGCTTGGTCATTGGCTCTCTCGCCTTTCATCGGTTCAGTGCCGACACCAGGACCGCGATGCATGCGGCGGAAACCCCTCCCACGACGGCCCGGCGCCCTTACCCACGGGTAACCCGTACGCAGGGGAAAGTCTACGTAAAGCAACCGCGATGTGGCAGTCAGGGCTGGTCCGACGTGTGAACGCTCTGCGACGATGCTCGGATGGACGCCGTGGCGATCGAACCGCTCGACGATCACGTCGGCCGCCTCGCGTCCCTCCGGGAGGCGCTGGCCGAGCTCGGCCCCGTGGTGGTCGCGTTCAGCGGGGGCGCCGACTCCGCCTTCCTCGCGAGGGTCGCGCACGACGTGCTCGGTGCGGGTGCGCTGGCCGTGACGGCCGTGTCGCCCTCCCTCGCCGGGGTGGAGCGGGAGGAGTGCGCGTCGCTCGCCGCCGAGTGGGGCCTGCGGTGGCAGGAGGTCGAGACGACCGAGATGGAAACGGCGGCGTACCGCCGGAACGACGGCGACCGCTGCTTCTGGTGCAAGGACGCGCTGATGGAGGCGGTCGCGCCGATCGCCGAACGGGAGAGGGCGACGGTCGTCCTCGGGGTCAACCTGGACGATCTCGGTGACCACCGCCCGGGCCAGGCGGCGGCGGCCGGCCGGGGGGCCCGGTTCCCTCTGGTGGACGCCGGGTTCACCAAGGCGGACGTGCGCGCGGCGAGCCGGGCGCTCGGTCTGCGCACCTGGGACAAGCCGGCAGCGGCGTGCCTCGCCTCACGCATCCCGTACGGCACGGGGGTCTCGGTCGCCATCCTCTCGCGGGTGGAGCGCGCCGAGGCGGGGCTGCAGGCGCTCGGGTTCCGGGAGCTCCGGGTGCGCCACTACGACGACACCGCGCGCATCGAGGTCCCGGTGGCTGCGTTGGCGGACGTCGTCGAGCGACGCGAGGAGGTCGTGGCCGTGGTGCGCGGCGCAGGGTACGCCTACGTCACCCTCGACCTCGAAGGCCTCCGTTCCGGCAACCTGAACCGGGCCATCGGCCGGTGACCTCCGACGAGTCCGGATCCTCGGACGAGCCCGGCTCTTCGGATGAAGCGGCGTTCGCCGCGATCTCGGCGGAGTTGCTCGAGACGGTCGCCCGCACCCTCCCGGGATGGGTCGAGCGGGTGGTCCGCGAGCGCTCGACGGAGGCCGGGATCGCGTTCGACGAGTCAACCCGGGCGGCGGCCTCGGCGGCGGCGGCCGAGGCGGTGGCCGAGGTGGTGCCCCGGCTTCAGGTCCTGCTGGCGACCGACATCGACGAGCAGCGCACCAACCCGCTCACCGTCCTGCGGGGAGCGGTCCGCTTCCCCACCGAGGTGCTCGCTACGCTCGGTGTGCCACCCCGGGACCGCGACGACTTCGCCGCTCGGGCCTTCCCCGAGGACGTCTACGACCTGAGCCCGGCGGCGTTCGCCGACATCGACCCCGAGCTGCACGAGCCCGGGCTCCGCTGGGGTGCGGCGAAGGCGTACGTGCACCTCCGCCGCCGGCGCCCCGAACCCTGACCCCGGGTGGGTTCATCCTCCCGAAACACGGCGTAACGATCAGGAAATCGTCCTGGCACGTTCCCGTGATCGTCAGCACGGATCCTGTCCCACGTCTTGCACGTTCCTGAGGAGGATGTGGTCGTGGAGTCAGCAGATCTGGCGTGGATGCTCGTGTCCACCGCACTGGTCGTGTTCATGGTGCCGGGTCTGGCCTTCTTCTACGGGGGCATGACCCGCTCGAAGAACGTCCTGAACATGCTCATGATGAACATGTACTGCATCGGGATCGTGCCGATCGTCTGGGTCGTCGTCGGCTACTCCCTCGGCAACAGCCGGGGAGAGGGCAGCTTCTTCGGCGGCGACTGGATCGGGGACTTCGAGCTCGTCGGGCTCGACGGCCTCACCGGTGACGCGACGGCGCTCATGACGGTCGCCTTCCTGATGACCTTCGCCTCGATCACGCCGGCGCTGATCTCGGGCGCCGTGGCCGATCGCATCAAGTTCTCGGCCTGGGCCGTCTTCGTGCCGGTCTGGCTGCTCGTCGTGTACTGCCCCGTCGCCTACTGGGTGTACGGCTGGCAGCTGGAGAACGGCGCGCTGGACTTCGCCGGCGGCACCGCGATCCACATCAACGCCGGCATCGCCGCCCTCGCCATGGTCCTGGTGCTCGGTCCCCGCAAGGGCTGGCCGAACGAGGCGATGCCGCCCCACAACATGCCGCTGGTCATGATCGGCACCGGGATCCTGTGGTTCGGGTGGTTCGGCTTCAACGCCGGCTCGGCCCTCGGCGCCAACGGTGCTGCGGTGCAGGCGTTGCTCAACACCTTCCTGGCCGCCTCGGCCGGCATGGTGACCTGGCTCGTGGTGGAGAAGCTGCGGGACGGCCACGCCACCACCCTCGGCGCCGCCTCCGGCGTCGTGGCCGGCCTGGTCGCGATCACCCCGGCAGCCGGGTTCGTGGGCGGGCTCGCGCCGATCGTCTTCGGCGCTGCGGCCTCGGTGCTCTGCTACGGCGGCATCCAGATGAAGAAGAGGTTCCGGTACGACGACTCCCTCGACGTGGTGGGCGTCCACGGCATCGGCGGCATCGTCGGTGGTCTGCTGATCGGGTTCTTCGCCGACGCCAGCACCATCCCCGACGCCACGTTCGACGACGGCATCTTCTTCGGGGGTGGCGCCGAGCTGCTGCTCGACCAGCTCGTCGCCATGGGCTCGGTCATCGTGTTCTCGTTCGTGGTCACCTTCGCCATCGCCAAGGCGCTGCAGGCCACCATCGGGCTGCGGGTCGACGAGGAGACCGAGATGATCGGCCTCGACCGGGCGATCCACGCCGAGGCCGCCTACAACGAGGGCCCGACCGGGGTCATGGCCCACTGACACGGGCCGCAGGGGGTGCCGGCGGCCGACGCCGGCACCCCCGCCATCCAGTACCGTGACCGGCTCGGGGCGCCCTCGGGCGCCGGAGCCGGACGACCCAGTGAGGCGTGCCCATGCCCGAACCGCTGCGCCGCGACGACGTGCTGGCCGACCGCTCCCTGCGGGGTGCGGCACTGGCGACGGCGCTGTCCGACCGTCTGCTCACCTGGGCGGCGGCGCTCTTCGCCGAGGTGGTGCAGGACGACGGGGTGGCGCTCGTCGCCGCCGGAGGGCTGGCCCGGGGGGAGCTGTCCCCGCAGTCGGATCTCGACGTCATGCTGCTCCACCGACCGAACGTGGACCCGGGACCGATCAGCGAGCGGCTCTGGTACCCGATGTGGGACGAGGGCCTGAAGCTCGGACATCGGGTCGGCACGGTCGACCAGGTCGCGAAGCTCGCCGCCGACGACCTCGAGACGGCCACCTCCCTGCTCCGGCTGCGCCACGTGAGCGGCGACCGCTCGCTCACGGACGAGCTCTCCGAGCGGGGGCTCCGCCAATGGCGGTCCGGCGCGAAGCGGTTCCTCGCGGAGCTCGACGACAGGGTGCAGCAGCGGCACGAGCACTTCGGCGAGGTGGCGTTCCTGCTCGAGCCCGACCTGAAGGACGGCCGGGGCGGTCTCCGTGACGTTCACGCGCTGGAGTGGGTGGAGGCCACCGAACCCGTGCTGCTCGCCTCGGAGGCGGAGTCGCTCCGGGACGCCTACCTCACCCTGCTCGGAGCGAGGGTGGAGCTGCACCGTGCCGTCGGCAGGGCGAACGACAAGCTGCTGCTCGAGCGACAGGACGAGGTGGCGGCCTCGCTCGGCTACGACGACGCCGATCGCCTCATGGCCGACATCGCCGCCAGCGCGCGTTCGATCGCCTGGACCTCGGATGCCACGTGGCGTCGGGTGCACCGCTCGTTGCGGGCACGGAGGTTCCGGGTCCCCCAGGCACGTCAGCTCGGCGGTGGTGTCCTCCTCGACGACCGGGTGGTCCGGATCGATCCCGCAGCCCCGGTGGCCGAGGATCCCGTACTGCCACTACGTGCTGCGGTCGCAGCGGCCAACCACCGCTCCTGGATCGACCGCCCGAGCCTCGACCTGATGGCCTCGTCGACCCCCTCGCTCCCGGTCCCCTGGCCCGAGGAGGCGCGCGGGCTGTTCACCGACCTGCTGCAGGAGGGCCATGCGGCCATCCCGGTGATCGAGGATCTCGACCAGGTCGGCCTGCTGGTGCGCCTGCTGCCCGAGTGGGAGCCGTGCCGGAACCGGCCGCAGCGCAACGCGTACCACCGCTTCACGGTCGACCGGCACCTCATCGAGGCCAGCGCCGAGGCGGCGAAGCTCGTCGACCAGGTCGAGCGGCCGGACCTGCTCGTGCTCGGTGCCCTGCTGCACGACATCGGGAAGGGCTACCCGGGCGACCACACCGAGGTCGGCATGGACCTCGTGCGGCGCATCGCCGGCGAGCGGATGGGCTACCACGCCGAGGAGGTCGACGTCCTCGTCGGCATGGTGGAGCACCACCTGCTCCTCCCGGACGTCGCCACGCGCCGTGATCTCGACGACGACGGCACCATCCGCTTCGTCGCCGATCGGGTCGGATCGGTCGAGATGCTCGAACTGCTCGCCGCGCTCACCGAGGCCGACAGCATCGCCACCGGGTCGAGCGCGTGGGGTCCGTGGAAGGCGAACCTCGTCACCGAGCTCGCCTCGCGCACCGCCCACGTGCTGCGGGGCGGCGAGGTCCAGGACCTCGTGTCCGACGCCTTCCCGTCGGCTGCGCAGCGAGCGCTGCTGGCGGCTGGTCGGACCTCCATCGTCGGCGAGGGGGACTCGCTCACCGTCGTGTGCCCCGATCGTCCCGGGCTCTTCAGCCGGACCGCCGGGGTGCTCGCCCTCAACGGCCTCGACGTCCTCGAGGCGGCGGCCCACAGCGAACCCGGCTGGGCGCTGCAGGTGTTCCGCGTGAAGCCGGCGTTCAACGACCTGCCCGACTGGACACGGATCCGCATCCAGGTCGAGCAGGCGCTCGATGCCCGCCTCGCCCTCACCGCCCGGATCGCCGAGCGTGCCCGGACCTACAAGGCGCGCCGCTCTGGTCGGGCCCGGCCGGCGACCCCTGCGGTCACGGTCGACAACGACACGAGCGCCCAGGCCACCGTGCTCGAGATCTCCGGTCCGGATCGGATCGGTCTGCTGGTCCGGGTCACGACGGCGTTGGCCGAGCTGGGGCTCGACATCGTCTCCGCACGGATCCAGACGCTGGGCGACGACGTGATCGACGCGTTCTACGTGCGTGACGCCGACGGCGGGAAGGTCACCGACCCCGAGTACCTGCGCGAGATCGAGCGCGCCGTGTTGCACGCGATCACCGAGCCCTAACCTCGGGGGCATGACGGGCGAGCCGGCCACCGGCGCGGAGCTGCTCCGCTGGAGCGAGGCGTTGGCCGGGATCGCGCGCACCGGTCTGGGGTTCACGACCAACACCTACGAGCGGGAGCGCTACGAGGAGGTGCTCGCCGTCGCGGCCGAGATCCGCTTCCGGGCGGCGCACGACGTCGTGCCCGGCGAGCTCGTGGCGGAGTGGATGCGCAGCGTCGGCGACGGCATCGCCGGCTACGTCACGCCCAAGACTGCAGTGGGTGCCGTGGTCGGCAACGACGCCGGCGAGATCCTGCTCATCAAGCGGGCCGACTCGGGGGTCTGGCTGTACCCCACCGGTTGGGCCGACATCGGCTACAGCGCCGCCGAGGTGGCCGTGAAGGAGGTGCGGGAGGAGACCGGCATCATCTGCGAGCCGGTCCGGCTGATCGCCGTGCTCGACGGCCTCCGCCAGGGCTTCACCCGCATCCCCATGTACTCGCTCGTGTTCCACTGTCGGATGACGGGCGGCAGCCTCGAGCCGCACCCCCTCGAGTGCGCGGACGTCGGGTTCTTCGCCGAGGACGACCTCCCCGACCCGGTCGCCGGCGTCGAGTCCTGGGGCGAGCACGCGTTCGCTGCGATCCGCGGGGAGGTGGTCGACGTGCAGTACGACCTGCCCCGGCCTGCGGTGTGGGCCGGCGAGCACCACGACACCGACGGTCCGGTCGGAGAGGGATGAGCCCACGATGAACCCGCCGACCTCGTCGGTCGACCGCGGCCTCACCCGCGACGGACTGCAGCAGCTGCGGCGCCGATGGCAGCCGCCCGAGGCGCCGGTCGCGGCCGTGCTGCTCGTCCACGGCATGGGGGAGCACTCCGGCCGGTACGAGCACGTCGGCCGCTGGCTCGCCGACGCCGGCTACGACGTGGTCACCATCGACCAGCGCGGGTTCGGTGGGTCCGGCGGCCGTCGAGCGTTCGTCGACTCGTTCGACCGCTTCCTCGACGACGTCGAGGACCAGCTCGCCGAACTACGCACGCTGGGCGTGCCGGTCGTGCTGTTCGGCCACTCGATGGGTGGCCTCGTCTGCGCGGACTACGTCACGTCGGGGCGGCCGCTGCCGGACGTGCTGGTGCTGTCCGGCCCTGCGCTCGCTGCCACCGTGCCACCGGTCCAGCGGTTCCTCGCGCCGTTCCTCGGTCGGGTGGCACCCACCCTGCGGATCCCGTCGCACATCGACGGGAGCGTGCTCTCCCGCGATCCGGCGGTCGGCGCGGCCTACCTCGCCGACCCGGACAACGTCCTGTTCGTCACGGCGCGGCTCGGCGCCGAGCTCATCGCTCGGGGCCCGCAGGTGGTCGCCCGGCTCGACCGGCTGTCGGTGCCGGCGCTGGTGCTCCACGGCGGCTCCGACCGACTCGTGCCGCCCACGGCGTCGGCGCCCTTCGAGGGCAGGCCCGGCGTCGTGCGGGAGGTGCTGCCGGGTCTGCTGCACGAGATCCTCAACGAGCCCGAGTACCCGCAAGTGCTCCTGCGCATCGTGGAGTGGATCGAGCAGGCGCTGGCCGGGTCCGAGGGGTAGGCGTCGCCGGCGGGTGCTCAGCCTTCCTGGTTGCGCAGGAAGCGCTCCACCTCTTCGACGAGCATGCCGGCGTTGGAGAGCTCGCCCTGCTGGCGGTCGTGGTCCTCCTCGAGGCGTGCCACCCACTCCTCGGTGTCCTCGTCCTCCTCGACCAGCGAGGAGATCTGCCGTTCGTAGGCGGCCGATGCGATCTCGAGCTCGACGGTCGGAACGGTCAGGTCGAGGAACCGGGCGACCCGCTCGACGAGCGCCAGCGCCGCCTTCGGGGACCGTGACCCCGAGGCGTAGGTGGGGACGGCGGCCCAGAACGAGGCGGTCCGGAAGCCGGCCTCGGCGACGAGGGAGCCGAGCACACCGACGATGCCAGTGGGGCCCTCGTACGAGGAGGTCTCGAGCCCGAGCTCCTCGGCCCGGACGGGGTCGTCGGCGGTGCCGTAGACGGGGACCGGCCGGGTGTGCGGGACCTCGGCGAGGAGTGCCCCGAGCGTGATCACCTGCCGGACCCCCAGGGCCTCGGCGGCAGCGAGGATCTCCGAGCAGTACGTCCGCCACCGGAGGTGAGGCTCGATGCCCTCGAGCAGGACCAGGTCGCGGCGCTCGCCACGTCCGACGGCGAGCGTGGCGTCCGGCCAGTGGAGCTCCCGCCTGCCGTCGGTGAGCCGGACCTCGGGGCGGTTGATCGTGAAGTCGAAGAAGTCGTCCGGGTCGACGACGGCGAAGGCCCGTGCCCGGAGGTGGGACACCAGGTGACCGACCGCCGTGGTGGCGGCATCTCCGGCGTCGTTCCAGCCCTCGAAGGCCGCCACCAGGACACCGTCCCGGCAGGACGGCAACGAGGACCACGAGAGATGGGGGGTGCGGGCGCCGATCGGACCCGGGACCCCGGCGGGGGTGTGCTCCATCGTCGCCCACGGTACCGGGGAGGTCGCCCAGGTCGGCGCAGCAAGGCCATCCGGCCCGGGTGCCCCTCCCGGGCCTTGGCTAGGGTTGGAGGAGCGCAGCGTGGAGGTCCAGGTGCGAGTCGAAGCGGTCACGGAGGTCACCCCCGACCTCGTCGAGGCGATGGAACGGCTCATCCCGCAGCTGTCGTCGTCGAACCCGCCGCCGACCGAGCGCGAGCTCACAGCCATCGTCACCTCGCGAGCCACGGTCCTCTTCGTCGCCCGGGACGACGACGACACCATCCTCGGGAGCCTCACCCTCGCCCTGTTCCGGATCCCCACCGGCCTGCGGGCCTGGATCGAGGACGTGGTGGTGGACGGCGCGGCCCGGGGCAGGGGTGTCGGCGAGGCCCTGAACCTGGCGGCCATCGACCACGCCCGCAGGGCCGGGGCGAGGACGGTCGACCTCACCTCCCGGCCCTCGCGGGAGGCGGCGAACCGGCTCTACCAGCGCCTCGGGTTCGTGGCCCGGGAGACCAACGTCTACCGCTTCGACATCCCCGACTGAGCCCGGTGGCCATGTCCGACGACGGCATCGATGCGGACACCAAGGACTGGACCTGGGTGCTGGAGCGTCCGTGTCCGGACTGCGGGTTCGACGCCACTGCGTTCCCGGTCGAGCGAACCGGCGCCGCCGTCCGGGCGTTGGTCGCCGACTGGTCGGCGGCGCTCGGGTCGCCCGACGTCGCGGGACGGCCGTCGCCGGGCGTGTGGTCGATCCTCGAGTATGCCTGCCACGTGCGTGACGTGTTCCGTCTGTTCGACCTGCGGCTGGCGTCGATGCTGCACGAGGACGACCCGCTCTTCGCCAACTGGGACCAGGACGAGACCGCGGTGGCGGATCGGTACGGCGAGCAGGACCCGACGGTGGTGCAGCGGGAGCTCGAGGACGCAGGCCACCGGGTCGCCGCGGCGTTCGACGCGGTGGGTGGAGAGCAGTGGGACCGCCCCGGGCGCCGGAGCGACGGGGCGTCGTTCACGGTGCGCTCGTTCGCTCGCTACTTCCTGCACGATCCGCTGCACCACCTCTGGGACATCGGATCGCCCCGCTGATGGGCCGACTGGACGGACGGGTCGCGATCGTGACCGGTGCGGGCCGGGGCATCGGTCGGGCGCATGCGCTCGGGTTCGCGGCTGAGGGCGCGCTGGTCGTGGTGAACGACCTCGGCGCGAAGCCCGGGGCCGACGCCGCCTCGGTGGTCGCAGCGATCGAGTCGGCCGGGGGGACGGCCGTGGCGAGCACCGGCTCGGCCACCTGGGACGGTGCCGAGGGGATCGTGCAGGAGGCGCTCGACGCCTTCGGCCGCGTCGACGTGCTCGTCAACAACGCCACGTGGATGCGCAACGACGACCTCTGGCGGTACCCGGAGGCGGACTGGGACCGCACCCACGAGGTCAACCTCAAGGGCTACCTGGCCATGCTCCGGGCGGTCACGCCGCACATGGCCCGCGGAGGCGGCGGCGTCGTGGTGAACACGGCGTCCGGCTCGGGGTTCGGCCACCCTTCCCACGTCGCCTACGCAGCGGCGAAGGAGGGGGTGGTGGGGCTGACCCGCACGGCGGCGATGGAGCTCGGCCGGTTCGGGATCCGCTGCAACGCCATCCGCCCGCTCGCCATCGGGCCCGGGGTCGCCGAGTACCACGAGCAGACCGTCCGGTGGCGGCGGCTCATGGACCTGACGATGGGCACCGGCACCAAGGAGCGTGATCCGGACGATCTCCACCCCGGCAAGGTCACGACCTTCGTCGTCTGGCTCTGCACCGATGCGGCGGCCGCCGTGAACGGCCGGACGTTCCTCGTCGCCGGCGACCAGGTCTCCCTGCTCACCGAACCGAGGCCACGGGCCACCATCACCCGGGAGGGTGGCTGGACCCTCGACGACCTCGACGAGGTCGCCCCCCCCGAGCTGATCGCCGGGCTGACGAACCGCTTCACCCTGGCCGACCACCCCGATCTGCAGGTGTTCCCCGACGAGGGCTGAGCGCGCTCAGACCCGCACCACCTCCACGGGGATGCCGGTGAGCTGCGACATGCCGCTCACCGGGTCGATGGTGCCCGGGCCGTGGGGTGCGAGGGCGTTGACGTTCACCCCGGGGAACGCGGCGGCCACGGCCATGCCGGTGACGCCGGCGTTGCCGAAGCCGTGCGTCATGGCGACCACGCCCGCCCGGAGCGTGTCGTTGATGCGGACCGCCGCCTCGATCTCGCCGAAGCGGTTGGCGATGCGGACGCGGTCGCCGTCGTGCAGGCCGAGGCGGCCGGCGTCGTCGGGGCCGACGTAGAGCGGGTTGTCGGCGGCGCCGGTGTCCTTGAGCCGGCGGACGTTCTGCATCGCCGAGTTCAGGGTGTGGCTGGTGCGCCGGGTGATCAGCTTGAGCTGGTCGGGTGGTTCGGCGAGGAGCTCGTCGAAGAGGGCGGCCGCCCGCTCCCGCGCGATGGCGAGCATCTCGGGCGCGCCGTCGATCGTGCCGTGCGGGGTGGCGCGGTCGAGGAAGCCGCCGGGCTCCGTCGGGGCGAGGAGCACCGTCCCGCCGGGTTCCTGCCGCACGGCCTCCACCGAGAGCCCATGGGCGCCGAGCGCGCCGTCGTGGACCATCCCGAGCAGGTCCGCGTCGTGGGGGAAGAAGACGGGGAGTCCGAGCCGCTCGGTGAGGTCGGTGAAGATCACCCGCTCGGTGCGGCGCTCGGCAGCAGGCTCGACGAGCGGCCCCGTCCACTGCACGTACGGCTCGGTCTGGGTGCCCTGCACGAAGACGTTGAGGTCCTCCCGCTCGAACCAGTCCGCCGCGGGGAGCACGTAGTCGGCGAGCTCGCCGGTGGCGTTGCGGTAGAGGTCGATCGAGACCAGGAGGTCGAGGTCCGAGAGCGCCGCGGCGAGCTGGTCGCCGCCTCCGATGCTGAGCACCGGGTTGCCGGCCAGGACGACGAGCGCACGGATGGGTGTGGCCCCCGCAACGACGTCGGCGTCGGCCCGGATCATGTCGGCGAGGAGTGCGCCGGGGTGCATGGACGACACCGGCCGGTAGGTGCCCCACGGCGAGTCGAGGAAGGAGGCGGCGTCGGTGCCGCGCTCGCTCGGGTTGGCCGCGGTGCCGCGGGTGGCCGGCACGTTGCCGCCACGGCGGTCGAGGTTGCCGGTGAGCAGCGAAAGCATGGTGGCGAGCCAGTAGGCCAGCGCCCCCTGCCGCCCCATGTTCACCCCGGTCGAGACGTGCACCGCGGCGCTCGGGGCAGAGGCGAACTCGTGCGCCAGCGTGGCGATGCGGTCGGCGCCGATGCCGACGACCGGCGCGACCCGCTCCGGCGCGTAGTCGGCGAGGAAGGTGCGGAGGGCGTCGGGGTCAGCGACGCGGGCGGCGCCGTCGGGATCGAAGCCGGTGGTGCGGTCGATCTCGTGGAGCATGGCGGCGAGGAGGTAGACGTCGGTGTCCGGCCGGATCTGGACGACCTCGCCCACCTTCGGCTCGATGCGCCGCGGGTCCACGAAGCGGACCGTGCCGCCCCGCGCCTCCACGGCGCCGAACCGGCCGATCGGGTCGGGGACCGACAGGAACGAGCCCTTGCTGATGCGCGGGTTGCTGCCGAGGACGAGCAGGTGGTCGGTGTGGTCGACGTCCGGGATGAGGTGGAGCTGGGCCGAGCCCCAAAGGAGCTCGCCGACGGCGAACTTGTTGGCGCAGTCCTGGGTGCCGGCGGAGAAGAGGCGGTCGGAGCCGAGCAGGCGCAGGAAGAGACCGGCGGCGACGCCCGCCGTGGCGTTGAACGCCGTGGGGTTCCCGAGGTAGATCGCGACCGCCTCGGGCCCGTGCTCGTCGACGACCGCACGGAGCCGGGTGGCGATGTCGTCGAGGGCCTCGTCCCACGACACGGCGGACCACCCGCCGTCGGCCGCCCGCCGCATCGGACGGTCGAGACGGTCCGGGTCCTGGTGGATCTCGGTGGCGAGCAGCCCCTTGTTGCAGGCGAAGCCCTTCGTGACCGGGTGGTCGGCGTCGGGCCGCACCTTCACGACCGCGCCGTCGTCCACCTGCACGACGATGCCGCAGCCGACCTCGCACAGGCGGCAGAAGGTGCGGTGCGTGGTCCCGGTTCCCGTCGACATGCGGGTCCTCCCCCGGACCGGGACGACGTGTCCGGCCCGGACGGACGATAATCGGCGCCTGCCACGGACGGAGAGGGCGACGATGCGCGAGAACGACATGACGGTCCTGGAGGAGCTCGGCTTCTACACCCTGGCCGGCCAGCCGGCGTCGTCCCGTGACCTGATCCAGGAGGTGCTCGACGCCGAGGCCATCGGGCTCGGCCACGTGTTCATCTCCGAGCGGTACAACAAGAAGGAGGCCGCCACCCTCTCCGGGGCGGTGGGCGCGGTCAGCTCCCGCATGACGATCTCCACGGCGGCCACGAACCACAACACCCGGCACCCGATCGTCACCGCCGGGTACGCCCGCACCATGCAGAGCCTGACCGGCGGCCGGTTCGTGCTCGGCCTGGGCCGCGGCATCCCGCTGATGCAGGACGCCTACGGCATCGGCCGGATCACCACCGCCCAGATGGAGGACTTCGCCGGGCTGATGCGGCGGCTCTTCCGCGGCGAGGTGATCGTGGGGCACGACGGTCCCGCCGGGAAGTACCCGGTGCTCGCCCTCGACCCGACACTCGACGAGCACCTCCCGATGGGCATGGTGGCCTTCGGCCGGAACACGCTGGAGCTCGCCGGCCGGTGCTTCGACGAGGTGGTGCTCCACACCTTCTTCACCGATGAGACCACCGCCCGCTGCGTCCGCACCATGAAGCGGGCGGCCGAGCAGGCGGGCCGTGATCCGGACTCGGTGAAGGTCTGGTCCTGCTTCGCCACCGTCGGCGACCACGTCCCCGAGGACAAGCGTCTCATGAAGCTGGTGGGCCGGCTCGGCACCTACCTGCAGGGCTACGGCGACCTGATGGTGCGGACGAACGGGTGGGACCCGAGGGTGCTCGAGCGGTTCCTCTCGGACCCGGTCATCGCCGGGGTCCGTGGTCTCGACGTGACGGGCACCCAGGAGCAGCTCGAGCACGCCGCCACGTTGATCCCGGCCGAATGGCTCGAAGCCGCCGCCACCGGCAGCCCGGCCCAGTGCGTCGCCGCCGTGCGGAACCAGCTCGCCCTCGGGTGCGACGGGGTCATCATGCACGGGGCCACGCCGGCGGAGCTCGCCCCGATCGTCACGGAGTACCGCCGTACGTGACCCGTCGTGCGGGCGGGCGTCAGGTACCGTCGGAGGTCGGATGCCAGAGGGGTCGTCCGGCATGACCAGGAGCAGCTGAAGGACATCGTGATGACCGGGCCTGCGACGCAGGCGGACGACGCCGCGCCGGCGTCCGAGTCCGCGCGGCCTACCGGTCTCCTGCCGTACCTCGCCGGCCTCGACGGCATCCGGGCCGTCGCCGTGGCCGGGGTGCTCGCCTACCACGGCGGTGCCGCGGCGTACAGCGGCGGCTTCCTCGGGGTCGAGGTCTTCTTCGTCCTCTCCGGGTACCTGATCACCGCCCTCCTGCTCGGCGAGTGGGACCGCAACGAGCGGATCGCCCTGGGCCCGTTCTGGATCCGTCGGGCCCGCCGGCTCCTCCCGGCGCTGTTCGCCTTCCTCGCCGGCAGCACCCTGCTGGCGATGCTCGTGGCGTCCGACGCCCTCGCCAAGATCCGCGAGGGCTTCCTGGCCGCGGTCTTCTACGTGGCGAACTGGGGGACGATCGCCCGCGGCGAGTCCTACGGCGAGGCCTTCGACCGGCCCTCGTTCCTCTCGCACCTGTGGTCCCTCGCCGTGGAGGAGCAGTTCTACCTGCTCTGGCCGCTGCTGCTCGCGGGAGGCCTGCGGTACCTCGGTCGCGCCTGGACGCTCCGCGCCGTCGTGGCGGGGTGGGCGTTGTCGACCTTGTGGATGTGGTGGCTGGCGAACGGCCTCGACGACTTCGCCGACCCGTCCCGGATCTACCTCGGCACCGACACCCGTGCCGCCGGGCTGCTGATCGGCGCCGCAGTGGCGTTCCTCTGGCGGCCGTGGACGGCCGTCGGTGCCGAGTCGCGCTGGAGCGGGCTCCGCAACCGGATGGACCTCCTCGGCCTGGTGGGCGTCCTCGGCATCCTGTTCCTGTTCCGCACCGCCGAGTTCTCCGCCACCCCCACGCCGGGGCAGGTCGCCTGGCTGTACCCGTGGGGCTTCGTCGCCACCGGCGTCGCCACCCTCGCCGTCGTCGTCGCGGTCACCACCCCGGGCAGCCACGCCGGCCGGATCCTGGGCAACCGGGCGTTCCGGGCGGTGGGTGTCCGCTCCTACGCCATCTACCTGTGGCACTACCCGGTGTTCGCCGTGACCCGTCCCCGAGTCGACGTCACCATCGACGGGTTCACGTTGTGGGTGGTCCGGCTCGGGCTGACCGCGGTCCTCACCGAGCTCAGCTACCGCCTGGTGGAGCGACCCGTCCGGGAGAAGCGCTTCCTGGCCGGGCTGGCCGCACTGCGGACCGCACCACCTCGGCGTCTCGCCGTCCAGGCTGCGAGCGGGTTCGCCGGTGTGCTGCTCGTCGTCGGCGGGCTGCACCTCGTGGCGGTCGATCACGACGAGACGGTCGACGCCGTCGCTGCGCCGCCGACCTCCTCGAGCGCGCCCCCCGCCGACGGGAGCGTGTCCACCTCGGAGCCCACGGCGACCACGGGTGCCCCGACCGGGAGCACCAGCGAGGTCCCCGCCACGGGGAGCGCCGAGGGCACCGCGTCCACGGTCCAACCCGATGCCCCGGGGGCCGAGGTCCCCACGACGTCGGTCGTCGAGGCCCTGTCGGTCACCCCCACCTACCCGCCCGGCCTCACCTTCATCGGCGACTCGGTCCTGCTCGGCGCCTCCCAGGAGCTGCTCGCCCGCGTCCCGACCGCGGTGGTCGACGCCCACCAGGGCCGGCAGTGGTGGGAGGCGGCGGCCGACCTGCGGACCATGGCGGCCGAGGGCCGGCTCACCTCGCACGTGGTCCTGCACCTCGGCAACAACGGCACCCTCACCGACGAGCTCTTCGACGAGGTCATGGCCGCGCTCGCCGGGGTGGAGCGGGTCTCGGTCCTGACCGTGCGGGTGCCCCGGGAGTGGGAGCGTACGGTCAACGACGCCATCTGGCGGGCGGCCGAGCGCTACCCCGACGTCCAGGTCGTCGACTGGCGCTCGCTGTCCGACGGCCACCCCGAGTACTTCGGCTCCGACGGTGTGCACGTCGGGAGCACGGGCCGGGTGGCGTACGCCGACTTCGTCCTGGCCGCCCTTGCCGGCGACCCTGCCGGCTGATCCGCCCCGGTCCGTGCGCCCCGGCCGGCGTGGCATCGGGCACGTCGGACGAAGCGTTCCCCCGCCGTTCACCTCACGGCCATCTGAGCCGGGGAGGCGCGTTACCTCGCTTCGTTACCTTCCGCGGCGATCCACCCGTGGCAGTGGTGCCCGGGTGTCCCGTCCTGAGGAGGATGCGTGAAGACGAAGCGGTTCATGCCGGCGATGGCGCTGGCGATTGCGTTCGGTCTGGTGGCCGGCGCCTGCGGCGACGACGACGAGTCGGCCGAGACCACCGAGACCACGGCGGCGGCGACGGAGACGACCGAGGCCGAGGAGACCACGGAGACCACGGAGGCCGCCGAGGGCGACGGTGGCGAGGCCTCCGACGTCGAGGGCGACGTGTTCGTGACGGGTTCCTCCACGGTGGAGCCCATCTCGGTGAAGGTCGCCGAGAACTTCGAGGCGGTGGCGCCGAACGTCAACGTCTCGGTCGAGGGCCCCGGCACCGGCGACGGCTTCGTGAAGTTCTGCGCCGGCGAAGCCGACGTCCAGGACGCCTCCCGGCCCATCAAGGACGCCGAGGCCGAGGAGTGTGCCGCCAACGGGGTCGAGTTCATCGAGATCACCGTCGCCTATGACGGCCTGACCGTGATCACCAACCCGGCCAACGAGGCGATCGCGTGCCTGTCCTTCGAGGACCTGTACGCGCTGATGGGCCCGGAGTCGACCGGCTTCTCGAGCTGGGCCGATGCCCAGGCGCTCGCGACCGAGATGGGATCCACCACCACGTTCCCCGACGCCCCGCTCGACATCACCGCCCCCGGCACCGAGTCCGGCACCTACGACGCCTTCGTCGAGCTGGTGATCGAGGCCGCCGGTGAGGCGAGGGTCGAGGCCGGCCTCATCTCCGAGGACGACGTCGCCGCCCTGCGCCCCGACTACGCCTCGTCGGCAGACGACAACACCATCGTCTCGAACATCGAGGCGAGCGAGACCTCGCTCGGGTTCGTGGGCTTCGCCTTCGCCGAGGAGGCCGGCGATCTGCTGAAGGAGCTCGAGGTCGATGGCGGCGACGGCTGTGTCGCTCCGTCGCTGGAGACCATCGCCGACGGCAGCTACCCGATCTCGCGGCCGCTGTTCATCTACGTGAGCGCCGCATCTGCCGCCGACAACCCGGCCGTCGCCGCCTTCGTCTCCTTCTACGTGGAGCAGCTGACCGAGGCCCCGGCTGAGGTCGGGTACGTGACGCTCGACGACGCCACCCTCGAGGCCTCCCGGTCCGCCTGGGCCGACGCCGGCTTCTGATCCCGAGCCCGGAGGCCCCCTCCGGGATCCCTCGTCGCCCTCGGGGTCCGGCACCACCCCTCCGTGCCGGACCCTGCGGGCGGCGACCCGCGTCCGCCCCGCTCTCCTCGAGGAATCGGCACCGTGTCCGCACGAACCCTCTCGATCCTGGTCGTCGACGACGAGCCCGCCTACGTGGACGCCCTCTCCGCCGGTCTGCGGCGGGAGGGGTTCGTGGTGGAGAGCGCCATGGGCGGACGTGACGCGCTGGAGGCGTTCGACGCCATGCAGCCCGATCTGGTGCTGCTCGACGTGATGCTGCCGCAGATGTCCGGCATCGACGTCTGCCGGGAGATCCGGACCCGGAGCACCGTCCCGATCATCATGGTCTCGGCCAAGACCGACGAGGTCGACGCCGTGGTGGGGCTCGAGGTCGGTGCCGACGACTACGTCACCAAGCCCTACCGGATGCGGGAGCTGGTGTCCCGGATCCGTGCCCTGCTCCGGCGGGCCCAGCTCTCCGAGCCGACCACGATCTCGAGCTCGGGCATCGTGCTCGGCGACCTCGTCATCGACCCGGAGCGGCACCAGGTGCGCCTCCGCGGTGCGCTGGTGCCCCTGCCGCTGAAGGAGTTCATGCTCCTCGCGGTGCTCGCCCAGAACCTCGACCGTGTCGTGAGCCGCGACCGGCTGATCCGGGAGGTCTGGGGCTGGGACTACGTCGGGTCCACGAAGACCCTCGACGTCCACGTGATGCGCCTGCGGGCGAAGATCGAGGACGATCCCGCCGAGCCGCGCCGGCTGATCACGGCCCGCGGCCTCGGCTACCGCCTGGTCGCTCCCGACGGCGTCTGACCCCTCCCCACGCGGGTCAGGTCGGTGGGACGGGCGCCCGCCGCGTCCCGTGCAGTGACACGGCGGCGACGACGGCGAGGACCGCAGCGAGGAGCGCCGCGGCCCGACGATCGCCCGTGAGGTCCACGACCGTGGCGGCGACCACGGGGAGGACGGCGGCGGCCACGCCCGTGCAGAGGGCGAGGGTGCCGAGGAGGGCGCCCAGGTCGTCCGGCGGGAGCGTGGCACGGGCGGCGATGCCGTCGAGCGGCGACAAGGCGCCGATCGCCGCGCCCGCCATGACGGCTGCCACGGCGACGACGGGGAGGCCGCCGCCGACGGCGAGCAGCACGCAGGCCACCGCCACCGCGATCCGTGCGGCGCGCAGTGCCGAGAAGGCGCCGAAGCGATCCACGAGCGGCACCAGGGGGAGCCGGCCGAGCAGCTGGGCGACGCCGCGCGTGGCGGCCATCGCCGACGCCGTGCCGGCACCCAGCCCGGCGGCGATCATGATCGGCACCTGGTACAGCAGCAGGATGCTGACGCTCCCCGCCGTGGCGACGGCGGCGGCGGCGAGGCGGCGGGTGGTCGGGTCTGCGACGGCGAGCTGGAGCGCGGTGCGCGCCTTCGGGCTCGGTCGTTCGGCGGCGGCCGTTCGGTAACGGCCGGAGAGCGCCGCTGCGGCCAGGAAGGCGGCCGCCACGAGCAGGGCGTCGATGCGGATCGTGGTCCGCCAGCCCCAGGTGCGACGAGCCACCTCGGTGGCGGGGATGAACACCGGCGAGGCGAACGCGCCCCAGATCGTGAGCCGGGCGATGGCCCGCACCTCGGCTCCGGGTGCCCAGCGTGCGGCGACCGTCTGGGTCACGGGGTAGAAGCCGGCGGAGCCGATCAGGCCGCCACCGATGCCGAAGACCGCGGCGAACAGCAGAGGATCGCGGGCGAGGCTCGAGATGCCGAGGACCCCTGCGCCGACGACGCCGACGAGGAAGACGTTCCGGCTGCCGCGGCGGTCGAGCTCCCGCCCGGTGAGGATCCCCAGGAACCCGGTCGCCAGGTGTGCGGCTCCGAAGCCGGCGGCGAGCAGGTGCTCCGAGGAGCCGAGGTCGGCCTGCAGGTCCGGGAGCAGGACGCCGAAGCCGTAGTACCACGAGCCGTAGGCGGTGATGGTCAGGATGCCCAGCAGCGCCGAGGGTCGTGCGTTCATCGGAGCGATGCTCGCGGAGCCGTCAGAACAGCTGATGGCGTCCCGGACACCGGCGGGTCACGTCCAGGTATCCGTTGGGATACCAAGGATGTACGTCCCGTTTCTGCCGGGCGAGTTCACCTGATCATCACCGGGAAGCGACGCGACGGGCATCCGTCCGTTGCGCGGCCCTCTCTACGTTGCCGCCGACCCGAGAGGTGCGTCCGGCAGGGCCGGGCGTGGACAGACCAGGAGAACCGGATGCGACGACGTGCATGGATGCGGGCGACCGCGGCGACCGTGGCGCTCGTGATGCTCGCCGCTGCGTGTGGGGACGACGACGAGGCCGAGGCCGCCTCCGAGACCACGGTGGCCGAGTCGACGGAGACCACCGAGGCCGCCGAGGCGACCGAGACGACCGCTGCCCCCGAAGAGGAGGCCGGTGAGGGCGACGTGGACCGCAGCGACTGGCCGGACACGCTCGTGTTCGGCGCGGTGCCGTCCGAGGAGTCGACGGCGCTGCAGGAGTCGTACGCCAACGTGATCGCCCTCCTCGAGGACGAGCTCGGCATCGAGATCGAGTTCTTCCAGGCGACCGACTACGCCGGCATCATCGAGGCCCAGATCGCGGGCAACGTGGACCTGGCCCAGTACGGGCCGTTCAGCTACGTCCTGGCCGTGCAGAACGGCGCCGAGATCCGGCCGATCGGCGCCCTCGTCGACGCCCCCGACGAGGAGCCGGGCTACCAGAGCTTCGGCATCACCCGGGGCGACAACGCCGAGATCGACGAGCTCGCCGACTTCGCCGGCCGCTCCGTCTGCTTCGTGGACCCGGGCTCGACCTCCGGCTTCCTGTACCCGTCGGCCGGACTGCTCGAGCTCGGCATCGATCCGGAGACCGGCGTGTCGCCGATCTTCGCCGGTGGCCACGACGCCTCCGTGCTCTCGGTGGTGAACGGCGACTGCGAGGCCGGGTTCGCCTTCGACGCCATGGTCGAGACCCAGCTGATCGAGGACGGCGCAATCGCCGAGGGCGACGTCAAGGTCGTCTGGGAGTCCGAGGTCATCGCCGGTTCCCCGCTGGCGGTTCGGACCGAGCTGCCCGAGTCGCTGGTCGCCGAGATCGACCGGATCATCCTCGAGCTGGCGAACGTCCCCGGCTTCGTGGAGCGCGGTCTCTGCGAGAGCGAGGACGACTGCGGCGTGACCGACGAGGCCGCCTGGGGCTGGGTCGTCGTGGATGACTCCTTCTACGACGGTGTCCGC
>JBEIGA010000011.1:0-26637 GCA_040382135.1 Acidimicrobiales bacterium
ACCCTTGTAGCAGCATTATAGGTCTAACTAGATTCGCCTTTGTGAGTGGAGTTCAGAGGTGTGATCTTCCTATCTGACCCCGACTACGTGGCCCGCATAATCAGCGGAGAGTCGCCGTCGACGGTCGCCCTCGTCATCGCCCACCTCGACTCGCTCACCGGTGCCGCGATCTTCAGCCGGCTCGATCCCGGCGTTCAGGCCGACGTCGGGCTCCGCCTCGCCCAGCTGGAGACGATCCACCGGTCCGTGGTGGTCCAGGTGGACGAGAGCCTCCGGTCTCGGCTCGCCCCGCTGCTGAGCCAGCCCACCACGGTCGTCCCCGGTCTCGAGCTGCTGGTGGACGTGGTGAACAACTCCTCCTCGGACGTGGAGAAGTCCCTCCTGGTCTCGATGGCGGAGCGCGATGCCGAGATGGCGCTGAAGGTCCGCGAGGCCCTGTTCGTGTTCGACGACATCGGCCGGCTCGACGATCGCTCCATCCAGGAGACCCTCAAGAGCATCGACACCCGGGTCCTGGCCGTTGCCCTCAAGGACGCGCCCGACGAGCTCGGGGAGCGGTTCTTCAAGAACCTGTCCGAGCGGGCCCGCTCGAACCTCCAGGAGGAGATCGAGTACCTGACCGGCGTCAAGGCGGCCGACATCAAGGATGCCCGCAAGCAGGTCGTGGCCATCATCCGCCAGCTCGAGGACGAGGGGATCATCGCGATCGAACGGAGCGGCGACGAATGACCGCCCTCGCATCCCGCGTCCTGAAGTCCGACCGCGCCGACGCCGCCATGCACGCAGCGTTCGGGACGGCCGAGCCGCCGCCCCAGCGGATCACCGAGGACGACCTCGCCCGCGCCTACGAGCGCGGCCTGGCCGAGGGGCGGGCCCAGGCCGCTGCCGAACACGACGCCGCCGTCGCCGCCCTCGCCGCCGCCGTCGAGACCGTCACGGCCGAGGCGCGTGCGACCGTGGTCGCCGCCGTCGAGGAGCTGCGCCGCCAGGTCGTGGACCTCGGCATGGAGATCGGTCGCTGGATCGTCACCGACGCCGTGGAGCGCGACCCGGACCTGCTCCTCAGCCGCCTGCACGACGCCATCGGCCACGTGACGGGCGAGGCGGACCTCCGCGTGTTCGTCCACCCCACCCACGCCGCCCGGGTCGCGCAGTGGGTGCCCGAGACCTGCACGGTCCTCGCCGACGAGGACCTCGGCCCCGCCGACTTCCTCCTGCGGACCAACACGGGCTCGGTCATCGGCACGCTCGAGGACGCCCTGGAACGGCTCAGCGAGGCGATGGCCGCCGCCGGAGGAACGACGGTGCACGATGCCTGAGACCCCGGGCGCCACCCTGCTCGGCCCGCGGCCCACGGTGCCCGCCGACCTGAGCCCCTACCGCCGGCTCGGGCGCCTCGCCCGCGTCGTCGGGATGGAGATCGAGATCCGCGGCATCCGCGCCGCCATCGGCGACGTCGTCCGCATCGGCGAGGCGCCGCGCGCCCTGCTGGCCGAGGTGGTCGCCGTGGACGAGGACCGGTCCGTGGTGATGCCGCTCGGCTCCGCTGAGGGGCTCGCGCCGAACGACCCCGTGGAGCCGCTCGGCCGCCGGTTCACCGTGCCGGTCGGCGACGGCCTGCGCGGCCGGGTGGTCGACGCCTTCGGCCGGCCGATCGACCGCGTCGGCGCCCTCCACGACGTCGAGCCCGTCATGCTCGACAGCCCGGTCCCCCACCCGCTCGCCCGCCAGCGCATCACCGAACCCCTGTCCCTCGGCGTCCGGCCGCTCGACGCCCTGCTCACCTGCGGGCGCGGCCAGCGCATCGGGATCTTCGCCGGCTCCGGCGTCGGCAAGAGCACCCTGCTCGGGATGATGGCCCGCGGCACCTCCGCCGACGTCGTGGTCGTCGCCCTCATCGGCGAGCGCGGTCGTGAGGTCCGGGAGTTCCTCGAGGACGACCTGGGCCCCGAGGGTCGGCCGAACGCGACCGTCGTCGTCGCCACCTCCGACGAGCCCGCGATGATGCGCCTCCGGGCCGCCTGGACCGCCACCCGCATCGCCGAGTGGCACGCCGCCCAGGGGCGCGACGTGCTGTTGATGATGGACTCGCTGACCCGCGTGGCGATGGCCCAACGCGAGGTCGGTCTCGCCGCCGGCGAGCCGCCCACCACGCGCGGCTACCCGCCATCGGTGTTCGGCCTCCTGCCCGCCCTGCTCGAGCGGGCCGGACCGCACGCCCACGGCACGATCACCGGGCTCTACACCGTGCTCGTCGAGGGCGACGACCTCGAGGAGCCCATCACCGACCACGCCCGTTCGATCCTCGACGGCCACTACGTGCTGTCCCGACGGATCGCCGGCACCGGCCGTTTCCCGGCCATCGACGTGCCCGCCAGCAGCAGCCGCCTCGTGAGCAAGATCCTCCCGAAGGACCGGCAGAAGGCGATGGTCCACGCCCGCAGCCTGATCGCCTCGCTCGAGGAGGCGCGCGACCTGCTGGAGCTCGGCGCCTACACCCCGGGTTCGAACCCGCTGGTGGACGAGGCGCTGCGCAAGCGCGACCGCCTCGACGCCCTCCTCCTGCAGCCGGCCGGTGAACCCTCCACGTGGGAGGACGCCGCCGCCGCCCTGGACCTGGTGGTCCAGCCATGAGCGGCTCCTCGCGCATCCAGCGGATCCTCGGCCTCGCCCGGCGCAAGGAGGAGGAGACCGAGCGGGCCCTCGCCGCACGCCGTCGGGAGGTGGACGAGGCGACCGATGCGGTCGAGCTCGCCCGCGCCCGTGCCACCCAGGACCTCACCCCCACCGAGGGCACCAACGTCGAGGACTTCCTGCTGCGGCGCCGCATGAGCGAGCTCCGGGCCCAGGCCCTGCGCGACCGCGAGGCGGAGCGACGCGCGGCCGAGGACGCCGTCCTCCGGGCCCGGCAGGAGTGGCTCGAGGCCGCCCGGTACAAGCGCACCGTCGACCGGCTCGACGAACGTGACCGCGCCGCACGTGCCGTCGTCGCGGCCCGGGCCAGCCAGCGCACCCTCGACGAGGTCGCGCTCCGACGCCTCCGGGGGCAGGCATGAACCCGCTCGCGCAGATCCACGCCCGCATGGCCGCCATCGAGGCCCGCTTCCAGCCGCCGGCGCCGCAACCGCCGGCCGGCGTCGACGGCGCCGGCTTCGACACGGTGCTCGCCGGACAGATGCACGGCACGGGCTCGGCGTACGGCGTCGGCGGGGCTGCGCCGATCGGCCGCACCGAACCGCCCGAGGTGGCCCGTGCCCGGTGGCAGCCCGCCATCGCCCAGGCGGCCGCCGAGCAGGGGCTGCCGACCGAGCTGCTCGAGGCCCTCGTGTGGACCGAGTCGGGTTTCCGGGCCGACGCCGTCAGCCACGCCGGCGCCACCGGGCTCACCCAGTTGATGCCCGCCACCGCCGCCGGGCTCGGCGTGGACCCGAACGATCCCATCCAGAACCTGCAGGGTGGCGCCCGCTTCCTGCGCCAGATGATCGACCGGTTCGGGAGCCTGGACCTCGCCCTCGCCGCGTACAACGCGGGCCCGGGGCGGGTGGACCGTGCGGGCGGCATCCCGGACATCCCCGAGACCCGCAACTATGTCACGACGGTGCTGTCCCGGTACCGCCAACTCCAGGAGGTCCCCGCGTGAACGTCGGCACCATGACGGCCACGGCCGCCGCCGATCCGGCCCTGTCCCTTCCCGCCTCCGGCGGCTCCGGCGGCGTGCGGGACGCCGGCGGGTTCGCCGCCGTCCTGCGCGATGCCTCCGGCACCACGGGCGGCTCCGCCGGCGACTCGACCGGCGGCGGGGCGGTCGCGACCGAGACCGCCGAGGCGCGCAGCAGCACCGCTGCGGAGACCGACGACGGCGATCCCACCGGGGAGACCGGAGACGCCGCAGAGGCTGCCGCAGCGCAGCTCCTCGTCGCCTGGCAGCGGTCCACCACCACCGGCCTGGCGGTCACGCCGACCGCCGCACCGGGGGATGCCGCGACCGCCACGGCCGGGCTCCCCGTCGGAGAGGCCGCCGTCCTCCCGACGGCCGCGCTCCCGAGCGACGGGGCCCTGGTGCACCAGGGCGACGCCGCGGCCGCCGTCCTGCCCGAGACCGACGGGTCGACGGACGGTCCGGTCCTCGACCTCACCGGCATGGAGGCCGTGCCCGAGACCCCGCTCGAGCTCGGCGACCCCGGGGCCGACGACCCCGATGCCTCGACGAGCGGGGACGGGCAGGCGTCGCACCATGCCTCCCAGGAGACTGCCCGAGCCACTGCGCTCGCGAGCGCCACGGCGTCCACCGCTCCGGCCTCAGGCTCCGCCGGACCGCCGACGGCCGCCGCAGCGGCGACATCGGCGATCGAGGTCCCTGCGGCCGAGGCGCCGGCGGTCGAGCCGGCTGTGTCGGCCGCTCCGACCGCCGCCCCGGCGACCGCACGCGCCGACGCGCTCGCCGCACCCACCGCCACGATCCGGGCCGACGAGCTCCAGCGGGCCATCGCCGACACCGCGCGCCAGCTCGCCGACCAGGGCGGCGGCCGGCACCGCATCAGCGTGCGCATCACGAGCCCGGACCTCGGCCAGGTCGTGATCGAGATCGTGAGCCGCGGCTCGGAGGTCCGGGTGACCCTGCAACCGCAGGACACCGGTGCCGGCGGCTCGCTGCAGCAGCAACAGCAGGCCGTCGCCCGGGCGCTCGCCTCCGAGGGCTTCACCCTGAGCGGCTTCGACGTGCAGACGGGCCATCCCGACGGCCGCGGCCGTGAGGACACCCCGCAACCACAGGGCGACCGGGCCATCGACGACGAGTTCGACCGCATCGACCTGACCGCCACGGACGACGGCGCCCTGCGCCTCTGACCGGAGGACCACCATGACCACCATCGCAGGCACCACCCAGACCCCGGCCACGGCCGGCGCCACCGCCGTCTCGGCAACCTCGGCCCAGAGCAACAAGATCATGGGCAACGCCGACGAGCTCGGCATGGGGAGGGACGCCTTCCTCAAGTTGCTCGTCGCCCAGGTGAAGTACCAGGACCCGAGCAAGCCGATGGACAGCAACTCGTTCATCGCTCAGACCGCGCAGTTCTCCGTGGTCGAGCAGCTCGGCAAGCTCCAGGAGGCGACCACCCAGATGCTGGCGTTCCAGCGGGTGCTCCTCTCCACCGACCTCGTCGGCAAGCAGGTGACCGCCACCAACGTGCTCGGCAAGGAGGTCACCGGCCCGGTCGAGAGCGTCCGCATCCTCAACGGCGCGGCCTCGGTCTTCGTCAAGGGCGAGGAGCTCCCGGTGGACGCGATCACCAAGATCCACGGCGGCACGACCGCCTGACCCGTTCGCGCCGGTCACCGACCGGCACGCGGCATCCCGACGGATCGGGGTGCCGTCACCGCCTCCCGAGCCTCGGGCGACGGCACCACGCCATGGACGGCCTCCGAACCAGGAGGGGCAACAACGCCATGATGCGTTCCATGTTCGCCGGAGTCTCAGGTCTCCGGTCCCACCAGACGATGATGGACGTCGTCGGTAACAACATCGCCAACGTCAACACCGTCGGCTTCAAGGCCAGCCGGGTGCAGTTCGAGGACGCCATGTCCCAGCTGCTCGTGGGCGCCGCCGGCGGCGCCGGCGAGGCCACCGCCGGCATCAACCCCCAGCAGGTCGGTCTCGGCGTCGGCATCGCCGCCATCGACCTCCAGTTCACCCAGGGTTCGTCCCAGCTCACCGGCATCGCCACGGACGTCTCCATCCAGGGCGACGGCTTCTTCCAGGTGCGCTTCGGGGAGGAGGACATGTTCTCCCGCGTGGGGTCGTTCTCCTTCGACCGGGACGGCTACCTCGTCGACACCGCCGGCGGCGTCCTGCAGGGCTGGATGGCCGACCAGTTCCAGGACATCAACACCCAGACGCCGCTGCAGGACGTCCAGATCCCGCTCGGCCAGACCATCGACGCGGTCGCCACCACGTCCATCAGTGTGCGGGGCAACCTCGACGCCGGTTCGGACCCGGCGGGGCCCGTGTCCTCGACATCGATCGACGTGATCGACTCCCTCGGCATCCGGCACCGGATCACCGTCGAGTTCGACAAGACCGCCACCAACGCCTGGAACATGACCGTCCGGGACCCGGCGGGCGCGGCGCTCGGCGCCGCCGTGCCGATCGCGTTCGACCCCGCCACCGGTTTGGTCACCCTTCCGACGACCCAGCCGTCGGTCACCTTCAACCCGGTCGGTTCGGCCTCCATGAGCTTGGAGATCGACCTCGGCGACCCCACGAGCAACTCGCGGATCACCCAGTTCGGCGGCCGTTCGGAGCCCCAGGCCGTGAGCCAGAACGGCGCCGAGACCGCCTACCTGCGTTCGTTCTCGTTCGCCCCCGACGGCGTGCTGTCGGGCGTGTACTCGAACGGCCGGTCGCAGCAGCTCGCCAAGGTGGCGATGGCGATCTTCGCCAACCCGAAGGCCCTGCTCGCCGCCGGCGAGTCGCGGTTCCGGGAGTCGAACGGGTCCGGTCGGGCCCAGGTCGGCGAGGCCGGCATGAACGGCCGCGGCATGCTGAGCCCGGGCACGCTCGAGGGCTCGAACGTCGAGCTCGCCAAGGAGTTCACGAACCTGATCCTCGCCCAGCGCGGCTTCCAGGCCAGCTCGCGGATCATCACCACCTCCGACGAGATGATCCAGGAGCTCGTGAACCTGCGTCGATGAGCCCGACGCCGCGCCCCGCCCCGGGCGCATGACCCTCCATGGTTCCGCACGGGACGCCGGGCCCACGTGGCCCGGCGTCCTGGCGCGTCCGGCACCCCGTGCGTGGGCCGATCGGACCATTTCCGCCCGGGAGCACCCGTCGTCCCTGGAGAGACGGGCGGTTCCGGCCGATGCAGAGCGGGACGACGCAGCAGGAGACACGGATGATCTGGGCGACGAGGATCAACGGGACCGAGGTGGTGATCAACGCCGACCTCATCGAGACCATCGAGCCGACACCGGACACGGTGGTCACGCTCGTCGACGGCAAGAAGTTCATCCTCGCCGAGAGCGCCCAAGAGGTGATCCGGCGGGTGCTGCAGTTCCGTGCCGCCCTGCTCCGGGCCTCGACCGACATGGCCCTCGAGGGCCCGTACGGCGTCGAGTCCGCCCACCCCGAACCCGTCAGGACCGCAGCCGTCGTCCGGCTCGCACCCACCGAGGAGCTCTAGATGGATCCGGCGACCATCATCGGCGTCATCCTGATGCTGATCACCACGTTCGTGGCCTGCACGATGGCCGGCATCGACCCCATCGCCATCTTCCTGGGCGACATCGGCTCGATCATCCTCGTGGTCGGCGGCACCATCGGCGCATCCATGGCGGCCCGGACCCTGCCGGACACGATCGGCGCGCTGAAGGCCATCGTGAAGGCGTTCGCCGGCGCCCTCCCGGGGGACAAGGGCGACGCCATCCGTTCGATGGTGGAGTTCGCCGAGACCGCCCGCCGCGACGGCCTCCTCGCCCTCGAGGAGAAGGCGCGCGACATCGACGACCCCTTCATGCGCAAGGGCATCCAGCTCGCCGTCGACGGCGCCGACCCCGAGGTGGTCCGCGAGATCCTCGAGACCGACGTCGCCAGCATGGAGGAGCGCCACGGCAAGAACGCCGACTTCTACAACGCCGCCGCTGGCTACGCGCCGGCCTTCGGTGTGGCCGGCACCGTGATCGGTCTCGTCGACATGCTCGGCAACCTCAGCGACCCCGAGGCGATCGGCCCGGCCATGGCCGTTGCGTTCCTCACCACGCTGTGGGGCACCTTCCTCGCCAACTACATCTTCGGACCGATCGCGAACCGCCTGAAGTTCCTCTCGAGCGAGGAGGCGGCGTACCGCTACATGATCATCGAGGGCGTCCTCGCCATCCAGAACGGCACGAACCCCCGCAGCCTCGCCGACAAGCTCGGCGGCTACCTGCCGCCAGGTGAGCGGGAGGGCCTCCTCCCGGAGAAGAAGAGTGCCTAGGGAGAAGAAGCCCGAGCCGGTCATCGACGAGTCCAAGCGGTGGCTGGACTCGTACGCGGACGCCATCACCCTGCTGATGGCGTTCTTCGTGATGCTGTTCGCGTTCTCCCTCACCGACCAGGAGAAGTTCGACGACTTCAAGCGTGGCATGGAGGCGACGCTCGGCGACGTGAACCCGTCGATCGATGGCGGGGTCGGCCTGCTCTCCACCGGAGACGGCGTGGCCGAGCTCGTGAGCACCCCACCGGCGGTCAACCAGCAGGCCGAGCCCTCCGAGACCGCCAGCGGGGGCGGCGGGACGGGTACCTCCGATGCGGCCGGGGAGGGCGACGACGCGCTCGACGGGGTGAGCGAGATCACCACCCCGGAGCAGGCGGAGGCGCTCCGGGAACGGATCGAGAACGCCATCGAACAGATCAACGCCGACGGTTTCGTCCAGGTCACGCTCACCGACCGGGGCGTCGTCCTCACCTTCGACGAGGCGGTGCTCTTCCCCTCGGGGCAGGCCACCATCAACGTCGACGGGCAGATCGTCCTCGGCTCCGTCGCCCAGGTGCTCCGGCCGTACGGCAACCAGATCACCGTCGAAGGCCACACCGACACCGTCCCCACCCGCGGCACCGACTGGCCCACCAACTGGGAGCTCGGCGCGGCGCGTGCCGTCAACGTGACCCGCTTCCTGGCCGAACTGGGCGGGATCCCCGGCGCCCAGATGCAGGCTGTCACCTTCGGCGAGTTCCGCCCGGCGGGCGACAACTCGACCGAGGAGGGCCGGGCCGCCAACCGTCGGGTCGAGATGGTGGTGCTCGTCGAGGGGCTCACCAGCGCACCCCCGGACCTCACCGACGGGCTCTTCGGCGATCTCGAGCAATCCCCGGTCGCCCCGCCCGTCGACGACGGGTCCTCCCTGGTCCCCCAGCACAGCGACCGATCGGCCGACCGGAGCTGACCTTGTTCCCCACCACGCGGCCCCCCACCGACCAACGGCCTCATGTCCCGGGCCCCGGTTGCCGATAGGCACCGGGGTGCCCGGGCACCGCACCCTCTCGACCCTCACGGACGGAACCGAAGATGGCGAAGAAGAAGGACGCTGCCGCCGGCGGCAAGAAGAAGGACAAGAAGAAGATCATCGGCGTCGTGGTCGGCGCCGCGCTGCTCTACAACTTCGTCCTCAAGCCCAAGCCCGAGCCGGCGGCCGAGAACGCCGCCCTCGCCGGGCCGACCACCATCGCCGAGGGCGAGGTGGTGTCGGTCGAGGAGATGGTGCTCAACCTCGCCGACACGGATTCCCTGCACTACGTGCGCGTGGGTGTCGCCGTCGTCCTGGCCGAGGGGGCCAGCGCCGAGGAGTTCGAGATGGAGACGCCGATCGTCAGCGACATCGTCGTCGACGTCCTGTCCGAGCGCACCATGGCCGAGCTCCGGGAACCGGGCGCCAAGGAGGCCGTGAAGGAGGAGCTCACCGAGCGGGTGCGCGAGGAGTTCAACCCCGAGGAGGGCTCCCTCGAACCGCCGGTCGTGGCCCGGGTGGTGTTCACCAGCTTCGTGATGCAGTAGCGGCGGAGCGCTCGTGGCGTAGGAGCCGCCGTACGCTGGCGCACCGATGGCTGCGCCGATGCGGATGATGCACATGTGGGGCCGCGACCCCGACGACGTCAAGGGCGTCAAGGTCGCGGCGGGCACCCGGCGGCGGGTCCTCCAGTTCGCCCGGCCCTACCGGTGGATGATCGCCGGGTTCCTGCTGACGATCGTCGTGTCGTCGGTGCTCACCGTCCTGCCGCCCCTGCTGTTCCGGACGATCATCGACGACGCCATCCTCGGCGACGACCAGGGCCTGCTCAACGTCCTCGCCGGTGCCATCGTCGTCATCGCCCTCGGCGAGGCCGTGCTCTCGCTGCTCGAGCGCTGGTGGTCGTCCCGGATCGGCGAGGGCCTCATCTACGACCTGCGGCGGGCCCTGTTCGACCACGTCCAGCGGATGCCGATCGCCTTCTTCACGCGGACCCAGACCGGTGCCCTCGTGAGCCGCCTCAACAACGACGTGATCGGCGCCCAGCGGGCCCTGACCGGCACGCTCGGCTCGGTGGTGTCGAACATCATCACGCTCTCGGTCACGCTGGTCGCCCTGCTCCTCCTCGAATGGCGCCTCACCCTGCTGGCGCTCGTGCTGCTCCCGGCGTTCGTCCTGCCGGCCAAGCGGGTGGGCCGGGTGCTCGCCTCCATCACCCGGGAGGGCATGAACCTCAACGCCTCGATGAACAGCACCATGACCGAGCGCTTCGGCGTCTCGGGCGCCCAGCTCGCCAAGCTCTACGGCCGGCCGGACGAGGAGACGCAGGGCTTCGCCGACCGGGCGGCACGGGTGCGCGACATCGGCGTGCGCAGCGCGCTCTACGGCCGGGCGTTCGTGGTCGGGCTCACCCTCGTGGGCGCCATCGGCACCGCGGCCGTCTACTGGATCGGTGGCAGCCTCGCCATCGACGGCTCCATCACCGTGGGCACGCTCACCGCCATGGCCGTGCTCGTCGCCCGGGTCTACGCACCGCTCACCGAGCTCACCAACGCCCGCGTCGACGTGATGAGCGCCTTCGTCTCCTTCGAGCGGGTCTTCGAGGTGCTCGACGCCCCGAACCCCATCACCGACGCGCCCGACGCCACGGTCCTGCCGCCGGGCTCCGGCGAGGTCGTGTTCGACCACGTCACGTTCTCGTACCCGAGCCCCGACCAGTACACGGTGCGGTCGCTGGAGCTCGGCGCGGGCGGCGCCGTCCCCTCCGACGCCGGCCGCGTGGTCCTCCACGACATCGACCTCCGCGTGGCCCCCGGCACCATGGTGGCGGTGGTCGGCCCGTCCGGCGCCGGCAAGAGCACCCTCGTCTCGCTGATCCCGCGCCTCTACGACGTCACCGCCGGCACCGTCCGGGTCGACGGCCACGACGTCCGGTCGGTCACGCTGGACTCGCTCCGGAGCCGCATCGGCGTGGTCAGCCAGGACCCGCACCTGTTCCACGAGACGGTGCTCGACAACCTCCGCTACGCCCGGCCCCAGGCCACCCAGGCCGAGATCGAGCACGCCTGCCGGGTCGCCCGCATCCACGACGTCATCGCCGCCCTCCCCGAGGGCTACGACACCGTCGTGGGTGAGCGCGGCTACCGGATGTCGGGCGGTGAGAAGCAGCGCCTGGCCATCGCGCGGATGCTGCTGAAGGACCCGGCCATCGTGATCCTCGACGAGGCCACCAGTCACCTCGACACCGAGAACGAGGCGCTGATCCAGCAGGCGCTCGCCGACGCGCTCGTCGGCCGTACCGCGATCGTCATCGCCCACCGGCTGTCCACCATCACCACCGCCGACCAGATCGTGGTCCTCGAGGCGGGCCGGATCGTCGAGCGCGGCCGCCACGACGAGCTCCGCGCCGCCGGCGGGCTCTACGCCGACCTCTACGAGACGCTCGTGCGCCAGGCCGTCCCGAGCCCCTGACCACACGCGTGGTCTTGCGGCAGGTCAGGGGTAGGAAATGAGCCGATGCTCGAGAACCTGACCGACTGGGCCACGGAGGTCGTCGAGCAGCTCGGCTACCTCGGGGTCGCGCTGCTCGTCGCGCTCGAGAACCTCTTCCCGCCCATCCCCTCCGAGATCGTGCTCGGGCTCGCCGGGTACACGGCGTCGCGGGGCGACGCGGCGGTCGTGGGCATGGTCATCGCGGCGACGGTCGGATCGGTGATCGGCGCCTGGGCCCTGTACGGGTTCGCCGCCGCCGTGGGGCCCGTCCGGATGCGGGCGATCACCATCCGCTACAGCTCCTGGATCGGCTTCGGCGAGGCGGACCTGGACCGCGCCGAGGCCTGGTTCGACCGCCGTGCGGGGACCGCCGTGCTCGTGTGCCGCTGTGTCCCCCTGATCCGGTCGCTGATCTCGATCCCCGCCGGCTTCCGACGCATGCCGATCGCCCGGTTCACGGTCGCCACCCTCGTGGGGAGCCTGGTCTGGAACACGATCCTGGTCACCGCCGGGTACCTCCTGGCCGACCAGTGGGAGAAGATCCTCGAGGTCACCGAACCCTTCCAGGCGGTCGTGGCCGTCCTCCTGGTCGTCGGCCTCGGTGGGCTGGTCGTCCGCAAGGTGCTGGCGCACCGCCGGGCGCGCCGCACCGAGCCCGGGACGCTCGAGGAGATCGTCGACGAGCTCGAGGCCCGGGCCCAGCACGATCCCGTGCTGCGCTCGAAGCTCCACGAGCCCGGTCCCGGAGCCGACGGGCGTCCCTGAGCGGTACCGTGCGGGCGGCGGACCTCCCGCGTCCGCACACCCCAGTCACCCTCTCCCCTCGATCCAGGAGCAGCGGCCCATGACCGACACCGTCATCCTCGGCGGCGCCCGCACCCCCTTCGGCAAGCTCGCCGGCTCCCTCGCCGAGTTCTCCGGCCCGGAGCTCGGCGGCATGGCCATCGCCGGCGCGCTCGCCCGATGCGGCATCAGCGGCGACCAGGTCGACTACGTGATCATGGGCCAGGTGATCCTCGCCGGCGCCGGCCAGGTGCCGGCCCGCAAGGCGGCCGTGCTCGGCGGCGTGCCGCTGACCACCCCGTCGAACGCCATCAACAAGGCGTGCCTGTCCGGCATCAACGCCATCTACCTCGCCCACCAGATGGTCGCCGACGGCTCTGCGGAGATCGTGGTGGCCGGCGGCATGGAGTCGATGACCAACGCGCCGTACCTGCTCACCAACGCCCGCGGCGGCTACAAGTACGGCGACGGCACCCTCCACGACTCGATGAACCACGACGGGCTGTTCTGCACGTTCGAGCGCGAGGCCATGGGCACCGGCACCGAGAAGCACGCCGCCGCCGCCGGCCTCGCCCGTGAGCCCCAGGACCGGGTCGCCGCCCTCTCGCACGAGCGCGCCGCCCGTGCCCAGAAGGACGGGCTGTTCGACGACGAGATCGTCCCGGCGCTGATCCCCCAGCGCAAGGGTGAGCCGCTGGCCTTCGCCACCGACGAGGGCATCCGCCCCGACACCACCGTGGAGTCGCTCGGGAAGCTCCGGGCCGCCTTCGTGGACGGCGGCAACGTCACCGCCGGCAACTCCTCGCAGATCTCCGACGGCGCCGCTGCGGTGGTCGTCACCAGCCGGGCCGTGGCCGAGCGCCTCGGCATCGCCCCGCTCGCCGAGTACGTCTCGTTCGGTCAGGTGGCCGGCCCGGACGTCTCCCTGCTGCACCAGCCGAGCAACGCCGCCAAGCAGGCCCTCGCCAAGGCCGGTCTCGCCGTCTCCGACGTGGACCTCTTCGAGCTGAACGAGGCGTTCGCCGCCGTGGCCGTGGCGTCCACCGCCGACCTCGGCGTCACCGACGAGATCGTGAACGTGAACGGCGGCGCCATCGCCCTCGGCCACCCGGTCGGTGCGTCCGGCACCCGCATCTCGCTGCACCTCGCCCTGGAGCTGCGCCGGCGCGGCGGTGGCCTCGGCGTGGCCGCCCTCTGCGGCGGTGGCGGCCAGGGCGACGCCCTCGTCCTGCGCGTCCCCGCGTCCTGAGGGCCGGGGATGCGAGGTTCGCTCTACCGGCCGCAGGACACGATCCCGGCCCGCATCGGCGCGAGCGGCTACCCGGGCAGCGATCCCGTCCGGGTCAGCTTCGAGCCCTACCCCGAGGTGTGCCACCAGGGCGTGGTCCACGCCGCGGCCCTGGTGCTCGTGGCCGACATGGCGGCAGGGTGGGTCGCCGACCGCGAGGCGGGCGACGACTGGGTCTTCACCTCGGACCTCTCGCTGCGCGCACCCAACCTGCGCGTGCCGGCGGTGGTCGAGAGCACCGGTCGCCTGCTCCGCCGCGGCAAGGGCACCATCACCGCCGAGGTGACCATGCTCGACGAGCACGGCGCGCTCTACGCGCTCGCCCAGGCCGAGTTCGTCCGGATGGCGCCCCTGCCGGGCGGTCCGGTGAAGCCCAACATGGACGACGCCGACTTCCGCCGCGACCGGCCCCGGCTCGACCGTCCGCTCATGGAGCTCGCCGGCGTCGAGGTGGTGGACGCGTCGGCCGGAGTCGTGTCGGTGCCCCTCCGCGACGACCTCCGCAACCCGGCCGGGGCGATGCAGGGCGCCATGGTCGGGCTCACGGCGCAAGCCGCCGCCGAGGCCCTCGGCACCCACCACCTCGGGGTCCCGCAGGTGGTCACCGACCTCGACATCCGCTACCTCGCCATGGGCAAGGTCGGCCCCATCCGCACCGAGGCGTCCTTCGTCGGTCCGCCCGAGCGCGGGACGGTGCGGGTCGAGCTCTTCGACCCGGGGAACGGGGACCGGCTCATCACCGCGGTGCTGGCCCGGGTCGTGCCGGCCCCGGCCCCACCCGACGGCATCTGACGGGTCGTCAGATCCGGGCGGGCACGACTACGATTTTCGGTCTGGGGACGTCGGTCCTCGGACAGTGGGGAGGCGCAGCATGCTCGACTACCTGATCAGGGGCGGCACCGTCGTCGACGGCACGGGGGCGGAGGGCTTCCGCGCCGACATCGGGATCCGCGACGGCCGCATCGTCGCCGTCGGCACCGTCACCGAGGAGGCCCGCGAGGTGGTCGACGCCACCGGGATGGTGGTCTGCCCGGGCGTCGTCGACCCGCACACCCACTACGACGCCCAGATCCTCTGGGACCCCTACGCCACCCCGTCGAACCTGCACGGGTTCACCACGGTGATCATGGGCAACTGCGGCTTCACCCTGGCGCCCATCGCCAACGAGGTCGACGCCGACTACCTCCGCAAGATGATGGCCAAGGTCGAGGGCATGCCGCTGCAGGCGCTCGAGAACGGCGTCGACTGGAACTGGAGCTCGTTCCCCGAGTACCTCGAGCGGATCGACGGGAACGTCGGCGTGAACGTCGCCACCCTCGTCGGCCACACCGCGCTGCGCCGGTACGTCATGGGCGCCGACGCCGTGGGCAACGAGGCCACCGCCGAGCAGATCGCCGAGATGCAGCGCCTGCTCCGCGAGGCCATCGAGGCGGGCGGCATGGGCTTCTCCACCAGCCTCAGCTACACGCACAACGACGCCGACGGGAAGCCCGTCCCGTCGCGCTGGTCCACCCGTGACGAGGTCCTCCAGCTCTGCTCGGTGGTCTCCGAGTACGAGGGCACCACGCTCGAGCTCGTCATCGACGGCTGCATGTCCGGGTTCTCCGACGAGGAGATCGACCTGATGACGAACATGTCGCTCGCCGCCCGTCGCCCCCTCAACTGGAACGTCCTCACCGTCGACTCCGCCCGACCCGAGGACTACGAGCGCCAGCTGCACGCCAGCGCCAAGGCCCGCCTGCAGGGCGCCCGCGTCGTCGCCCTCACCATGCCGATCCTCGTCGGCATGAACATGAGCCTCGGCACCTTCTGCGCCCTGCACATGCTCCCGGACTGGAAGGACGTCTTCAGCCTCCCGATCCCCGAGCGGATCGAGCAGCTGCGCCGGCAGGAGGTCCGGGTGTTCCTCGAGACCCGTGCCGCCTCGCCCGAGGCGGGCGTGTTCGGCCGGCTCACCGGCTGGTCGAGCTACGTCATCGGCGACACCTACGCCCCCGAGAACGAGGGCCTGAAGGGCAGGACGGTGGCCGACATCGCCCGCGAGCGCGGGGTCCGGGACTTCCACTGCCTGCTCGACATCTGCATCGCCGACGACCTGCGCACCGTGCTGTGGCCGTCCCCCACCGACGACGACGCCGAGAGCTGGCGCCTCCGCCAGGCCATCTGGGAGCAGCCCGACGTGATGATCGGCGGTTCCGACGCCGGCGCCCACCTCGACCGCATGGCCGGCGCGCCCTACCCCACCACGTGGCTCGACGACTCCCTCCGGGGTCGCAGGCTCATCGCCCTCGAGAAGGCCGTCCACCTCATGACCGACGTCCCGGCCCGCTACTTCGGGCTGAAGGACCGCGGGCGGGTGGCCGAGGGCTGGCACGCCGACCTCGTGGTGTTCGACCCCGAGACCGTGGGCTCGGACCCGATCGAGATGGTCCACGACCTCCCCGGCGGCACCAGCCGGCTCTTCGCCGGGTCGCGCGGCATCGCCCGGGTGTTCGTCAACGGCACCCCGATCGTCGCCGACGGCGCCAGCACGGGCGAGCTCCCCGGCGCCCTCCTGCGCTCGGGCCGCGACACCGAGACCAACCCGATCCCGGCCGCCTTCCCCGCCCCCTGAGCGGGACCCGCAGACCGTACTGGAGGGGGTCAGGACCAGGCGGCGAGGAGCTCGTCGGTGGTGACGATGGTGGCGAGCAGGGCGATGGTGTTGTCGAGCACGGCGTCGGCGTAGGCCTTCGGGACACCGGCCACGGCGTCACGGACCACGACGACCTGGTAGCCGAGGTCGACCGCCACCATCACCAGCCCGAGCACCCCGATGTTCACCGAGTTTCCGGTGGCGACGACGGTGGTGATGCCCAGGTTGCGCAGGATCTGGTCGAGCGACGTGCTGGTGAACGGCGTCATCCCGTGGTAGCGGGGGATCTCGATGTCCCGCGGGTCGCGGCCGAGCTCGAGCAGCACCTCCGCCTCGGGACTGCCCTCGACCAGGCCGCCGTGCTTGGCGCTCGCGGCGAGCATCCGGCAGTTGAGCGCGCCCCCGGCCCGGTCGGCGCGGTTCACGGCGGTGTTGTGCACGACCCGGACCCCCACCTCGCGGGCCGCGGAGCAGAGCCGGGCGACGTTGTCGATGACGCCGGCGGCGAGGAGCTCCTCGCGAAGCTGGGGCAGCATGGCGAGGTCGCCCGCGACCCCGCGCTGGAGCTCCATGGTGAGCAGCGCCGTGTGGTCCGGCGCGGCCAGCTGGCGGAGATCGATCGGCATGGTGGTCCCCCTGTGGACGTGGTGTGCTGGGGCGGTCAGCTCTGGGCGGTGAAGACGCCCATGTCGAAGTAGTCCCGCCAGTTGGCGATCCTGCCGTCGTCGGTCAGCTCGAAGATGCCGCAGACCGGCAGCGGGATGGTGCGATCCCCCATCGTGAGGGTGTCGGTCCGCTCGTTCATCACGACGTTGCCGGCGACGAGCTGGTGGTGGATCTCGAAGGTGATGCCGCTGCCGCCGAGGAACCCGACCAGGAACTCGCGGATGGCGGCCTTCCCCTGGAGCGGCGCCATCGGGATGTTGTGGTACGTGGCGTCGTCGGTGAACGCGTCGACGATGGCGTCGACGTCCCCCCGACCCCACGCGTCGGCGAAGTCCCGGATGATCCGATCAGCGTCCACGATGGTCTCCCCCAGTCGGTCGTGGCCGGGAGCGTAGGCGACCACGCCGGTCCGCAGCCTCCCCGGGCCGGTCCGGCACTACGATCCCCGCCGATCCCGTCATGACCGCGCCCCCCTCCACTGCCGAGCGGCCCGCCAGGCCGAAGTTCGCCTACATCCCCGGCCTCGACGGGATCCGGGGTTTCTGGGTCGTCCTCGGGCCGCTCATGTACCACGCGCGGCCCGACGTCATCCCCGGCGGCATCCTGGGCATCGACCTGTTCTTCGTGCTGTCGAGCTACCTGATCACGAGCATCCTGCTCACCGAGTGGGACAAGACCGGTGGGATCGACCTCGTCGCCTACGCCGGACGGCGGGCCCGCCGGCTCCTCCCCGCCCTGTTCCTGTGCCTCGGGGCGCTGACGGCCTACATGATCGTGTTCAGCGACGAGGTCGACGTCCCCCGCTGGACCGGCGCCATCGTGGCCACCCTGGCCTACGTGGCGAACTGGTACGAGATCGCCGCCGGCTCGTCGTACTTCGAGCAGTTCTCGTACCACCCGCTGCGCCACGTGTGGTCGTTCTCGATCGAGGAGCAGTTCTACATCTTCGCTCCGCTGTTCTTCATCCTGGTGATGAAGTTCTCGAAGAAGTCGCCCGAGCGGAACATGCTGGTGCTCACGGTGGGCGGCGCCCTGCTGTCGGCGTGGTGGATGGCGTACCTGTACGACGGCGGCGACCCGAGCCGCGTCTACTACGGCACCGACACCCGGGCCCACAGCCTCCTCGTCGGCATGGCCTTCGCCGTCATCGCCCGCATGTGGGGCCCGGTGCGGAGCGAGTGGGGCCGACGCACGCTGGTCGTCGGCGCCTATGTGGCCACGGGCTTCTTCTTCTGGGGGGTGTTCAACCTCTCCGAGCAGGACGAGTTCATGTTCGACCGGGGCGGCTTCCTCGTCGTGTCGATCATCGCCGCCGTCTACGTCTACGGCATCTGCCAGCCCTCGGCCGGCGCCTTCCCCAAGCAGCTCGCCACCATCCCCCGCACGCCGGTCAACCGGGCGGCGGCAGGTGGCGCCTGGGCCCTCGCCGTCCTCGCGATCTGGTGGGTCGTCCTGCAGGTCCAGGGCGACGGCACCACCCTGGTGGACCACGCCATCTACCTCCTCCCGGCGCTCGCGGCCGCAGCTGCGTACGGCGCCGGGCTCCCCGACCGGGGACCGCTCCACTGGTTCCTCGAGTCGACCCCCGTCCGCTGGGTCGGGAAGATCAGCTACGGCCTCTACCTGTTCCACTGGCCGATCTACCTGCTGGTCACCCCGGAGCGGGCCGGCCGCCTCGTGCCCGGCGACGGGCTCGTCACCGGGGACCGCCTCGTCGCCCTCCACCTCGCGCTGACCTTCGTGGTCGCCACCGTCAGCTACTACGTGATCGAGCTGCCGGTGGTGCAGCGCCGCTTCCCGATCGTGCGGCGGCCCCTCGTCCCGGCCCCTGCCGCGCTGGTCGGCGCCACCTGCGTCGTCGCCCTGCTCGCCGGGCTCCTGTACGTGAACACCAACACCTCGGCGGCGGCCGAGACCGCCGGCACGGTCGAGATCATCCTCCCGCCGGGCGTCGGGCCGGACGACCGCATCCTCGTCGTCGGCGACTCCGTCGCCGTCCAGATCGGGGACGAGCTCAAGCAGTGGGCCCGCGAGCACCCCGGGCAGATCACGGTGGTGAGCGACGCCCACATCGGTTGCGTGGTCGGCCGTTACGGCGAGAAGATCGCCCCCGGTGAGGAGCCCGGCGAGGTGGGCGACGTCTGCTCCGCCTGGAACGACCCGGTCCTCCCCGAGGAGGCGGTCCTGCCGACCGTCGTCTCGTGGCCCACGATGATCGAGGTGTTCCAGCCCACCATCGTGCTCGGGCACATCACCCCGTGGGACGTCACCGACCGCCTCGTGCCGTCGCTCGGCGACGAGTGGACCCACGTCGGCGAACCGGATTTCGACGAGTACATCTCGTCGGAGTACCGGCTGGCCAGCGAGGTGCTCGGGGCGGGCGGCGCCACCGTCTACTGGCTCGAGGGCGCCCACCTGAACAAGCCGGTGGTCCCCCAGAACGACCCGGAACGCATCGACCGGCTCAACGAGCTGGTCCGCGAGGCCACCGCCGACCTTCCCCACGTCCGGTTCCTCGATTACCCGGAGTTCGTCGGTCAGGTCGGCAGCGACCGCGAGATCTCGCTCCGCGACGACGGGGTGCACCTGTCGGAGCAGGGCCTCGACGAGATCGTCCCATGGCTGCTCGGGGAGCTCGGCGTCCCCGGCGCCGACGCCGTCCCCGCCTGACCGGCCGGCGCTACACCTCCGGGGCCCGTGTGCCGATGCACCGGGCATGTCGCTCGCGCTGCGCCGCACCCTGGGAGGGCTCGCCGCCACCCTCGCCGCGCTCGGCGCGTCGGTCTGCTACGGCGCGCACCAGGCCCGGGCGATCGTGGGCAGCCCCGATCTGGTGATCGCGGCGGCCGACGACGCGCTGCACGACCCCGCGGTCGCCGATGCCCTCGCCCGGACCATCGCCGGTGAGCTGGACGCCCAGTACGCCGGAGCGCTCGCGTACGGCCTGGCACCCCCGGCGCCGGGCACGACCGAGCAGCGGGTCCGCGCCGCGGTGGACTCGCCCGCCTTCGCCGCCGAGTTCGCCGGCACCGTCGAGGAGCTCCACGACCACGTCTTCGGCGAGCGGCTGACCACCCCCTCCTTCGACACGGAGGTGCTGGCGTCGTCGCTCGACGGGCTCCTGCCCCCCGGCGCCACCTTCGAGGTCACCATCCCGACCGACGGGCTCCCCGACCTGCGGTCGGTGCCGGACCTCGTCGAGCTCGGCGTCGCCGGCGGGGCGCTGGCGGCCGCGGCGTTCGCCCTGCTCGCGCTGACCGTGCACCCGGAGACCGCGGTCGTGGTGCGGCGCTTCGGACGCTGGGCGCTGTTCACGGGCGGCATGTCGGTCCTGTCGCCCGTCGTCGGACCCCGGCTGCTGCAGGCCCTCGCCGGTGACCGTGGCTCCTACGCGGCACCGTTCCTCGACGGGCTCACCGGACGCTTCGTCGGCCTCGGCGCAGCCGTCGCCGTCGGCGGGGTGGCGCTCCTCGCGGCCGCGCGCCTCATCGCCGTCTCCCCGGGACTGCCGTCGACGCCGTCGACGACGGCCGCGCCGACGAACCCGATCAGCCTGCTGCTGCGGTCTGCTCCGGCTGGGACGCCCACCATGCATCCAGGCGCCGCTCCAACTCCTCCTGCGGGAGCGTTCCCTCCACGCGCTTGAGCTCGAGCAGGAACGCCAACGCCCGCCCGATCGCCGGACCGGGCGGGACCCCGAGGTACGCCATGACCGCCTGACCGTCCATGTCCGGTCGCTCGGCGGCTCGGCGGTCCTCCTCGGCGAGCTGGGCGATGCGCACCTCGAGATCGTCGACGTGTCCCTGCAGGCCGTCGGCCTTGGCCCGGTTCCGCGTGGTGCAGTCGGACCGGACCAGGTGGTTCAGGTGGCCGAGCAGGTGGCCGGCGTCCCGGGCGTAGCGCCGTACGGCGGAGTCGGACCAGCCCTCCGCATAGCCCTTGAACCGGCCGCTCAGACGGACCAGCTCGGTGACGTCGGCGACGACGGTCTCGTCGTAGCCGAGGGCGCGGAGCCGCTTGCGGGTCATCTTGGCGCCCACCGCCTCGTGGTGGCGGAAGGTCACGCCTCCGTGCTCGAAGGAACGGGTCCGTGGCTTGCCGATGTCGTGGAAGAGGGCGGCGAGGCGGACCTCGAGCACCGGGCCGGTCTTGGCCACCACCGCGATGGTGTGGGTGAGCACGTCCTTGTGGCGGTGGATGGGATCCTGTTCCATGCGGAGGGCGGCGAGCTCGGGGACGAGCTCGTCCATGAGCCCACGATCGACGGCCGCCCACAGGGAGGCCGACACGTCGTCGGCGAGCAGGATCTCTGACAGCTGGTCGGCGGGGGTCATGGCGGCATCCGTCCGGGGAGAGCGGACTTCGAGTGTAGAGGTGCCTCCCCGAGCGCGTAGCCTGCCGCGCCGAGCCCGATCCCCGCGCCCTCGGCGCCGAAGGAGCCCCCCATGATCCTGGATCTGTTCCGCCTCGACGGCCGGGTCGCCGTCGTCACCGCCGCCGGCCGCGGGATCGGCGCCCGGATCGCCACGGCGTTCGCCGAGGTCGGGGCCGACGTCGTCATCGGCGCCCGCACCGAGGAGCAGCTCCGCGGCGTCGCCGAGCAGGTCGAGGCGCTCGGCCGCAAGGCCGTGGTCGTGCCCGGCGACCTCTCCACCCGCGAGGCGATGGGCACCCTCGTCGACGCCGCCATCGACACCTTCGGCCGGCTCGACATCGTGGTGAACAACGCCGGCGGCACCATGCCGATGGCGTTCATGGACACCTCGGAGCGCGCCTTCGAGGAGTCGCTGCGCTGGAACGTCACCACGGCGTTCAACCTCACCCAGCTCGCGGTGCCCCACCTGTTGCAGAGCGGCCACGGCTCGGTCATCAACATCGCCTCGGTGGCCGGCAGCTTCGGCAGCCGCGGGTTCGCCGCCTACGGCACCGCGAAGGGCGCCCTGCTGAAGCTCACCCGGCACATGGCCTCGGACCTCGCCCCGAAGATCCGCGTGAACGCCATCTCGCCGGGGTCGACCATCACGTCCGCCCTGGAGATGGTGCTGCAGCTGCCCGAGATCGAGCGGGCGATGGTCGAGTCCACGCCGCTGAAGCGCCTCGGCACGGTCGACGACATCGCCGCCGCCGCGGTCTACCTGGCCTCCGACGCCGGCGCCTACGTCACCGGACGGGACATCCGCGTCGACGGCGGCATCGACGCCTCCAACCTCGAGATGGGTATCCCCGACCTGGAGTAGACGGCCCGCCGGGCCGCGCGAGGATGGCGCCATGGCGATCGTGACCCTCCTCAACCAGAAGGGCGGGGTCGGCAAGACCACCGTCACCCTCGGCCTCGCCTCCGCCGCCCAGGCCGCCGGCCGTGACGTCCTCGTCGTCGACCTGGATCCGCAGGGCAGCGCCTCCTGGGCGCTCGGCATCGAGCCGGCGGAAGCGGAGGGCCGCCTCGTCGCCGCCCTCGACGCCGAGAAGCCCGGCGATGCCGCCGACGTGATCCTCCCGTCCGCGTGGGGGCAGGGCGTGCGGGTGCTGCCGGCCTCCCCGGAGGTCGCCCGTTGGCAGCCCGACGGGACCGAGAAGGCCCAGGCCGTTCGCCTCGCCCGGGCGCTCAAGCGGGTGGCGGGGCCCCACGAGCTGGTGCTGCTCGACTGCCCGCCCGGCGCCGGCCTCCTCACGGTCAACGCCCTCGCGGCGTCGGACCTCGCCGTGATCGTGGTGGAGCCGGCGGTGTTCTCGAACAACCTCGTCGAGGCCGTCGCCGACCTCATCGACGACGTGTGGCAGCGGTTCAACCCCGGGCTCGACCTCGCCGGCGTGATCGTCAACCGCGTGCCCGCCATCTCGGTCGAGGCCGAGCGCCGGACCGAGGAGCTCGGCCGGATCGTGGGCCGACGCTCCATCTGGAAGCCCCAGCTGCCCCTGCGGGTGGTGTTCGCCCAGGCCGCCGGCGAGCGCCGGCCGATCCACAGCTACGGCAGCCGGGCGCGCGACGCCGTCGAGGCCCTCGACGCGCTCTACGCCAAGCTCCGCCGCGCCGAGCAGCGCCGAGCCCCCACGGGCTGAGCCGGCCGGACGCCGGCCGGACGCGCACCGGCCGGCGGTCCCGAGGACCGCCGGCCGGCGTTCGGACAGACCCGGGATCAGACGGTCGGGCAGGGCTCGATGTCGATGGAGAGCATGCGGGCGGCGTTGCCCCGCACGATCTTCCACACGACGTCGAGGGGGAGGTGGCCCATCATCTTCTCGGCGATCTCCTTGGTGTGCGGCCACGAGGAGTCGGTGTGCGGGTAGTCGGTCTCGAACGTGATGTTGTCGACCCCGACCTCCTCGAGCGACCGAAGCCCGTGGTTGTCACGGAAGAAGCAGCCGTAGATGTTGGAGTAGTAGTAGCTCGACGGCGGCTCGGGGATGGCCTCGTTCACGCCCGCCCAGGCCCGGTGGTTCTCCCACACGTCGTCGCAGCGCTCGAGGATGTACGGGATCCAGCCGATCTGGCCCTCGGAGTAGGCGAGCTTCAGCTCGGGGAAGCGCACCAGCACGCCCGAGAACAGGAAGTCGGCCATCGAGGCGATGGCGTTGTTGAAGCTCAGCGACGCCGTGACGGCCACCGGCGAGTCCGGCGAGGCGGCCGGCATCTTCGAGGACGAGCCGATGTGCATGCACACGGTGGTCTTCGTGTCGGCGCAGACGGCGAAGAACGGGTCCCAGTACTTGGTGTGGATGCTCGGCAGGCCGAGGTTCGGCGGGATCTCGCTGAAGCACACGGCGTGCACGCCGCGGGCGGCGTTGCGGTTGATCTCCTCCACCGCGAGCTCGACGTCCCACAGGGGGATGATCGCGAGCGGCACGAGGGCGCCGTTCGAGTCGCCGCACCACTCCTCGACCTGGAAGTCGTTGTACGCCTTCACACAGGCGAGGGCGAGCTCCTTGTCCTTGGCCTCGTAGAACGTCTGGCCGCAGAACCGGGGGAACGTCGGGAAGCTCAGCGACACCTCGACGTGGTTCATCGAGTTGTCGGCGATGCGCGCCTTCGGGTCGTAGCAGCCGTCGCGCATCTCGTCGTACGTGATGGGCACGGCCTCCATCTGGTCGCGGGGGAAGCCCACCGCGGCGACGTGGCGCTTGTTCGGGTGGATCAGGTCCTCGTAGAACCAGACGTCGCCCCAGGGGGCGTCCGGGGCGTCGAGCTCGTACTCGTACATCTTCGCCCCGCCGACGAACGTGATGTCGCCGACGCGGCGGCGCTCGACGCGGGGGCCGCGCTCCTTGAACTTCTCGGGGAGCCAGGTCTGCCAGAGGTGGGGCGGCTCGACGATGTGGTCGTCGACGCTGATGACCTTCGGGATCTCGGTGCGGGCACCGGTGGGCTGGGGCTCGGTCATGGTCACGGGCGGACTCCCGGGAATCGGTGACGGACGATCTGACGCTTCGTCAGATTGTAGCCAACCCGGGGGACTGCGACCCTGGCCGAACGACGATCGGTCTGCGACACACCCGGGAGGCCCCGATGCCCCGTCCCATCTTCCTGCACGAGGTCATCGACATCGTCGGTCAGGCGTCGGTGCCGTACATGGAGCACACCAAGGCCCAGGCGGGCGCCGAGAAGGTCGACAGCTTCGAACTGGTCGGGACCTTCAGCGTCATGGGCATCACCGGGCGCTGGCCGCAGGTCGTCAACATCTGGGAGCTCCCGGGCGGCTGGGCGGGTTGGCGCAGCGCCGTCGACCGGCTGAACCTGAAGCGGCCCTCCAACCAGGCGCTCCACGGATGGTGGGAGCAGGCCTACACGTACCGCACGGGCGGCTTCGACCGGCTCATGGCGGGCCACCCCGGCAGCCCGGACATCGCCGGGCTCCTGGCGTCGGGCACGACCGGCACCCTGTTCGTCCACGAGATCACCGAGGTCCGGCCCGGCGCCGCGCTCGACTACCTCGACGCAGTCCGCGACGTGCGGGCGCCGCTCCTCGCCGACCACGGGCACCGGGTGACCGGGCTCTACGAGGTGCTGCTCACCGACACCGAGGTCGTCACGCTCTGGGCCACCGACGTCGACGCCCACGTCGCGCTCGGACAGTGCTGGGACGCGACCCGCGGCCTGCTCGACGACGAGGAGGCCGCGGCCGCGGGCGTCGAGCCCGACGAGCGCCTGCTGTCCTGGGAGGTCATCGCCCGAGACCTCGCCGTGCGCCGACGGGAGGAGCTCCTCACGCCGGCCCCCGGCACGGTCGTCGGTCCGCCCGCCTGGGTGCAGGACGACAGCGTCCGCTGACCCACGACCGTCCGAACTCGAACCGGCCGGGGGGGGGGGCCCGGTTGCGGGGGCCCCCCCCCCCCCCTGGGAGGGGGCCGGGCCCCCACCCGGGGGCCCCGCACCCCCGCCCCCGCACCCCCCCCCCCCCCCCCCCCCCACCCCGCGGGGGGGGGCCCACGTTGCCCGCCCCCCCCCCCGGCCAGTTCGAAGGGATCAGGACCCACTGCGGGTTCCCCGGCTGCGCCGTTCCTGCCCGCAGCTGCCGCCGCGACACCGGTCAGCCGACCACCGGCGGAGACCCCGTGGGAGACTCGGGGCATGAGCATCGACTTCTCGCTGACGCCCGAGCTCGAAGAGCTCCGACTCCGGGTCCGCGCCTTCATCACCGACGTCGTCGCCCCGGCCGAGGCCACACTGGCCGAGGACGACCGCGAGGCGTACGTCCGGCAGCTGATCGAGCTGCGGAAGGCGGCGCACGACGCCGGTCTGTGGCTGCCGCACATGCCGCCGGAGTGGGGCGGCATGGGGCTCTCCCACGTGGAGATGGCGATGGTGCAGGCCGAGGCGGCGAAGTCGTACTACGGCCCGTGGGCCCTGAACTGCCAGGCCCCGGACGAGGGCAACATGCACACGCTCCTGCACTGGGGCACCGAGGCCCAGAAGGACCGGTACCTCCGGGGGCTGTGCTCGGGGCGCATGCGGTCGTGCTTCGCCATGACCGAGCCCGAGGTCGCCGGCTCGGACCCCACCCTCATCCGCACCCGCGCCTACCAGGACGGCGACGAGTGGGTGATCAGCGGCCACAAGTGGTTCATCTCCCAGGCGCACCGGGCGAACTTCGCCATCCTCATCTGCCGCACCGAGGACGACCCCGACCTCCCGCAGGCGGCGAACACGGCGTTCATCGTCGACCTGCCGTCGGAGGGCTGGACCGAGGTCCGCCAGATCGAGACCATGCACGGCGGCACCGGGCACAGCGAGATCCTCATCGAGGACCTGCGGGTGCACACCGACCAGATGCTCGGCGGCCGGGGACAGGGCCACCTGCTCGGCCAGGCCCGGCTCGGCCCGGCCCGCCTCGCCCACTGCATGCGGTGGATCGCCCAGGCCGAGACGGCGCTCGACATGATGGTGGACCGATCGCTCAACCGGTACGCCCACGGGTCGCTGCTCGCCGAGAAGCAGGGCATCCAGTGGATGATCGCCGACTCGGCGATGGAGCTGTACCAGTGCAAGCTCATGGTGCTGCACGCCGCCTACAAGATCGACGCCGGCCTCGACTTCAGCTCCGAGGTGTCGATGGCGAAGCACTTCGTGGCCAACAGCCTGAACCGGATCATCGACCGCTCGATCCAGGTGCACGGCGCCCTCGGCTACTCCACCGACACCCCGCTCGCCCACATGTACCAGCACGCCCGCTGGGCCCGGTTCGCCGACGGCGCCGACGAGATCCACCAGATGCGCATCGCCGAGAACACGATCAAGGCGTTCACCGATCACGGCACCACCCGCACCGCCACGGGCGATCTGCCCCGTCTG
>JBEIGA010000012.1:0-26146 GCA_040382135.1 Acidimicrobiales bacterium
CAGCGGGTGCTCGTCGCTCAGGCGCTCGCGCAGGACGCCCCGATGCTGCTGCTCGACGAGCCGGTGACCGGTCTCGACATCCCGAGCCAGCAGCGGATCCTGGAGATGGTCGACGAGGAGACCGCCCGGGGGGTGACGGTCGTGCTGAGCACCCACGCCCTCGACGAGGCCCGGCACTGCGACCAGGTCCTGCTCGTCGCCGGCCGGATCGTGGCCGCCGGGCCGCCCGATGCCGTGCTCACCGAGGGCTTCCTCCGCGTGGCGTACGCGGGACGCCTGCTCGGCGGGCACGAAGGGCACGACCACGCCCATGACCTGGTGGTCCTCGACGACCACGGGCACGGGACCGGTCCCGACCCGGCCGCCCATGCCGTCGCCGATCGTGGGAGGCTCGGGCGACCGAACGAGGACGGAGGACACGACCATGGGTGACGAACTGCTCGAGGTGACCGAGGGCAGCCGGATGCGCCGTGAGGCCGCGGCGGACCGACTCCGTGAGTTGGCGGACCAGCTGTCCCGGCACAACGAGGTCACCTTCGTCCGCGAGGGCCTGAAGTACACCGTGAAGGTGCCCTCGGAGGTCGAGTTGAAGGTCGAGATCGAGGTCGGCGAGGAATCGGAGATCGAGATCGAGATCAGCTGGTGACGGCCGGCTGATCAGACTCGGGCCTCCGCCCGCCGCTTCACCCGATCCAGAGCAGCGAGCATCGCCGAGCGCAGCTCGCCGAGCGCTGCGCCGCCGCCGTTGGAGCGGGGAGCGTCCCCGGTCGGGGGCTCGAAGCCCGGACCGAGTTCCACGGTGGCGTCGATCCGGGTCCCGGCGACGATCGGCTCGAGGGCGAAGTGCCACACGGCGACCGGTCGGTCGGCCTCGCCCATGAACCACCCGAAGGCCCGGGGCTGGTCGAACACCGTCACGCCCGTGCGACGGCCTCCGGCACGTGCCGGGCGGACCTCGACGAGGTGGGGCCAGACGAGATCCGGGGCGGCCAGCACGTCGATCGCTGCGGCGGTGCGGCGGGCGGTGGGCACGGGGCGACCCTAGCGGTACCGCGCGTGCGGGTGGCCGATCCGGCCTGACCGTCGCGCTGCGTCGGTCAGGCCGGCGCGCCGTCCCGCTCGTCGCCCTGTCCGCTTTCGACCGCGGGGTCGATCGTGCACACCGATTGCACCGCGCCGCGGAGCGCTTCGGCGAGGGCGCGGTTGTGGTGCGCACGCGGGCTGCTCCGGCGCCAGGCAAGCACGACCGTCCGCTCGGGGGCGGGCGACCGGAGGGGACGGACGGTGATGCCCGTGCCGGGACGCGCCTCCACGCCCGCAGCGCTGGCGGGGAGGATCGTGACGCCGTGGCCTGCGGCCACCATCTGGCACAGGGTGGGGAGGCTCGTGGCCTGCACGTCCCCGACGAGGGATGCTCCGGCGAGGGCAGAGACGTCGAGGGCCTGCGAGCGGAGGCAGTGCCCTTCCTCCAGGAGGAGCATGGGGAGGCCGGCGAGCCCGCTCAAGGGCACGGGGCGGCGTCCGGCGAAGGGGTGATCGGGGGGCACGGCGAGGAGGAAGGGGTCGTGGGCGAGCACGACCACGTCGAGGTCGGGATGGTCGACGGGGGCAGCGAGGAGGCCGAGCTCGATCCGCCCCCCACGGAGCGAGGCCAGCAGTGCGTCGGTGCGGTGCTCGAGGAGCACGATGTCGGCGCGTGGCTGGCGTCGCCTGAGCTCGGGCACCACGACGGGGAGCAGGTAGGGCGCCATGGTCGGGATGGCGGCCAGGCGGACCGTGCCGAGGACCTCTCCGGCCCGGTCCGCCGCGTCGAGGACGAGGTCGTCGACGTCCATCAGGACCCGTCGTGCCCGGTCGATCACGGGGCGGGCCTCCTCGGTGAGGAGGGCCCCGTGCCGACCGCGCTCGAACAGCACGAGCCCGAGCCGTCGCTCCAGCTCCTGGACCTGTGCCGACAGCGCCGGCTGACTGACGTGGCAGGCCTCGGCGGCTCGACCGAAGTGCCCGTGGTCGGCGATGGCGACGGCGTACTCGAGCTGGCGGAGGGTGGGCCGGTCCACGAGGCGACGCGGCCCGGTCACTCCGCCGGCGGCATGAGACCGGAGAGGTCGATCTGGCCCGTGACCATCGCGCCCAGGAACCCTCCGTCGGTGTGGAGCGCCTCGCCGTTCACGTAGGACATGCGAGGGCTGTTCAGCATGACCATCGGCCATGCCTGCTCCTCCGGCGTCGACCGGCGGGCGATGGGACCGATGAACGCGTCGATGAGGCTCGCACCGGCGAAGTCCTCGAAGAAGGGCATCATCGCCGTCGTGGTCGGGCCGGGGTTGATGCAGTTGAGGCGGATCCCCGAAGCGATGAGCTGGGCGCCGCGCCAAGCCACCCAGGCATTGATCACCTGCTTGGAGAACCCGTAGGCGTTGCCTTCGAAGACCGATGGGTTCGCCTCGAGCCAGGCCTTCGCTCCGGCGAAGCCATCGCTCGTGACCAGCGGCATCAGGGTGGCGAGGTTCTGCTGCCACCCGAGGCCGGCGTTCGACGCGGTGCAGACCGCTGCGGCGCCGGCGGGCATCGAGGGGACCAGGCGCTCGATGAGCTCCCGGCCACCTGCGAAGTTCACGAGCATCACGTCGAGGTCCGAGAACGGCGGGCCGGGCAGGCCGGCGACGGAGAACACCCCGTGGACCGGGCCACCGATGGCGGCCACGGCACGATCGATGGCGTCGGGGTCCTTCAGGTCCGTGATGACGCTGCGCACCCCGTCGACCCCGGTCTCACGGATGTCGAGGCCGAGGACCTCGGCCCCCAGAGAGACCAGGATGCGCGCTGCGGCCTCTCCCATCCCCGATGCGGATCCGGTGACCACCACGCGGGTGCCTTCGTAGCCCAGGACGTCGTCCATGCGGTTCCCCCTTCGTCGTGTGCGAAGGGTAGCCAGCGGCGGACTCCGCTGCCGGGGCGGAGCACTCGTGGCGGGCCTCCCGGCGAGCCGTGGTAGGCATGGGGCATGCTCGCGCTCGTTCCACCCGGGGAGCACGAGGTGCTGGTCTTCCTCGTGGGCCTGGTGGCGATCCTCGCCGTCGCCCGGGCCCTCGGCTGGTTGCTCGGCCGGATCGGCCAACCCGCCGTGGTCGGCGAGCTGCTCGCAGGCATCCTGCTCGGGCCGTCGATCCTCGGGAAGGTGGCGCCGGACGTCTTCGCCTGGATGTTCCCGGACAACGAGGTCCAGGGCGGGATGCTCTACGGCGTCGCCTGGCTCGGCCTGCTGCTGTTGCTGGCCGCCACCGGCTTCGAATCGGACCTCGGGGTGCTCCGTCGTCTCGGCCGCCCGGCGATCCTCGTCAGCGCGGGCAGCCTCGTGGTCCCGTTGGTCGCCGGCTTCGCCTTCGGCCTGGTCGTCCCGGCATCCCTGCTCGGCGACGAGGTCGACCAGGCGACCTTCGCCGCCTTCCTCGCCGTGGCCCTCTCGATCTCGTCGCTCCCCGTCGTGGCCCGTGTCCTGAGCGACCTCGGCCTCATGCGCCGCAACGTCGGCCAGCTGATCCTCGCCGCCGCCCTGTCGAACGACGTGATCGGCTGGGTGCTGCTCGGCGTGGTCGCCGGGCTCGCGGCCGGCGGGGTGGACGCGGGGGACCTCGCCCTCACCGTCGGTGGTCTGGCGCTGTTCCTGGTGGGGGCGTTCACGATCGGCCGGCGTGTGGTCGACGCAGCGCTGCGGGCCGTGGCCACCACCGAGACCGACACGGCCGGGCCGGCCGTCGTGATCGTCGGTCTGGTGCTCGGTGCCGGGGCGCTCACCCAGTGGATGGGGGTCGAGGCCGTGCTCGGTGCGTTCGTCGGTGGGATGGTCGTGGGCCGTTCCCGGTGGCGGGACGAGCGCGTGCTCCGGCTGGTGGAGACCATCGCGCACCGCCTGCTCGCACCGGTGTTCTTCGCGACCGCCGGCCTCCGCGTCGACCTGGGCGTGTTCACCGACCCCGAGGTCGCGCTGTGGAGCGTGCTGATCGTGCTGGTGGCCAGCGTGACCAAGTTCGCCGGGTCGATGGCAGGCGCCCGCCTCGGGGGTCTCCCGCGGCGGGAGGGGCTCGCCCTCGGCGTGGGGCTCAACGCCCGTGGCGCGCTCGAGATCGTGATGGCCACCGTGGGCCTCTCGCTCGGCGTGCTGAACGAGGAGTCCTACGGCGCCATCGTCGTGATGGCGATCGTGACCTCGGTGGCCGCTCCCCCGCTCCTGCGGATCATCCTCCGCGACTGGACGGGGACGGAGGAGGAACGCGTGCGCCTCGAGCAGGAGGCGCAGGAGCGTGACCGGGTCCTGATCTCGGAACGGCCGCCGCTGCTGGCATCCCGGGGCGGCCCGGCGTCCATCGTGGCCGCCCAGGTCCTGGACCTCTCCTGGCCACGGGACATCCCGGTGCACATCGTCTCCGCCGGTCCGACGGACCCCGACCTCACCCCCGTGCGCAACGTCTTCTGGGATCGTGCGGTCTCCCACCTCCACCGGACCGACCAGGCGATCGAGGAGGTCCTGCTGGCCGAGGCGCGCCGTGGGCACGGGGCGATCGTGCTCGGGATCCCGGGCATGCCAGCCGATCCGGTGCGTGGCTCGGCCGGTCTCGTCGACCGTGTCCTCGCCGAGGCGCAGGTCCCGGTGGTGCTCGTCCGCGGGGAGCGGATCACCGGCCGGGCCCTGCCCGCGGCCTTCGCCCGCGCCGTGGTCCCGGTCACGGGCACCGTGAACAGCCGAGCGGTCCAGGAGCTCGCCTTCGCCCTCGCCGGGAGCCTCGGCACCGAGCTCGTCCTCACCCATCTCGACGCCGGGCCCGACCTCCCGTACGGCGGCTCCGCGGTGACCCAGCCCCTCGCCATGGCGGAGCCCCTGCTGCGCCAGGCGGCGGAGGCCGCCCGCGGGGGCGGCGGGGGATCGGTGCGCACGATCGCCCGCAGGGCCGACGGGGTCGCCCCCGAACTGGTCCGGATCGCCCTCGAGACCGAGTCCGACCTCCTCCTCGTGGGCGCCACCCGGCGTGACCTCGACGGCGTCAGCTTCCTCGGTCCGGTCGCCGCCCACGTGCTGGACCTGTGCCCCACCACCGTGGTCGTGGTCGTGACCCCGCCCGGGTGGCGGGGATGGAAGGCCCGCTGAGTCCCCGCTGTGGCGGTAGGGCTCAGGAGCCGAGGCCCGAGTCCGGCCGGAGCACGCGCTCGCCGGTCTCGCACCACGACCGCAGCAGGTCCCAGGGGTAGATCCCGGTGGCGTGGCGGTCGTTCCAGGTGAAGCGGATCCCCCATGCGCCGGTGAGCTCGGCATCGGTGACCTCGAGCGGCAGCGGGCTGCTCGGCGCGGGCCAGGCGTCGCGCCCGGCCTCACGTGCGGTGCGGCAGGTGGCACACGGGCAGTGGCGCCGCAGGTCCTCGAGGGTGAACGCACATTCGTGGCCGTCCGCGAAGACGAGGGTCACCCCACGGGTGCGTTCGACGGTGATCGAGGTGACGACGGTGCGGTCCTCCACCGGATGATGCTCGCACCCGGAGCGCGCCGAGGCCCAGCCCGTCGGTCGCGTTCCGCGCCCGGCGGGCGGGGTCAGAGCCGGGCCGCGTGCCCGAGGCGTCGTGGCCGGAGCGGGTTGGCGGGCCAGGGCCGACCGGCGAGCAGCCAGAGCAGCACGAGACCCGCCAGTTCGAAGAGGTGGACCACCTCCGCGATCGCCGGTCGGTCGCCGCCGACGACGTCGGCGACCGCGCCGGCGAGCATGGCGGTGACGAGGGCCGCAGCGACGGGAAGCAGCCCGGCGGCACGGTGGGGGCGCCAGGCGCAGTAGAGCAGGCCCAGCGAGATCGCCACCACGAACGCCCCGAGGTGGCGGGCCACGTGGACGGGCACCCCGTCGCTACCGGATCCGAGCAGGAGGGCCGGCAGCCCGAGCAGCAGGTTCGTCGCGGCCACGACGCCGAGCGCGTACCGGACCCACTCGCCGCGTCCCGGCGTCGGGACCGAAGCCCGGGCCAGCACGCCGGCCACGAGGTCGGGCACCGGTTCCGCAGGGCGTACCCGCACGGCCCGGTGGACGACGGCGGCCTGGTGGGACCACCGGAGGCAGCCGGGGCATCCGGCGAGGTGGGCGTCGAGCGCGTCGAGCTCCCGGGGCGACGCCTCACCGTCGAGGCTGGCGGAGAGCGCGAGGCGGGCGAGGTCGCAGTCCATGCCCCATAGGTCGCACGAGCCTTGCTCCTGGTTCCCGATGGTGCAGAATCCGTCCGTGGCCGATCGCCTGACGAACCTCGCTCTCGACGCGCGTGACGGCGACCGCCGCGCCCTCGAGCGGTTCGTCGCGGAGACCCAGGCCGACGTCTGGCGTCTGTGTCGCTACCTCGGCGGCGGCCTGGACCCGGACGACCTCGCCCAGGAGACGTTCGAGCGGGCCATCGGCAGCCTGCCCAGATTCCGTGGCGACGCCGCGGCGCGCACCTGGCTGCTGTCCATCGCCAGGCGCACCTGCGTCGACGCCACCCGTCGGGCCCAGCGACGCCGTCGGCTGGACCTCCGGCTCCGTGGGAGTCGGTCGGAGGGCGTCGTGGCCCCGAGCGAGGCGGTCGAGCTCGACGACCTCCTCGCCCGGCTGGACCCCGACCGCAGGGCGGCGTTCGTCCTCACCCAGGTGCTCGGCCTGCGGTACGACGAGACGGCGGAGGTGCTCGGGTGCCCGGTCGGGACGGTCCGGTCCCGCGTGGCACGGGCCCGCGACGCGCTCGTCGCCGGGCTGCAGGCCGACGACGAGGGTGTGGGCGGCGCCTCCGGCTGAGCGGTGTCGCCGACGTCACGTCGGCGGCGGGAACCGTCGGGCTCCCGGGGACGACTGGTGAAGTCGGACGCCGTGCACTGGCGCGGCGATGGAGGAGATGGTGATGGACGGGATGGGCTCGACGATCGGTTCGGCGAGGCGGCGTCGGCTGGCCGGGTTGGTGCTGGCCGGGGCCTTGGCTCCCGCAGTGCTCGCGGCGTGCGGCGACGACGACGAGGGCGAGGCCACGGCCACGACGGCGGCGACCGACGACGCCGGAGCCGCGGAGGACGGAGGCGAGGCCGCTGCGGTGGAGGTCACGGGCGCCTGGTCGCGCAACAGCCCCATGATGAGCGAGGCGGGTGCCGCCTACATGACCATCACGAGTGCCGTCGACGACCGCCTGGTGGGCGCATCGGTCGATCCCTCGGTCGCCGGCACCGTCGAGATCCACGAGACGGTCATGGCCGAGGGCGAGATGGCTGACGGGCACATGACCGACGGCGACATGTCCGACGGTGGGATGGGCGACATGGGTGGGGAGATGACCATGCGCCCGGTGGACGGCATCGACCTCCCGGCCGGCGAGGCCGTCGCCCTCGAGCCCGGTGGTCTCCACATCATGCTGCTCGACCTGCCGGCACCGCTCGAGATCGGTCAGACCTACGAGCTGACCCTCACCTTCGAACAGGCCGGTGAGCAGACGGTCACCGTCGAGGTCCGCGAGGAAGCCCCCTGAACCAGCACCTCGTCGGCCGCAGGCTCGTGGTCGTCGCCGCCCTCGCCCTCGTCGTCGCCCTCGGGGCGGCGGCGTGCGGCGGCGGGGGCGACGACGGGGAGCGGTTGCCGTCGCTCGGGCTCGAACGGCTCGACGCGCCGGGCACGCTGCGCACCGACGAGCTCGGCGAGCTGCCGGCGGTCGTCAACCTCTGGGCGACCTGGTGCGTCCCGTGCCGAGCCGAGCTCCCCGCCTTCGACGAGGTGGCGGCCGAGGTGGCGGACTCGGTGCGGGTGCTCGGGGTGAACGTCGGCGAGGAGCGCGCCACGGCGGAGGCGCTGGTCGCCGAGCTCGGCCTCGGCTTCGAGCAGTACCTGGACCCGGACGCCGACCTCTCTGCGGAGCTCGGCGTCACCACGATGCCGACCACGGTGTTCGTGGCTGCCGGTGGCGACATCGTGGAGGTCCACGCGGGGCCGCTGACGGCGGACGAGCTCCGCGACCGGATCGACGCCGCGTTCTCCGGCCCCTGAGGCCGTCGAGGCAGACCCCCGGCGCGGTTCGAGCCGGAGCGGTCAGGCCGGCGCGGGCCGTCGCAGCAGGGCGCGGAGCACGACGATCAGGGCCACGACGCCCCCCAGGAAGGCGGCCGCGGTGGTGGCGCGGTCGAGCGAGAACGGGGCGTCGGTGGGGAGGATCGCTGCCGACAGGACGTCGAGGCGGGTCCAGGCCCACAGCACCAGCTCGGCCGCAGCGAGGGCGAGGAGGCCACCGACGAGGAACGGGGGGCCGGGCCGGGACGACCCGGATCGGGCCAACCAGGTGCCGGCGATCGCCGGCACGAGCGCGGCGAGGGCGAGCGCCCAGTGCAAAGGGGACGGCCCCGTCTCGGCCGGGACGGATCGGACGGTCCATGCGCCGACGACCAGGGCGACGGCGGCGAGCCCGCTGAGCGCGGCGCCGACACCGGCGAGCCCCGCCGCCCGCGCCAGGACGAGCAGGGCGACCCCGGCGAGGACCCCGACGACGACGGCGGGCAGCCGGGAGGGTGTGGGCTGCAGCGTGGACCGGACCGAGAGGTCGACGGCGCGGCCGTCGACCTCGAGCGGCACGACCGCCTCCAGCACCACGTCGCCCGGGCGGGCCCCGAGCGGCGGTGCGGTGCCCATCCAGTGGCTGCGGTGGTCGTGCCACACCCAGCGGCCGTCGGTGGCCACCCGGACCCATTCGGGCTCGGCGTCCGGGGTCGCGTCGGCAGGCACCTCGGCCGTGCCGTAGCGGTCCTGGCTCAGGTACCAGCTCGGCGATCGGCGGTTCTCCTCGACGACCCCCGAGGGGAGGAAGCGGATGAACTGCTCGCCGCGGTACCCGACGACCAGCACCTCGGTCCCGGGCGCGACCTCGAGCCGCAGGAAGCTGTCACCGCCCACCACGGACGCGGTGACACCGTCGACGGCCGGCGCCATGCCGACGATTTCGGTGCGGTAGTCGGTGGGTCCGGCGGCGTCGGCCGCCGCCGGCGCCGCCGTGCCGAGGAGGGTGACGGCGACGAGGACGGGTACGGCCAGGAGGCGGGCGGGGCGGCGACCGCTCACGGGAGGACCCGGAGCACCAGCCGACCGCTCGGGTGGACGCTGCAGTCGCCGGTGATCTCCCCGGCCGACGCGAACCGCTGGGTGAGGGTCTCCCCGGCACCCACGAAGAACGGCCCGATCACATGGCCGCGGTCGTCGTCGTTCTCGATGCGCAGCACCTCGCCGACCCGCACCTCGAGCTCGGCGGGCAGGATCTCGAGCGGCTCCCCCGCGTCGATCCGCTCCCCCGCGCCGTCGGGGATGGTGAAGGACCAGTCGGCGGCGGCGCCGGCCCCCGCGGCCTCGACGCCCGGTGCGCCGACGTCGTCGCCGCATCCGACGAGCGCGCCGGTCCCCAGGGCGAGCAGCACGAGGCCCACGCCGGCGAGGAGGCGTGCCATCACACGGCGCCCGTCGCGTCCGCGCCCCGGTCGAGCAGCAGCTCGACATCGGCCTGGAGGTCGGCCTGCGGCGTCGGGAAGGGCCAGGTCACGAGGAGCCGGCCCTGGTCGTCGATGGCGTACAGGTAGCCGGTGTGCGCCACCTCGATCTCCCCTTCCTCGTTGCGCTGCACGTCGTAGCTCGCCCCGATGGCGTCGGCGGCGGCCCGGAGCTCGGCGTCGTCCTCGGTGCGCAGGCCGTGGGCGCCGTCGACGAAGGACTGCACGTAGCCGGTGATCACCTCGGCGGTGTCCCGTTCGGGGTCGACCGTGGCCATGGCGACCGTGACGCGGGCGGCGTCGTCGGGATCGATTTCGCGCAGCGTCTTGCGGACGTCGGCCATCGTGGTGGGGCACACGTCGGGGCAATACGTGTAGCCGAAGTACAGGAGCAGCAGCCCGCCCTCCGGAGCCCGGAAGGCGAAGGGCTCGCCGTCGGCGCCGGCGTCGGGCAGGGAGACGTCGGCGAGCTCCGGGAGCGGCGACCGCACGATCCCGGTCAGCGTCTGCTCGCCCCCACCGCAGCCGCCGAGGAGGGCGCCGCCCAGGACGGTCGCCGCAAGCACGAGGCCGGCACGCCGTGGTCGCCGATCCGGACGGAGGCGGCCGGAACCATCTCGGCGGCCGTGGTCCACGCGGAGGCTGTCGGTGCGCATGCCTCCATTGTCGCCCGGACCGGTCCTGCGGTTCCCGGCGTCTGTGGTGACCTGGGTCGCAGAGGGCGGAGCGGCGCTCCTCACGTCGACGGCGGTCGTTCCAACTCGTCGCCCACACCGATGGTTCCCGCGCCGACCACGAGCGCCCCGATGCACAGGGTCTGTCCCGGGCGCCGCTGCACCGCCCGGTAGACGGCGAGGTCCGCCCGGAGACCCGGCTGCGGCCGGGTCACCACGACACACCGCCGGATGCCCTTCACGATCTCCAGGTGGACCGAACCGAGGCGCACCGTCGAGCCGACGAGGTCGTCCTCGCCCGCACCGTCGAGGACGACGTTGGGCCGGAAGCGGCGCGGATCCTCGCTCCCGAGGGAGCCCGTGGAGACGAGGGAGACGCGTGACCGCTCCGAGTCGTGCCAGGCCCCGCCAGGGCCCTGCCACTCGGCCCAGTCGCCGTCCTCGTGTTCGACGTCGACCGGCGTCTCGTAGGTGCCGCCCTCGTCCCCGGCCTGCTCGAGGGCGACGGGGCGGCCGAGCCAGCGGGAGAGGACGCGGTCGTCGGCGGTCTCGGTGCCGTCGGGCAGCACGACCACCGGGAGCCCGTCACGGAGCTCGGCCCGCGCGAAGAGCAGCGACGGCTCCCGGCGAGCCGTCAGCACACGTCCGGTGGACCGGTCACGGATCCCGTAGCGACGGTCGCCGGCGAAGCCCAGGGAGTCGACCGCCACCGACTCGAGGAGCTCGCCGCCGAGCGACTTGACCGGGTAGCGCCACAGCGCCCGGACCCGCAACGGAGGTGTGCGCCGATCCGGATCAGACGACCCGGACGTTCGCGGCTTCCTCGCCCTTGCGCCCCTGCCTGGTCTCGAACTCGACGGCCTGACCCTCCACCAAGGTGCGGGGACCGGATCCCTCGACCGCGGAGATGTGGACGAAGAGGTCCGTGGACCCCTCCCGGGCGATGAACCCGTATCCCTTGTCGGCGTTGAACCACTTGACGGTTCCCTGTGGCATGGTCCCGGGCCTCCGGCGGTCGGGTCGATGATGTGGCTCGACCGACGTCGACGCAGGTGAGCAGCCGTCAGCCTAGCGATGCGGGGGTGTCCCACCCCGCGCCCAACGGCGGCACGCTGCCCGTTTCCCGGAGGTGGCCGTCGTCGGGCCGGATCGGTCCATGGGCGGGCCGCCGGTCGCGGGTACGCTGCAAACAGGCCCATGGACGACCCCGGACGAACACCGTGATCCCCCAGCTGGTGCTGGTCCTCTTCCTGGTCGTGTTGAACGCGGCCTTCGCCGGCGCCGAGATGGCGATCGTGTCGCTCCGCGAGGCGCAGATCCAGCGCCTGTCCCAGAAGTCGTCCACGGGGGCCGTGCTCGCCCGTCTGGCCCGTGAGCCCAACCGGTTCCTCGCCACCATCCAGATCGGCATCACGCTCGCCGGCTTCCTCGCATCGGCCGCTGCCGCGGTCTCGCTCGCCGAGCCGCTCGAGGAACCGCTCTCCTTCCTGGGCGGCGCCGCTCGCCCGGTCTCGATCTTGGTCGTCACGCTCGTGCTCTCCTACATCACGCTGGTGTTCGGTGAACTGGCCCCGAAGCGCCTTGCCATGCAGCGAGCGGAGAAGTGGGCGCTGCTCGCCGCACGACCGCTCTCGGCGATCGCCACCGTCACCCGCCCTGTCGTCTGGCTGTTGTCCCGGTCGACCGACGTGGTGGTCCGCCTCCTCGGCGGGAACCCGGCGATGCAACGCGAGGAGGTCACCGAGGAGGAGCTGCGCGACATGGTCGCCGCCCAGCCCACCTTCACCCCGGAGCAGCGGCTGATCATCGACGGCGCGTTCGAGATCGCGGAGCGGACCCTCGACGAGGTGCTCATCCCCCGCCGTTCGGTGTTCGTCCTCGACGCGGACCTCACGCCCGACGCCGCGCTCGTCGCCCTGCGCGACAGCGCGCACTCCCGGGCCCCGGTCGCCGAGGGCGGCCGGCTGGACGACCTCCTTGGGATCGTCCACCTACGCCAGTTGCTGGACACGGAGGGTGGCGCGGTCCGCGACCTGGCCACCGAGTCGGTGGTGCTGCCCGAGACGCTGTCGGTGTTGCACGCCCTGCGTGCGATGCAGGCGCAGCGTGCACAGATGGCCGTGGTGGTCAACGAACACGGTGGCGCCGAGGGCATCGTGACCCTCGAGGACCTGCTGGAGGAGTTGGTCGGGGAGATCTGGGACGAGACCGACCCCGACGTCCTCTCGGTGCAGCGACTGCCCGACGGCAGCCTGGTGCTGCCCGGCCGCTACCCGATCCACGACCTCGAGGACATCGGTGTCGAGCTGCCGGAGGGCGAGTACTCCACGGTGGCGGGTCTGGTCCTCGACCGACTCGGCCACATCCCGACGGGCCCTGGCGACACCGTCGAGGTCGACGGTTGGCGCCTCGAGGTCCAGGCCGTCCACCAGCGGACGATCACGCTGGTCCGCCTCGTCGGCCCGATCCCCGGCGACGGTGCCGGGGACGCTGCGGACTGAACCGCTGCACCACGCCGGCGAGCGGGTCGGCGAAGCGGGTCAGGACGGGTCCGCCGCTCGCGAGCACGAGCACGTAGGCGGCGGCCATGGGCACCAGGTCAGGGGCCACGCCGGTCCCCACCGCCAGCCCGGCGATCACGATGGAGAACTCCCCTCGGGCGACGAGGGCGGTACCGGCACGCATGCGGCCACGGGGGGCGACGCCGGCCCGGCCCGCGGCCCACCAGCCTGTGCCGATCTTCGTCACCGTGGTCACGACGGCGAGGGCGACGGCGACAGGGGGCACCGGTGGGAGGTCGGCCGGATCGATCCGGAGACTGAAGAGCAGGAAGAACACGGCGGCGAACAGGTCACGGAGCGGTCCGACGAGTTCGGTGGCGCGCTCCTGCACGGTGCCGGAGAGGGCGATGCCCACGAGGAAGGCGCCCACTGCCGCCGAGACGTCGAGCGACTGGGCCGCGCCGGCCACGAGGAGGGTGACGCCCATGACGCCGAGGAGGAGCGACTCGTCGGTCCGGCCGGCGAGGAGCCGGCTGATGCCGTCGCCGAAGCGGACCGCGGCGTAGAGCACGAGGGCGGTGACCAGCAGCGCCACGATCACGGCTCGAGCTGCGGTCCCGAGCTCCTCGCCGGTGAGGGCCACGCCCACCACCGGGAGGTACACGGCCATCGCGAGATCCTCGAGCACCAGGACCGAGAGGATCGACGGGGTCTCCCGGTTGCCCATCCGTTCGAGGTCGCGCAGGACCTTGGCGATGATGCCCGAGGACGAGATGTAGGTGATGCCGGCGAGCAACAGTGCGGAGGTGGCGTCCCAGCCGAGGAGGAGCGCTGCGAGCACCCCGGGGGTGGCGTTGGCGAGCAGGTCCACCACGCCTGCCGGCCAGTCGCGCCGGAGGCCGTGGCGGAGCTCGGCGCCGGTGTACTCCAGCCCCAGCGTCAGCAGCAGCAGGATCACGCCGATCTCGGCGGCGAGGTCGATGAACTCGCTCGAGAAGGCGGGTGAGACGATGCCGCCCTCGCCGAACGCGAGCCCCACCAGGAGGTAGCCGGGGATCGGGCTCAGCCCGACACGGTCCGAGAGCCTGGCGATCAGCGACAGGCCGAGGGCGATGATGCCGAGCTCGAGGAAGGCGACGGCCACCTCGCCGGAGGCGGCTGCGAGGACAGTCCCGCCGTCGTGCACCGGTTCAGGCGTCGGCGCGTCGGAACGAGGCTCGGGCGATGGCCATGCCCTCGTCGCTGCCCACGGCCACCACCGTGTCGCCGGCGAGGACGAGATCGGACGGACCCGGCGCCACGGTGGTCTGACCGGCCCGGAGGAGGGCGACGACCGCGACGCCGGACACCGTGTGCACGGCGGCCTCCCGGAGCGTCATCCCGGCCCAGGGTGCCCCGTCCTCGACGGGGATCCAGTCGATCGCCAGGCCCTCCACGCTCTGGTGGAGCGCGCCGAGGTGCTCGGTGATCCTCGAACCGCCCAGGAGCTCGGAGAGGGTGTGGGCCTCGTCCTCATCCAGCCGCATGGTGGCCGCGCAGGCGTCGGGGTCGTCGGCCCGGTAGACGAACACCTCGCGCCGTCCGCCCCGGTGCACGAGGACGCCGAGGTGGCGGCCCTCCCGGGTCGCAAGGTCGTAGCGGATGCCCAGACCGGGCAGTTCCGTCTCGGACACCTCAGCCATGGCTTCCTCCGGCGGTCGGCTCGGGCGGTCGGGCGCACCCAGAGTCTGCCCCATGCTCGGGGGCTACCCTCGGGAGGGTCGTGGCCGCTCAGCTCCTCGCCCGTTCCGTCGCCTTCTCCCACGGCCCCGAGCCCGTCCTCGTCGACGTCTCGGTCACGGTGGCCCCCGGCGATCGGGTCGGGGTCGTCGGTCCGAACGGGGTGGGCAAATCCACGCTCCTGCGCCTGCTGGCCGGTGCGCTGGTGCCGTCCGCTGGCGTGGTCGTCCGGGCACCCGCCGATCTGACGGTCGGGCTGTTGGGGCAGGAGCTCGCCCCCGCACCCGGCGAGACGGTCGGCGAACTGGTGGCCCGGCGCCTCGGCGTCACGGCCGCCACGGCGGCGTTGGAGGAGGCCACCCACGGCCTGGCCGCCGGTGCTCCGGGAGCGGACGACGCCTACGCCACGGCCCTGCAGGTCTGGCTGGCCATCGGCGCCGCCGACCTCGAGGTGCGCCTTGCCGAGACCCTCCCGCGGGTGGGGCTCGACGCCGCCATCGTCGACCGTGTCGCCGACCGACTCTCGGGCGGTCAGCAGGCCCGGGTCGGGCTCGCCGCCCTGCTCGTCTCCCGCTTCGACGTCCTGTTGCTCGACGAGCCCACAAACGATCTCGACCTGGACGGTCTCGCCCTGCTCGAGGCCTTCGTCCTGGGGACCGACGCGGCGCTCGCGGTGGTGTCGCACGACCGCCGCTTCCTCGAGCGGGTGGTGACGTCGGTGGTCGAGATCGACGAGCACCACCGCACCGCCGCCCGGTTCGACGGCGGGTGGGAGGCCTACCTCGACGCCCGAGCCACGGCGCGTCGCCACGCCGAGGAGCGCCACGCGGAGTACGTCGATCGGCGCGACCGGCTGACCCAGCGGGCCCGCACGGAGCGCGAGTGGGCGACCAAGGGCGTCGCGAAGGAGCGGCGCCCCCGGGACAACGACAAGGTCGGCCGGGCCTTCCGGATGGAGCGCTCGGAACAGCTCGCCGCCCGGGCACGCCGCACCGACCGGGCGATCGACCGTCTCGACGTGGTCGAGAAGCCCTGGGAGGGCTGGCAGCTGCGCTTCACGATCGCCGGAGCCGCGCGCAGCGGCGATCTGGTCGCCGAACTGGCGGGGGCGGAGGTCCACCGGGGTGCGTTCCGCCTCGGCCCGGTGCACCTCACGATCGGTGCCGGCGAGCGCGTTGCGTTCCTGGGGCCCAACGGATCGGGGAAGAGCACCCTCCTCGGTGCCCTCCTCGGCGAGCTGCCCCTGTCCTCGGGCACCGGTCGGGTGGGGCCGTCGGTCGTGATGGGCCGCCTCGACCAGGGGCGCGGACGGTTCAGCGGCGGGGCGACGCTCCTCGAGGCGTTCCTCGAGGAGACCGGCGTGTCGGTGGAGCAGGCCCGCTCGACGATGGCGAAGTTCGGGCTGGGCAGCCTGCACGTCGGCCGGCCGACCGGCGCCCTCTCCCCCGGCGAGCGGACGCGGGCCGTGCTCGCCGCCTTCCAGACGAGCGGGGTGAACACCCTCGTGCTCGACGAGCCCACGAACCACCTCGACCTGCCGGCGATCGAGCAGCTGGAGTCGGCGCTCGACGGCTTCGACGGCACCCTGCTGGTGGTGACCCACGACCGGGCCTTCCTCGAGCACCTCCGCCTCACCCGGACGGTCACCATCGCCGATGGCCGGATCCTCGCGGACGACCCACGCTGAGGGTGACCGGACGCCGGCGTACCTGCTGACGGTGCAGACGGCGCCGGCTTTGCCACCATGGACGGGTCCGTCGTCCTCCGGGAGCAACCGTGCCCAACCGACTGGCCGCTGCTGCGGTCGCCTCCAGCCTCGTCGCCGCCGCGATCGTGAGCACCGGGTCGGGTGTGCCGGGCGTCGTCCGGCCGACGGCCGCCGGTGCCGGCCCGATCGTCTCCTCGACGGACGTGTCCGCAGCGGTGGCCGACCCTGCAGCGTTCGTCGACGCTGCGTACCGAGGCCTGCTGGGACGGCCGGCGGATCCGGCAGGCTCGGCGTACTGGACGAGCGTCGCCGCCGTCGATCCCCGGTCGGTGCTCGCTGCGCTCGCCGGCACCGCGGAGCACCGTCGGTGGGTCGTGGCCGAGGCGTACCGCTCGGTCCTGGGGCGTGAGCCGGACGAGGGCGGCCTCGCGTGGCTGGCTGCGTGGTTGACCCGGGGCTCCACCGGCACCATCGTGCGGGCCTTGCTGTACGGCTCGGACGAGTACGTCGCCCGGGCCGGGGGCACTGCGGACGCGTGGGTGCGGTCCTTGTACCTCGACGTCCTCGGACGGGACGCCGATGCTGCCGGGCTCGCCCACTTCACGGCCGTCACCGCCGCGGGTGTCCCGCGACCCTTCATCGCCTACGCGTTCCTGGCCTCACCGGAGGCAGCGGGCCGTCCTGGGTTGTCGGTCGTATCGTCCAACCCGCCCGCCGGCGTCCCCACCCGGGCCCTCGAGGCGATCACCCTCACCCTCGACCGACCGGTCGTCGCCGAGGCGTCCACCGTCGTGGTGACGGTGGCCGGACGACGTCTCCCGGGCGCGGTCGACGCGGGCGACTTCGCCGACAGCCTCGTCTTCGTCCCCACCGGCAGCCCGGAGGGCGTCCCCCAGGGCGCGAGCGCCGGGGTCGAGGTGACGGTCCTGGCGTGGGACGGCTCGTCGGTGGAGCGGGCCGAGACCCGCCTCGTCTACGAGCGTCCCGTCGAGTCGCTGCGGCCCGGTGACCAGGGCGCGGCGGTGGCCGACCTGCAACGCCGGCTCGAGACCATCGGCTACTGGGTCGGTCCGATCGACGGCCGCTACACGCTCCTCACCCAGCAGGCGGTGATGGCGTTCCAGAAGACCTGGGGGCTCGAACGCACCGGGGTCGCCGACGCAGGCACACTCGCGGCGACGGCCTTCGCGCCACGGCCACGGCCCCGTTCGACGTCGGGCACGGTGTTCGAGGTGGACAAGGCACGTCAGCTGGTCCTGTGGGCGAAGGACGGGCGCACCGTGTGGGTGTTCAACACGTCCACCGGGACCGAACAGCCCTACTGGCACGACGGTCGCCGCTACCTGGCCGACACGCCGCCCGGCCGGTTCCGCATCACCCGGCAGTACGACGGCGTCCGTGACGGCGCGTTGGGCAGGCTGTACCGGCCCAAGTACTTCCACCCCGACGGCATCGCCTTCCATGGCTCGCCGAGCGTCCCGGGCCAACCCGCCTCGCACGGGTGCGTGCGGTTGACCAACCCGGCGATGGACATCCTGTGGGCGAGCGGCGCGATGCCGATCGGCGCCGAGGTGTGGGTGTACTGACCCCCGGCGCCGACCGGCCCGCACGCGTCAGGTGGCCACGCCTCAGGCCTGCACGGCCTGGATGTCGAGCTGGATCTTGACCTTCTCACCCACGAGGACGCCGCCGGTCTCGAGCGCTACGTTCCACTCGAGGCCGAAGTCCTTGCGGTTGATCTCGGTCTCGGCGCTGAAGCCGATCTTCCGGTTGCCCCACGGGTCGGTGCTCGCGCCCTCGTACTCCAGCGCGAACTCGACGCTGCGGGTCACGCCCTTGATCGTCAGCTCGCCGGTGAGCACGAAGTCGTCGCCGTCCGGGCGGATGCCGGTGCTCACGAACGTCATGTTCGGGTACTGCTCCACGTCGAAGAAGTCGCCGGTGCGGAGGTGGCCGTCCCGGCCCTCGTCGCCGGTCTGGACCGACGCCATCTCGACGGAGGCGGTCACGGTCGAGGCGAGCCGGTCCTCGGCGATCTCGACGGTGCCGCTGAACGCCGTGAAGGTGCCCCGGACCTTGCTGATCATCAGGTGGCGAGCGACGAACCCGACCGTCGAGTGGGACGGATCGACGTTCCAGGTGCCGACGGCGATGTCCTGCAGGGGCGAGGTGGTGGTGCTCATGGCGGGATCCTCCGGGATGGCGGGTGTGGTTAGTTGCGGACGCAATGTATCGAGGATACTTGCGTCCACAACAGTTGCATCGAGGATTTTCCGGTGTACGGTCGGGCGGTGGCCCGTTGGTTGGACGAGGACGAGATGCGAGCCTGGCGAGGCCTGGTCGAGGCCTTCACGGCGGTCCAGGCGCAGCTGCTCGTCGACCTGCAGCGGCACGGTCTCGACGACGGCGACTACGGCGTCCTCGTGAACCTGTCCGAGGCGCCGGGCGCGGCGATGCGGATGTGCGACCTCGCCGCTGCGCTCCACCTCTCCCCGAGCGGCCTCACCCGCCGCATCGACTCCATGGCCCGTCGGGGTCTCGTCGCCCGCGAGGCCTCCACGGACGACCGGCGGGTCACCCTCGCCGTGCTCACGCCGGCCGGCCGGGCGGCCATCGAGGCTGCGGCCCCCGACCACGTCGAGGGCGTGCGGCGCTACTTCCTCGACCACCTCGACCGGGACCGCATCCGCCACCTCGGCGACGCGATGGAGGCCGTCCGCCGAGGAAGCGTGTCCTAGGACCCTGCCAACCCGTCCGCCGCATCTGCAGGATGCGCGCATGGACGCCACGACGACCGCAGTGCTCGATCGGGTGGAGAACGCCCGATCCCTCCCCGATCTGCTCCGTACCAACGCCCGAGAGCACCCGGACCGCCCGGCGCTGCGCCGGCGGGTCGGTGACGACTGGGAGGCGATCACCTGGCGTGCCTACGCCGAGCAGGTGGACCGGATCGGCGCAGGGCTCCTCGCCCTCGGCCTGCAGCCCGGCGAACGCGTGGGCATCCTCTCCGGCAACCGGCCCGAGTGGCACATCGCCGACCTCGCGATCATGACGGCGGGCGGGGTCACGGTGCCGTGCTACCCCACCAGCTCGTCCTCCCAGATCGGGTACCTGCTCGGGCACAGCGAGGCGCGGCTCGTGTTCGTCGAGGACGCCGAGCAGCTCGCGAAGGTGCTGCTCCGACGGCACGAGCTGCCCGCGCTCGAGCGGGTGGTGCTCTTCGGTGGCGGCGCCGGCCTCGACGAGGTGTTCGTGGTCGAGCTGGACGGCTTCGCGGAGGAGGGTGATCTCCACGCCGCCCGTGCTCCGGGTGCGCTCGAGGAGCGGCGGGCGTCGCTCCGCCGCGACGACCTCGCGACCCTCGTCTACACGAGCGGCACCACCGGTCCGCCCAAGGGGGCGATGCTCAGCCATGCCAACGTGCTGTTCACGATCGGGGCGGTGCTGCGCGTCGTCCCCGCCGGGCCCGACGACCGCTTCCTGTCGTTCCTCCCGCTGAGCCACATCGCCGAGCGCACCGTCAGCCACTTCGCCCAGCTCGCCATCGGCGGGGAGACCTGGTTCGCCCGCAGCCTGGCCACCGTGCCCGACGACCTCCAGGCCTGCCGGCCGACGCTCTTCTTCGCGGTCCCGCGCGTGTGGGAGAAGCTGATGGACGCCATCACCGGGAAGGTCGCCGCCGGTTCGGCACCGGTCCGGGCCCTGTTGGAGCAGTACCTGGCGCTCGGCAACCGGGCGATGGCTGCGGCCGACGGCCTCAGCGCCGTCGAACGGGTGGAGCACGCGGTGCTCGACCACACCCTGGGGCGATCGGTCCGGAGGAACCTGGGCCTCGACCAGGCCCGGATCCTCGTCTCCGGGGCAGCCCCCATCCACCCGGACCGGCTCCGGTGGTTCGCCGCGCTGGGGCTCAACGTCTGCGAGGTGTGGGGGCAGACCGAGGACTGCGGTCCCGCCACCCTGAACCCCCCCGGCGCCATCCGGATCGGCACCGTGGGGCCGGCACTCCCCGGGCTCGAGCTCCGGATCGCCGAGGACGGGGAGATCCTGGTCCGCGGGGGCAGCGTGTGCCTCGGCTACTTCAAGGACCCCGCCGCCTCCGAGAAGCTCGTCTCCCCGGACGGGTGGATGGCCACGGGTGACCTCGGGACGCTCGACGAGGACGGCTACCTGACGATCGTCGGCCGGAAGAAGGACCTGATCATCCTGTCGTCGGGCAAGAACATCGCCCCTCAGGAGCTCGAGAGCAGGCTCGAGATGATCCCGCTCGTCGCCAAGGCCGTGGTGGTCGGCGAGGGTCGTCCCTACCTCGTCGCCCTGCTGACGCTCGACGGCGAAGCGGTGGCCGAGTGGGCGCACCACCGCCGGCAGCTCGGGGCGACCGAGGCCCTCGTCCACGACCCCGAGCTGCTCGACGCCATCGGCCGCGGGGTGGACGAGGTGAACACCGGCCACGCTCGGGTCGAGGGCATCAAGCGCTGGCGGATCCTGCCCAGCGAGTTCACCGTCGCGAGCGGGGAGATGACGCCGACGCTGAAGGTGAAGCGCAACGTGGTGATCGAGCGTCACGCGGACGTGATCGACGAGCTCTACGTCTGAGGCTCGGACCGCTGAGGGGGCTCGGGGGCTGCGTCCTCGCCGGGCGTGCCGAACGGGAGCCGTTCGCGGAGGCGGCCGAGGAACCGGTCGACCGGTTCGGGCGTCCGCTCCGCGCTCACGTGGTCCCACCAGGTGGCGTTTGCCAGCGGCACGAGGATGAGCACGTTGCCGAGGATCGCCAGGTACACGAGCAGGGCGACGGCCACGCCGATCGTGCCGTACGTGTTCGAGTAGTTCTCGAGCTGCCTCGGCACCCAGACCGCGGTGAACACCTGCAGCCCGATGACGGCGATCCCGCCCACCACGGCTCCCGGCAGCAGGTGGAGGGGATCCGATGCGCGGTGGGGCAGGGCCGCTGACAGCGCGACCAGGAGGGCGAGGGCTGCGACGACGATGAGCAGGGCGCCGGTGAGCCCGAGCACGGGACCGACGCGCCGCACCCATGCGAGGAACCACAGCAACACCAGGAACACCACGAACCCGCCCATGAACCGTGCGCGGGCCTTCGTGGTCCGCCGCACCGTGTTCGGCGGGATCTCCCACACCTGGGCGTAGCTCCGGTGCATGGCGGAGTAGAGCGAGGAGGCACCCGTGAGAAGGCCGAGGACACCGATCGTGAGGACGACCTGCCACCCGTTTCCGGCGTCCTTGCCCGCAGTCGCGATCGACCGGGCGAGCGCCTCTCCCAACCCCATCTCGTCGCCGACCTCCCCCTCGAGGTCGACCCCCTGGCTGTAGGCGGAGCCGGCGACGGCCACGATGACGAGGGCCGCCGGCACGAGCACCAGGAAGATCCGGTAGGCCAGGCTGCCGGCGAGCAGGCCCGCGTTCGTGCGCAGATACCGGCGGACGAAGTCCGCGCCGAGTCGCACGAGCAGGTTCGCGGCCTCGAGCCGCTCGAACCGCTCCGTCGTGGACGACCGGATCGACCGGCCGCGCTCGGACATCCGTTTGACGAACGAGGGCTGGCCGGCGGACGTCACGGAGGGAGCGTAGGACCGCCCGGGTCGGACGCGGCGTCGGTCTCCCGCCGGTGGGATCATGGGCCGATGGACCTCGCGATGACGCTCCCCACCATGCTCCCCCACGGCCGGGCGGAGATCCTCGCCTGGTGTCGGAAGGTCGACGAGGGCCCGTGGTCGTCGCTCGCGGTCCCGGAGCGGATCACCTACACGTCGCACGCCTGGTTGGTGCAGCTGTCCGCCGCCGCGGCGCTGACCGAGCGGGTGCGGCTCTGGACGACCATCGTGATCCTGCCGGCGCACGACGCCGTGCAGACGGCGAAGGACCTCGCCTCGGTCGACCGTCTCTCCGACGGGAGGCTCACCGTCGGTCTCGGCGTCGGTGGTCGGGAGCACGACTACCGCGCCGTGGGCGCCTCGACGGCTCGCCGCTGGGCCCGGATGGACGAGCAGGTCGAGACCATGCGCCGGATCTGGACGGGCGAGCCGCCCTTCGACGGGGCGGATCCGGTGGGCCCGCCGCCCGTCCAGGCGGGAGGCCCGCCACTGGTCGCGGGCGTGATGGGGCCGAAAGCGCTGGCGCGGGCGGCGCAGTGGGCGGTCGGTGTCGACGACGGGTCCACGGTCATGGCGGTGACCCCGGAGGGCGTCGCCGGCGTGGTCGAGCGGATCCGCGCAGCGTGGGCTGCGGCCGGACGGACGGATGCGCCGCACATCTCGGCCAGCCTCTGGTACGCCCTCGGCGACGGGGCGGAGGACCGTTTGCGCGGCTACGCCTACGACTACATGCGGATCTTCGGCGAGGACCTGGCGAAGGGCGTGGCCTCGATGATGGCGACGCACACGCCGGAGGCGGTGCGTGCCGCCGTCGACGCGATGGCGGCGGCCGGCTGCGACGAGTGCTTCCTCGTCCCGACCACGGTCGACCCGGTCGAGCTCGACCGGACGCGGGAGGCGCTCGGCATCTGATGCCGCCCCGATAACTACCCGCAGAGGATTGCCGAAATATATTTCCTCTGTTAGAACGTGCACGTGAGTTTCGCGCCTGCACTCCTGCTCGTCGTCCTCCTCGCCCCGGTGGTCGCCGGCGTGGCCGCGTCGCTGCGTCCGGCGCGTGCGACGGGCCTGGTCCCCCCCGCCGTGGTGCTCGCGCTGGCGGCCGCGGTGGCCCTGCTCGTCCGTGCCCTCGCCGACGCTCCGGGCACGGCGTTGGAGCTCGACGGCCGGCCGGTCCTCGCCGCGGATCGGCTCGGCGCACTGCTCGCGGTGTTCGTCCTCGGGATGACGGGCATGGTGCTGGCGTACGCCCGTAGGTACCTGGCCTGCGACCCGGCGGCGGGTCGCTTCGCCGCAGGCGCGTCGCTGCTGGCCGCGGCGACCGTGGCGGTTGCCTTCGCCGCCGACCTCTGGGTGCTCGCCGCTGCCTGGTCGCTCGTCAGCGTCGCAACCGTGTCGCTGATCCGCCACGACGGCCGTGGCGCGAACCGGCTGGCGGCCCGGCGGGCGGCAGTCCGCTTTGCGGTCGGTGATCTGGCCCTGTTCGGGGCCGCGGCGGTCGCCACCGTGGCCTGGGGTGGTCGGCTGCCCCTCGCCGAGGGCGCCCAGGGAGCGGTCGTCTCCGGGGAGACCGCGATCGCCGGCGTGGTCGGCGGCCTCGCCGCCGTCGCCGCGGTGACCCGTGGGGCGCTGCTCCCGGCCCACCGGTGGCTCGCCGGCACGTTGCACGCCCCCACACCGGTCTCCGCGCTGCTGCATGCAGGCGTCGTGAACGGCGGCGGCATCCTGCTCGTGCGCCTCTCCCCCACCCTGCGCGAGTCCACCCTCGCGACGCTGCTCGCCGTCGGCATCGGTGCCGTCAGCATGGTGGTCGCCCTCGCTGCCGCGCGGACGCGGCCCGACGTCAAGGGCGCCCTGGTCTGGTCGACCACGGGGCAGATGGGCTTCATGGTGGTGCAGGCGGCGCTCGGCCTGATCGGTCCTGCCGTCGTCCACCTCCTCGCCCACGGCATGTACAAGGCGAACCTGTTCCTCGGTGCCGGTGGCATCGTCGACCGGACCGCTCGCCGCCACGTCCATCACCGGGTGCGGCTGCGCCACGCGCTGATCGGCGCAGGGGTGGGCGTCGGTGCCGTCGGGCTCTCCCTGGTGGTGCTCGATCCCCCGGGCGCCACGACCGGCCCCGGCCTCGTGATGGTGGCCTTCCCCGCGGCCGCGATCGCGGTCGGGGCGGCGCACGTCGCGGCGACCCGACAGGCGCGCACGGCGGTCCCGTCGGTCCTGCTCGTGGCGCTGGCCGCACCCGTCTACCTGGCGGCCGTGACCGTCGTGGAGGACGACGTGCTGGGAGCGCCCCACCTCGCCGCTCCGGGTGCGACGGCGGCCGCGGTCGGGGTCGTCGCGGTCTCGGCGCTCGGATGGCTGCTCCTCGGGACGTCCGCCGGCACCCGGACCGCTCCGGGCCGCCGAGCCTGGAGCCGCGTGGTGTCCCTCGCCCACCCGCCTGAGCGGACAGCACTGGACCGTTCGCCATCAGACGCGGATGCGGGCGTGGTGCGCTCCGGCGGCGGATCCTCGGTCACCGTCCGGTCCACCTCCGGCACTGCCGGGTCGCAGCAGAGGATCGATGCCGTATGGCGAGCAGCCTGACCACCCGGCCCCGTCTGCGGGTCGACCTCGACCTCGCCGCCCGGCGCATCCCGGCCAGCCGTCCCCTCGCGGGGTTCGTCACGATCAACCCCCTGCGGGATCTGGAGGATCGTCCCTTCGGCGACGCGCTCGCCGCGGCCGGTGCCGTGCTCGGGGTGCGCGGGCTGCTCCCCGATCAGGAGTACCGGGACCTCTACGCCGCCGGCCGGATCCGACCGCGGGACCTCCGGCTCGCCGTCGCCCGCCGGTGCACGAGCCTGCTCGTCGCAGCGCCGGTCGTCGTCGGAGGTCGCACGATCACCACCGAGGAGCTCCTGCTGGCGGATCTGCTGGAGGGACCGTCCTCCCCGGCGCCCGGCCGGACGGCGCGCACGCTCGTCGAGCTTGTCGACGAGCGGTCCGGCAGCGACCTCTCCGGGCTCGTCGACCACCACGTGGCCACCTGGTGCGGGCTCGCCTTCGCCGGGCTCGCACCGGCCTCCGGTGACGGGCGCCGGTCGCTCTGGTCCTCGTGGCGGGCGGCCGCTGCACACGACGCCGGCCTCCGCTCGTTCGGCGGTCGTGCCGCAGCGCGGGCTGCCGCGTCCCTGCCGGTGTCGGCCGAGGAGGCGGCGACCGTGCTCCTCGAGCGGCTCGCCATCCCGGTCGACCACCATCGCGACCACTTGCTCGCCCACCTGTCGCGCCTCCCCGGCTGGTCGTCGGTCCTGGCCCGCGACGCCGACGAGTTGCTCGGGTACGTCACCGTCCGGCTTGCCTACGAGCACGCCGCCGTGGAGGGGCACCCGTCGGTCGACGCCGCACGCGTCGCGCTGCTCGCCGGCCCCGCGTCGACGGGGCCCGGCCCGAGCCCCGAGGTCCGGGCCGCAGCGCTCGTCGTCCACCTCCTCGGTTCGGCGAGGAACGAACCGGTCACCGGCGCCGTCGCCCAGATCGCGCACCGGCTGGCCCGGTTCCCCGTCGAGGAGCGGGGCCTCGTCTGGCAGGAGGCGCTCGAGCTCGGCCACCGCGCCCGCTTCGTCGGGCGGCTGGGCCGGACGGACGCCGGCCCGGCGGTCGAGCGGCCCCGGGCGCAGATCGTGTGCTGCATCGATCCCCGGTCGGAGGGGTTGCGCCGCCACCTCGAGGAGGCGCAGGACCTCGAGACCATCGGCTTCGCCGGCTTCTTCGGCCTGCCGGTGGCCGTGCAGACCCTCGACCGGGACCATGCCGTCCAGGCCTGCCCCATCATCCTCGACCCGCGGATGACCGTTGCCGAGACGGTCATCGCCGAACGGCCGGACGCCGCGCCGGCGATCCGGCGCAACGAGACCTCGGAGGAGATCGGTGGTGCCGCCGGCGCGGCCTACCACGCCGCCGCCCACCAACCGTCCGCCTTCTCCATGGCCGAGGCGGGGGGCGTGTTCTCAGGGTTGGTGGCGGCGGGTCGCACCCTGGCACCGTCGACGGTCGCGCGGCTGCGGCGGGGTGTCCGGGCGCGGTTGCGACCGGAGCTGCCGACGAACCTCGCACTCCCCGACGCCGACCCCGCTCTGGCGGCCGGGCTGCTCCGCGCCATGGGGCTCGTCCGGGGCTTCGGTCGGCTCGTCGTCCTGTGCGGGCACGCGAGCCGGCACGAGAACAACCCGTTCCGAGCCGCCCTCAACTGCGGGGCGTGCGCGGGCAACGCCGGTGGCCCGAACGCCCGCCTCGCCGCCGAGTTGTTGAACCGGCCCGAGGTGCGCGTCGGGCTTGCCCAGCTCGGTGTCGAGGTCCCCTGGGACACCTGGTTCGTGGCCGCGGAGCACGAGACCACCACCGATCGCATCAGCATCCTCGACCGC
>JBEIGA010000013.1:0-26114 GCA_040382135.1 Acidimicrobiales bacterium
AGTGGACCACGGCGAGGGTCTCCTCGTCGAGGAATCAGGCGTACAAGATGCCGAGCAGGGCCATCAGCACCGTCACGTTGCGCTCGTAGGGCGCGTCCAGCACGTGCTCGTCGATCTACAGGAAGCCGTCGAGCATCTCCCGGAAGGCGTCGGCGCCGACCGCGAGCATCAGGGACAGGCCGATCGCCGAGTCCATCGAGTAGCGGCCGCCGACCCAGTCCCAGAAGCCGAACATGTTGGCCGGGTCGATCCCGAAGGCGGTCACGGCCTCGCGGTTCGTGGACACCGCCACGAAGTGCCGGGCCACGGCGTCCTCGTCGCCGAGCGCGCCCACCAACCAGTCCCTGGCGGTGTGGGCGTTGGTCAGGGTCTCGAGCGTGGTGTAGGTCTTGGAGCTGTCCACCACGAGGGTGGTCTCGGGATCGCAGGTGCGCAGGACGCCGGCGATGTCGGCGCCGTCGACGTTGCTGACGAAGCGGTGCGACCGGTCGGCGTCGGTCCACGGTGCCAGCGCCTCGACCGCCATCGCCGGCCCGAGGTCCGAGCCGCCGATCCCAATGTTGACGACGGTGCGGATCGGCCGGCCCGTCGCGCCCCGCCAGGCGCCCGACCGGACACGCCCCGCGAAGTCCTCCATGGCGTCGAGCACGGCGTGCACGTCCGGGACGACGTCGTGACCGTCGAGGACGACACTCGTCCCCACCGGCGCCCGGAGCGCGGTGTGGAGGACGGCGCGGTCCTCGGTGAGGTTGATGCGCTCGCCCGCCACCATCGCCTGGAGGTGCCCCCTGACGTCGACGGCCTCGGCCAGTTCGAGCAGCAGCGCCATGCCCTCGGCGTCGATGCGGTGCTTCGCGTAGTCGAGGTACCAACCGTCGGCCTCGGCGCACATCCGCTCGGCCCGATCGGGGTCCGCGGCGAACAGCCGGCGCAGGTGGACGGGTCGGAGCAGCTCGGCGTGCAGGCGGAGCCGGCCCCAGACGGGGAGGTCGGTCACGGGGGGAGGCACGGTCATGGCGACGAGTCTTCCACCCGGGACGTCAGCCCTCGGACGGCAGGCCCGGGCGGTCGCCGCGCCGACGCAGCGGCACGGGCACGACGTCGAGGTCGGCCGCCACGACGACGTCGGGGAAGACGGCCGCCGCCTCCTCGAGGAACACCCGGCTGTCGGGGTAGCGCTGCGAGAAGTGGGTGAGCACGAGGAGTCGGGCGCCGGCCTCACGTGCGAGCGTCGCCGCCTGCCGTGCCGTGAGGTGCCCGTAGGCGGTGGCCATGTCCTGGTCGGCGTCGAGGAAGGTGGACTCGCACACGAGCAGGTCCACGCCCTCGGCGAGGGCGACCGCGCCGTCGCAGAGCCGCGTGTCCATCACGAACGCCATCGACTGCCCGTGGCGGACCGTGCCCACCTCCTCGATCGTGACGACGCGGCCGTCCACCACCGTGCTCCCGGAACGCCGGAGCTCGCCGACCGGCGGGCCGGAGAGCCCGATGGCGTCGAGCCGCTCCGGATCGAGCACCGTCCGGTCGGGCTCGTCGACGCGGTACCCCACCGATGGCACCCGGTGGTCGAGCCGGCGGGCGGTCAGGGTCCGCCCCTTGCCCAGGTCGGCGACCACGCCGTCGGCGACGACGGGCACGCCGACCACGGGCGTGACCTCCTCGAAGATCGACGCATGGCGGAGTCGGTCGAACCACGAGGCACCCTCGACCGGGTGGAACACGGGGAGCTCCCGCGCCACGCCGGCGCCGTGGATGCGCTGCAGCACCCCGGGGAGGCCGAGGCAGTGGTCGCCGTGGAAGTGGGTGACGCAGATGTGCGTGACCCTGGGGAGGGCGACCCCCGCGAGGGTGCACTGCCGCTGGGTCCCCTCGCCGGGGTCGAACAGCAGGGCCAGCTCGTCCCAGCGCAGGAGGTAGCCGTTGTGGTTCCGGTACCGCGTCGGTGCCTGGCTCGCCGTGCCCAGGACGACGAGCTCACGGTTGGCCATCGCTCCAGCATGCCCCGCGGCTGCTCCGGTTCGCCGGAAGGGCCCGGGGCGAGCGGTGACCGATGTCGCACCGGAATGTTGCATCCACCGAGCGGGTTGGGGCCGGACAACCGGCAGACCACCACCAGAGGAGGGTCCGTGGACGACCGGACGTGGACCGAGCGAGCCCTGTGCACGGGGAAGACGGCGCTGTTCTTCGGGACCCCGCGCGAGCGTCCCGGTCGGCGCGCCCGGCGCGAGGCCCTCGCGAACGCCTACTGCAGCGTCTGCCCGGTGATGGAGACCTGCCGGAACGCCGGACGGGAAGGCCGTGAGTTCGGGATGTGGGGCGGGGAGACGGAAGAGGATCGCGCCCGGCTCGGCTACCCGCCTCCCGCGATGATGCGCCGATCCGTCGTGGCTGCGGCCCGGGAGGGCCGGTCCCTCACGGAGATGGACGAGCCGACCGACGAGGACCTGCTCGAGGCCGAGCTCCTCGAGGCCGAGCTCCTCGGCGACGGTGCGTTCGACGACGAGTCGTCCGACGTCGTCGCCTCCCGCTGACGAGGCCGTCGCTCAGCCGGGGACCCGGGCGAAGACCGCCTTCAGGTAGGCGCCCTCCGGGAACCCCACCGGATGGTCGATCGGCTGCCCGGTCCGTCGGACCACGTCGAGCGGACGTCGGGCCGCGCGCGCCGCACCCTCCACCGCTGCGGTGAACGCGTCGGCGGAGACCCGGCTCGAGCACGACGCCTGGACCAGCAGACCGTCCGGCCGGAGCACGCCGAGGGCGAGTCGGGTCAGGGACCCGTAGGCCTGCAGGGCGCCGGGGACGTCCGCCTGCTTGTGCGCGAACGACGGCGGGTCCACGACGACCACGTCGAAGCGCGCCCCCTGCGCCCGGAGCGCCTCGAGCTCGGCGAAGGCGTCCCCCACCGTGGTCCGGACCTCGCACGCCGCCACGGCGGGGCGGTCACGGTTGCGCTCGAGCGCACGTCGGGTCGTCTCGATGGCCGCCGGGCTGCGGTCCACGGCGTGGACGAGGCGGGCGCCGCCCGCTGCGGCGTGGACCGAGAACCCGCCCGAGCAGCAGAACACGTCGAGCACCCGGGCGCCGGCCGAGGCCTCCCCCACCAACGCCCGGTTTTCCCGCTGGTCGAGGAAGGCGCCGGTCTTCTGCCCGTGCTGGACGTCGGCGTCGAAGGCCAGGCCGTGCTCGAGGAACGGGATCGGCCCTTCGGGCACGGATCCGGCGAGGACCTCGCCGTCGACGAGCCCGAAGGTGTCCCCTCGGGTGACGGTCCGGGCGAACCGGAGCACCACCCGTTCCGGATCGAGGACGTCGGCGATAGCGGCGACCAGGACGGGGAGGTGGGGCAGCAGGGCCGCGCTGTGGAGGGCGAGCACGACCGTGCGGTCGTAGCGGTCGACGACGAGGCCGGGCAGCCCGTCGTTCTCCCCGTGGACGCAGCGGTACGCGGTCGTGCCCGGGTCCTCCGCCAGCGGGGCCCGACGGGCCACGGCCTCGGCGATGCGCCGGCGCCACCAGGTGGCGTCGATGGTGACCGGACGGCCCTGGTGGAGGATCCGGAGCCGGATCGGGGACGCGGGGTCGTACAGGCCGATCGCGGCGAACCGCCGATCGGCGTCGAAGACCACGGCGAGGTCGCCGGGAGCGCCCTCGTGGGAGACGGAGACGATCGACGCGTCGAAGACCCAGGGGTGGCCGCGCCGGACGTGCCGCAGGGCGTCGGCGGTGAGCCGGACGGCGAGGCGGCGATCCGACGGTCGGGGCAGCGCCTCGGGATCCACGGCAGCGACGGTAGCGGCGCGGCCCTCAGCGCCGGTCGACGAGCACGTTCTTGAGCGCCCTGCCGATCCGGCCCGTCGTGTCCGACACGGTGGCCTCCGAGTGGCCGATGCCGCGCCCGTCGACCCGGGCGACGGACTGCAGGCACACCCAGGGGCCGATCGGGAGCCGCTGGACGTAGACGGTGAGGTCGGGGTTGGCCGCCGTGTACCGGCCACCGAGCATGCCCGCCGCGCTCATCACGAAGTCACAGGTCGCCGCGAGCCGGACCGTGGGGCTCACCGGCTCGTCGTCCACCAGCGTCGGCAGGAACCGCAGCCACGTGGTCCCCCGGCCGGGGACCACGTCGCCGACCCGGCGGGCGTCGAAGCACCGGATGAAGTCCACGAGCTCCGAGGCGATCCGCCACGGGGCCGCCTCCTCCGGCGGTGGCGGCGGCGCGTCCTCGGGCCAGGGAGGGGGCACCTCCTCGGGTGGCACCACGTCCTCGCCCTCGCGGAGGCGCAGCGCCGTCCCACGCGCGACGGTCTCGCCGTCGTGGCTGACGGTGACGGCGACCGCCTGGACCCGCAACCCGTCCCGCAGGATCTCGGCATCGACCCGGATCGGCTCGAGCGGCACCCGGCGCGACAGGTCGAGGGTCAGGCGGGTGAGCTGCATGGGCTGGGCGGTCGGGAGTCGTTCCACCGCCCGGGCGACGAGGGCGGCGACTGCGCCGCCGTGCTGGGTGTTGGGGAACCACGGCCCGGTGGCGAGCTCGGTGGGCACGAGGAGCGGCCCGTCCGAGTGGAAGACGGGTCCGGCGGGGATCGGTTCCGCTGCGGTCACGGGCGGCGACGCTATCCCGCTGCCGGCGGCGCGGGCCGGTGCAGCACCGCGCGCGTGACGGCCACGGCGAGCACCCCGTCGGGCTCCTCGGCACCGTCGCCGTCGGCGATGAGGCTGTACCCGTCGGACCCCTGCGCCCAGAGCAGCACGACCGGCCCGCCGGTGCCGGCGTTGCGCAGCGACGAACGACCCGGGGAGCAGCGGACGGTCGGTCCGTCGAACCGCACGGCCTGGTGGCTCACGTGGGCCCGACCGTCGGCACCCGTGGTGACGACGTAGGCGTCACCACGGCCGTCGGCGGCAGCGGCCAGCTCGTCGGGGTGCACGGGGATGCTCATGGAACGACCTGCCTCATGGAACGACCTGCCCGCCGATCAACGGCGTCGGAGGATGGTGACGGACGCGTTCGCGCCGCGGCCGATGGTGTGGGCGAGCGCGACCTGCGTACCCTGGACCTGCCGCGGGCCGGCGGCGCCCCGGAGCTGGTGCACCAGCTCGACGACCTGTCCCAGCCCCGAGGCGCCGAGCGGCTCCCCCTTGGAGAGGAGGCCGCCGGACGGGTTCACCGGGAGCCGGCCGCCGAGGGCGTGGGCACCCGAGGCGAGCGCAGCCGCCTGTCCGCCGGGGGCGCAGAGCCCGAGCTCCTGCCAGGCGAGCAGCTCCCGGGCGGCGTCGGTGTCCTGGCACTCGACGACGTCGAGGTCGTCGGGGCCGAGGCCGGCGGCCTCGTAGGCGTCGGCGGCGGCGAGGGTGGTGGGTGGGACGATCCCGGTGTCGTCGATCCCCGCGAGGGGCGTGGACTCGTCGAGCACGCTGCCGGGCAGGTGCGACCGCAGCGACGCGGCGAGGAGCTCGATCCCCGCAGTGGCCGTGTCGGCGCGGCGCAGGACGACGGCGGCCGCGCCCTCGTTGGGGCTGCACAGCATCCAGAGCCTGAGGGGTGCGCACACGAGGCGCGAGCCGAGGACCTGCTCGCGGGTCACGGCGGTGCGGTACATGGCATCGGGGTTGTGGACGCCGTGCGCCCGGTTCTTCTCCACGACCCGCGCCAGGTCGTCCTCGGTGAGGCCCGCCTCCCGCAGCAACCGCTGGGCGCGCAGGGCGAAGTAGGGGGGCGCCGCCGAGAACCCCGCCTGCTCCTGCCACGGCTCGAAGAAGGAGCTGCGGATCAACCCCTTCGGCATCTTCTCGACGCCGAACACGAGGGCGCAGGCGACCTCGCCGGATCGGATGGCCGAGGCGGCGAGCCCCAGGGCCGCACCACCCGAGGCGCAGCCGGCCTCGACGTCGACGATGGGGACGCACGTCAGCCCGAGGCGACCGAGCACCCGGTGCCCCGACGCGACGCCGCCGTAGGCCGTGGCGCAGAAGGCGGCCTGGAAGTCCCCTCGGCCGACACCCGCCTCCGCCAGCGCCCGCCGTACGGCGACCACACCCATGTCCGTGGCGGTGCGGTCGTCGAAGCGGCCGAAGGGGTGCAGCCCGACGCCGACGACGTCCACGCCGGTGGCCCCGGTCATGCGCCACCCTCCGACGACGGCGCGAAGGCCCAGACCGTGGCCTGCTCGCCGTCCTCGCCCGGGAGCTCCTCGGCCACCACCACCATCCGCTGGCCGAAGGAGAGCCGCTCGGGATCGGCCTCCGTGATGCGCCCGACCACCCGCAACCCCTCGGGCAGCTCGACCACGCCGAACCCGTAGGGCACGGGGCCGGCGTAGCCGGCGGGCCGGGCGGTCACCGCGGTCCACGCCCAGAGCGTGCCGTGCCCCGCGAGGCGGACGGGGACCACGTCGTCCGCACCCGTGTACGGGCACACCTCGCTCCGGGGGAAGTGGTGCCGCCCGCTCGACGGCGAGTAGCCGCCGAGCAGCGTCAGGACGCCCTCGGCGTCCACCACGAACAGGCCCTCGACGATCGCCCGAGCCACCGCTCCCCCTCCCCCGGCTTGCGCCCGGTGCGAGCCTACGCCGGGTCAGCGGGGCGGAACGACGTCGTCCAGGTCCAACGGCGGCGGCTCCTCGGTGGGCTGCAGGCGTTGCGCGCTGCGCCGCGCCGCCGACGCGACGAGGTCGTCCAGGAGCTGCAGGACCGCCTCGGGGCTGGCGGTGTAGACGGGGAGGCCGAGCTCCTCCGCCCGGGCGTGATCGGGGATCGCGCCCCCTCCCGCGAACACGACGGTCCCGGGATGACCCGAGCGCACGGCGTCGACGACGGCCCGGACCCCGGTCTCGGTGCCCGACGCGGTCGCGCACACCCCGACGGCGAGGACGGGACCGAACAGGGTGACGGCGTCGACGAAGCCCTCCGCCGGCGCGTTCGCCCCGAGGTCGACGACCTCGAACCCGCGGACCCGCATGGCCTCGCGCAGCAGGGCGGTGGGGAGCGCGTGGGTGTCGCCGGGCGCGGCCCCGATCACCACGACGCCCCGGCGGCGTCCCCGTCGGACGAACCGGCCGGCGAGCTGGCCGATCACCTCCTGGGCGCACACGGTCGCCCGGTGCTCCTGCGCCACGGAGAGGTGACCGGCCGCCCAGCGGTCACCGATCAGCCGCATCGCCGGCCCCAGGACCTCGAGGTAGACGGCGACGGGGTCGGTCCGGGCGAGGAGCACCCGCTCCACCAACGCCACGACACCCGGGCGGTCACCGTGGACGAGCCGGTCGGCGACCGCGACCACGGTGTTCGCCGACCCGTCCGGCTCGCCGGGCGCCCGACGGCGACCCCCTGCGGGCGGGGCGAGGGCCGCCAGGTCGGCCTCCTGCACCTGCCACCCCGATGGGCCGCGCACTGCCGCCAGCCGGCCCGTCCGGACGTACCGGTAGGCCGTCATGTAGTGCACGCCAAGCCGCTCGGCCGCCTCGGCGAGCGTCAGTGACCGTTCCGGTTCTTCCTCGTCGCGCATGCCGCCCTCCGTCGAAGGATCGAGGGCACAGATGTTCGGGGTTGCGTTTGCTGAACTTAGTGCTAAATTAGCGGCACCCCCAAATCGTTCGGGTGGTGCACACGGTGTCGCTCTCGTCGACACCGCCGGAGAGCAGCCCTTTCCCCCCTTGGGCTGGTGACCGGAGCCACCGACCGAGCGTTGCTGCGCCCCGCCGATCCCCCCTCGTCGGGGCGCAGCCTGTTTTCGCCCCCGGAGCCCGTCGGATCAGGGGCGTCGAACCCGGAACAGGGCCTCCTGGGCGACCGTCGCCACGTGGAGCCCGTCGGCGTCGAAGACCTGGCCGATGGCCAACCCGCGGTTGCCCACGAGCCCCAGACCGCGGAGGTCGTGCAGGTGCCAGCGATCCGCTCGCAGCGGCCGGTGGAACCAGAGGGCGTGATCGAGGCTGGCGAACAGGTGGGGCAGCTCCGGGTCCGCCCCGCCGATGAGCGGGTGGTGGGAGCGGGCGGCATCGAGGGGGATGTCGTCGGAGAGGTAGGCGAGCCCGCAGGCCTGCAGGACGGGGTCCTCACCCAGGTCGTCCACCAGCCGGAGCCAGGCCGCCTCCCGTCCCGCCCCCGGGTCCGGGACCACCCGGCGCCGGAGCAGCGGACCCCACGACGGCGTCTCCGGCAGGTCCTCGGGCATCGGCACCGACGGGTCCGGTACCGAGACGGGGACGTCCTCCGCGTCGGGCTCGTCCACCTGGAACGAGGCCGAGAGGTTGAGGATCGCCCCGCCGGACTGCAGTGCCACGACCTGACGCGTCGCGAAGGAACGCCCGTCCCGCAGGCGGTCGACGTCGTAGCGGATGGGCTCGTCCGCATCGCCGCCGCGGATGAAGTAGGCGTGCACCGAGTGCGGCCGGAACCCGTCGGGGACGGTGGACGCCGCAGCCCGCAACGCCTGCGCGATCACCTGTCCGCCGTACACCCGCTCCCACGGGTAGTCGGGGCCGACACCGACGAAGCTGTCCGCGCGGCGCTCGTCGAGCTCCAGCAGCTGGGCGAACGACGTGATCTCGTAGCGGGACATGCCGGGATGGTACGACCAGCTCGCCGAGTGGGAATCCCCGGGCCCCGGGTGTGGTTCACTGGCGCAGACACAGAACCGTCGGGGTCGCCGCAGCGCGGGTCCGACCGAACGACAATCGAGCGTCCTCGGGGTTGGGTGCAATTCCCGACCGGCGGTGATGCGGCCTCCGGCCGACGAGCCCGCGAACCCCCGATCCGTCGGGGGCCGATCAGGTGCGATCCCTGGGCCGACGGTGACAGTCCGGATGGGAGAGGACGGCAACGCCTCCGACGTCGCGTCCGCGCGGCGGCCGGTCGTCGTGCCGTGCTCCCGTGCCCCGTGGACGGGAAGGAGCACCGTGCACCACCCCACGTCCACCCGACCGCCCCGGCGGATCGTCTGATGTTCACCGGTCTCGTCGAAGAGCTCGGTGAGGTGCGGTCCGTCGACCCGGTCGGCGACGGGGTCCGGATCCGCATCGCCGCGCGCACGGTCGTGGAGGACGCCGAGATCGGCTCGTCCATCGCCGTGAACGGGTGCTGTCTCACGGTGGTGGAGCTCGACCCCGACGGGTTCGCCGCTGACGCCGTGCCGGAGACGCTGCGGCGGACGGCGCTCGGGGCGCTCGGCCCCGGGGCCCCGGTGAACCTCGAGCGGTCGCTCGCCGCCGGCGACCGCATGGGCGGGCACCTCGTGCTCGGCCACGTCGACGCGACGACGACGGTGCGCGACGTCCGGGCCAACGACGACGGATCGTGGTGGGTCGTGTTCGACCTGCCCCAGAGCATCGCCGCGTACGTCGTCGAGAAGGGCTCCATCGCCGTCGACGGCGTGAGCCTCACCGTCGCGGCGCTCACCGACGACACGTTCGCGATCGCCCTCATCCCCCACACCGCAGCCGTCACCACCCTCGGCCGCGTGCAGCCGGGCTCGGTGGTGCAGCTCGAGGCCGACTGCCTCGCGAAGCACGTCGAGCGGTTGCTCGGTCCCATCCTCGCCCGTCACCAGGAGCCCCGCGCATGACCACCCCCGACGCAGCCGAGCGACCGGTGCTCGACCCGATCGAGACCGCGATCGAGGCGATCGCGCGCGGCGGCCTCGTCGTGGTCGTCGACGACGAGGACCGGGAGAACGAGGGCGACCTGATCATGGCGGCCGACGCCGTGACCCCGGAGCAGCTGGCCTTCGTCATCCGGTACACGAGCGGTGTGGTCTGCGTGGGCATCGAGGAGCAGGCGGCCGACGCGCTCGCCCTGCCGCTCATGGTCCCCAAGGGCAACACCGAGGCGCACGGAACGGCCTTCACGGTGACGGTGGACCTCATCGCCGGCACCACGACCGGCATCTCCGCCGCCGACCGTTCCGCCACCATCCGGGCGCTGGCCGACCCGGCGACCCGCCCGGACGAGCTGGCGCGACCGGGCCACGTCTTCCCCCTCCGCGCCCGCCCGGGTGGCGTGCTGAAGCGGGCGGGTCACACCGAGGCATCCGTGGACCTCGCCCGGCTCGCGGGGCGAGCGCCGGCCGGTCTCCTCTGCGAGATCGTCAACCCCGACGGCACGATGGCGCGGCTTCCCGAGCTGCGCCGCTTCGCCGACGAGCACGGGCTGCCCCTGGTGTCCATCGCCGATCTCGTGCGCCACCGCCTGCACCACGAGCGGCTCGTCGAGCGCATCGCCACCGCCCGGATCCCGACCCGGCGCGGCGACCTCACCGCGGTCGCCTTCCGCAGCCTGGTGGACGGCGAGGAGCACGTCGCCTACGTGGTCGGCGACCCGACGACCGCCGAGGAGACGCTCGTGCGCGTCCACTCCGAGTGCCTCACCGGGGACGTGTTCGGCTCGCTCCGTTGCGACTGCGGCTCCCAGCTCGAGGCCGCCCTCGACGCCGTGGTCGCCGCCGGGACCGGCGTGATCGTCTACCTCCGCGGCCAGGAGGGCCGAGGCATCGGCCTCGGCCACAAGCTCCGTGCCTACGAGCTGCAGGACGGCGGCCTCGACACGGTGGACGCGAACCTGGCGCTCGGCCTGCCCGTCGACTCGCGCGAGTACGGCATCGGCGCCCAGATCCTCCTCGACCTCGGCATCGAGCGCATCCGGCTGCTCACGAACAACCCGGACAAGTACCGGGGGCTGGAGGGCTACGGCCTCAGCATCACCGGCCGGGTCCCCCTCCGCGGGGAACGCCACCCCGAGAACGAGCGGTACCTGCAGACCAAGCGCGACCGCATGGGGCACCTGCTCGACGAACCCGACACCGACGAGACCGACACCGACGCACTGGAGGCCACCCGATGATCGTGCACGAGGGAACCCTGGACGCCCGCGGCCTGCGGGTCGCCATCGTCGCCGGACGGTTCAACGACTTCATCGGCAAGGAGCTGGTCGAGGGTGCCGTGGGCATGCTGCGACGGTTGGGGGCTGCCGACGACGACGTCGAGCTCGTCTGGGTGCCCGGCGCCTTCGAGATCCCCCTCGCCGTGCAGGCGGCGGCCTCCAGCGGACGGTTCGACGCCGTGCTCGCCCTCGGCGTGGTCATCCGCGGCTCGACCGCCCACTTCGAGCACGTCGCCGGGCAGTCCGCCGCCGGCATCGCCCGGGTCCAGCACGAGACGCAGGTGCCCTGCGTGTTCGGCGTCCTGACCACCGACACGATCGAGCAGGCGATCGAGCGGGCGGGCACCAAGGCGGGCAACAAGGGCGCCGAGGCGGCGGCCACCGCCGTCGAGACCGTCCGGGCCCTGCAGTCGCTCCGCGGGGGGAACTGACCCGTTCCGGGACCTCCGGCCCTGCCGTCCTCCCCGGCACTGCGCTTGCCTTGGGGCATGCGTGACCAGAGGGTGCGACATCGGAGGTTCGTCGGGACGCTCGTCGCCGTCGTCGTGGCGGCGTTCGCCATCGGCGGCTGCGGGGACGACGACGAGATCGGTTTCGACGAGTTCGAGGTCGTCACGGACGACGACGCACCGGTGGTGGCGGAGCGGGCGGCGTCGTTCTTCATCGAGCTCGACGCGAACCCCACCACCGGCTACCAGTGGCAGGTCTCCCAGGAGCCCGATCCGGTGGTCGCCCGGGTCGTGTCCATCGACTACGTGCCGGACGAGACCGACGAGGACGTCGTGGGCTCCGGCGGGATCGTCCGCATCGAGGTCGAGGCCGTCGGGGTGGGCACGACCACGCTCGGCCTCGAGTACGTGGGCCCCGGCACCGACGCCGAGGTCGCCGAGACGCGGCGGTTCACGGTCGAGGTCGTCGAGCCCTGAACCCGGCCGCGGCGCTCACCCGTGGAGCGCCGTGAGCACGTCCGCAGCCCGCTCGGGCCGGCAGACGATGAAGCCGGCGACCACCGGCCGGGGCTTGTTGAACACGAGCGGACGGCCGTCGAGGTCCGAGACGAACAGCCCGGCCGCCGCGGCGACCGCAGCAGGGGCGCAGGCGTCCCACTCGTAGAGACCGCTCGGGTGGACGTAGACGTCGGCCACGCCGCGGACGACGGCCATCGCCTTCACGCCCGCCGACCCGCACCGCACCACGCGCCCGCCCAGGTGGTCGGCGATCCGCTGACCCGCCCCACCCCAGGAGCGGCCCGTGATCACGACCGGGCGACCGGGCGGCCGGGCCGGCGGGATCGGGCTCGTTGCCGTCCCGAAGAGACCCGGCGCCGTCGGCACCGCGACGGCGCCCGCGGTGGGGACGCCACCCTCCACCAGCGCCACGTGGACGGCCCATTCCTCGCTGTCCGCGTACGGGTAGTCGCTGCTGCCGTCGAGCGGGTCCACGATCCAGACGCGTGACGCGGCGAGCCGCGCCTGCTGCGGGTCGCGGCCCTCCTCCGACAGGACGGTGTCGGCGGGCCGCAACCGGGCCAGCTCCCCGGCGAGGTACTCGTGGGCGGCGCGGTCGGCCGTCTCCTCCAGACCCCAGGCGTTCCGGCGGTCGCGGGTCCAGGTGTCCCGGAGGTCGACGAGGAGGTCGCGCGCGCGCGCGGCCAACAGGCCGGCCAGCTCGTGGTCGTCGCGATCCTCGTGCACCACTCGACCGTACCGCCACGGACCGGTCGGCCGCGTCCCCGTCACGGGCCGATGAATTCTGGGGGCGCCGCAGGGCGCAGGTGCCCGTGTCCACAGCGTGCGGCCTACCGTGATCGCCCATGAAGGCAGCACGGACCATGATCGTGCGCGCGGTGCTCCCCGAGCCGCTGCGCCCCTTGCTCGAGATCGCCATGAACCTGGGCTGGATCTCCTTCGAGCGGGCCCAGGACCTGTTCCGCGTCGTCGATCCCGGCGACGGGGACTTCGGCTCGCTCGATCCGTTCTCCCGTCTGCTCGGCGCCCCCCAGGAGCGCCTCGACCAACTGGCGGCGGATCCCGGCTTCGTGACCCGGGCCGAGGGCCTGCTCGCCGACCTGCAGCGGACCATCGCCCGGCCCGCGTGGTACCAGCACCGCGTCGCCGCAGGGACGCCCCCGGTCGGATGCATCGCCTACTTCTCCCCGGAGTTCGGGATCGCCGAGGCGCTCCCGCAGTACTCGGGCGGCCTCGGCGTCCTGGCCGGTGATCACATGAAGGCGGCGGCGGAGCTGGGCATCCCGGTCACCGGGGTGGGCCTGCTCTACCACTACGGCTACTTCACCCAGCGCCTCGACGCGTCGGGCTACCAGCAGGAGCACTTCCGGGCGCTCGACCCCCCCGCCCTGGCGCTCCGGCCGGTCGAGGGGGGCGAGGTCGAGATCGAGATCGACGGCCACACCGTCCTGGTGCGGGGATGGGAGGCCAAGGTCGGCGCCCTGTCGCTCTACCTGCTCGACACCTCGCACCCGGACAACCCGGAGGAGCTGCGGCTCATCACCGACCGCCTCTACGGCGGCGGCGAGCGCCAGCGCATCCGGCAGGAGCTCGTCCTCGGCATCGGGGGCATCCGGTTCCTCGACGCCGTGGGGATCCGCCCCGACGTGTTCCACATGAACGAGGGCCACGCCGCCTTCCTCGGCCTCGAGCGGATCCGGGTCGCCATGCGCGACCTCGGGCTGAGCTTCGAGGAGGCGATCGAGGTCGGCCGGCCCGCCACGGTGTTCACCACCCACACCCCCGTGCCGGCCGGGATCGACCGCTTCTCCCGGGCGCTCGTCGAGGAGCACTTCGGCTGGTGGACGCAGGCCTGCGGCGTCGGCGTCGACGACCTGATGGCCCTCGGCCACGAACCCGGGACCACGACCGGCGAGCAGCTGAACATGGCCGTCATGGCGCTGCGGCTCGCGGGGGCGGCGAACGGCGTCTCGAAGCTGCACGGGCAGGTGAGCCGTGAGATGTTCGCCGGCCTCTGGCCCGGCGTCCCGGCCGAGGACCGTCCGATCGGTTCGGTCACGAACGGGGTGCACTCCCACACCTGGGTGTCCCGGGAGATGAACGACCTCCTGGACCGGCACATCGGCCACGACTGGCACGAGGCCGAGGCCGACCGCTGGCTCCCGCTGCTGCAGGTGCCCGACGAGCAGCTGCGCGCCGTCCGGGCCACCTCGAAGGACCGCCTCATCCGCTACGTGCGCGAGCGCATCCGCCGGCAGTTGCGCAGCACCGGCCAGAGCGCCGGGGAGACCGAGTGGACCGAGCGCCTGCTCGACCCCTCCGTCCTCACGGTCGGGTTCGCCCGGCGCTTCGCCACCTACAAGCGCGCCGACCTCCTGTTCCGGCACCAGGACCAGCTCGTGGCGCTGCTCACGAACGACGAACGCCCGGTGCAGTTCGTCATCGCCGGCAAGGCGCACCCCGCCGACGAGCCGGGCAAGCGCATCGCCCAGCGGGTCGCCCAGTTCGCCCGGGACCCCCGGTACCGGGAGCGGTTCGTGTTCATCGAGGACTACGACATCGGCGTGGCCCGGATGATCCTCCAGGGCGCCGACGTCTGGCTCAACACCCCGCTCCGACCGCACGAGGCCTGCGGCACCAGCGGGATGAAGGCGGTGTTCAACGGGGGCCTCAACTGCTCGGTCCTCGACGGGTGGTGGGCCGAGATGTACGCGAACGACGTCGGCTGGGCGATCCCCACCGCCGACACGCCGGATCCGGAGCACCGCGACGACGAGGAGGCGTACCACCTCCACCGCATCCTGCGCGACGTCATCGCCCCGCTCTACTACCACCGACCCGGCGAGACCCTTCCGACGGTCTGGCTGGACCGGATCCGGGCCTCGATGGCCGCGCTCTGCCCCCAGGTCTCGGCGGACCGGATGCTCCGCGAGTACCTGGAGCGCTACTACGAGCCCGCTGCTGCACGCTCCGCCCGACTCCGCGCCGACGGCGGCGCCGCAGCTCGCGGGCTCCTCGCGTGGAAGCGCTCCACGGCGGACCGTTGGCCCGCGGTGCGCTTCGTGGGTGCGGCCACCGGACCGGAGCCCACGGTCGCCGGCGCCGAGATCGGCGTCACCGTCACGTTGGAGCTCGGTGCGCTCGCACCCGAGGAGGTCCGGGTCGACCTGGTGCACGGGCGGGTCGACTCCACGGGTGAGCTGCTCGAGCCCGCCACGGCCCGCATGACCCTGCTCGACCTGGAGGGCACCACGGCGCGCTTCACCGTCTCGGTGGCCCCGGCGGCGGGGGCGTTCGGGTACACGGCCCGCGCTGTGCCGCACCACCCCGACCTCGACCACCCCGGCTGGACGGGGTGCACGGTCTGGCTGGACGGCGGCGACTGAGCTCGTGACACCGGCCGTGGACGCCGTACGCCGGGCGAAGCTCGCGCACCGCGTGTTGCCCTACGACCACGATCCGGGGACGGACGCCTACGGCGCCGAGGCCGCCGCCGCGCTCGGCCTCGACCCGGCGAGGGTGTTCAAGACGCTGGTCGCCGTCGTGGACGACCGGCCCGCGGTCGCCCTGGTGCCGGTGGAGCGGAAGCTCGACCTGAAGGCGCTGGCCCGCGCCGCCGGCGGGAAGCGGGCCGAGATGGCCCGCCCGGCGGACGCCGAGCGGTGGACCGGGTACGTCGTGGGCGGCATCAGCCCCCTCGGGCAGCGGAAGCGCCTGGCGACGTTCGTCGACGCATCGGCGACGGAGGCCCCCCTGCTCTACGTCAGCGCCGGACGTCGGGGGCTCGAGCTGGAGTTGCGGGTGGAGGACCTCCTGCGCCTCACCGGGGCGCGCGCCGCAGCCATCGCGGCCTGAGCATCACCAGCGGCCGGCGAGGTCGGCGAGGAACTCCTCGGTGCGCCGGACGCTGGCCGCCCGGTCGTCGCCCACCCCGAACACGGTGGCGACGACCTCGGTGACCCCTGCCGACTCGAAGGCTCGGAGGCGACGCTCGATGGCCGCCTCGTCACCGACCACGCTCACGGAGGCCGGGGACGCGCCCGCGCCGGCGTCGAGGATGCGCTGGTACGTCGGGATCTGCTCGTACACGGCGAAGCTCCGGGCCGCCTGGGCACGTGCTGCGTCGGCGTCGGCGAGGGCGATCGGGAGGCAGGCCAGGATGCGCGGGATCGGTCGCCCGACGGCCGCAGCCGCGGCGGCCATGCGCGGCACGACGTGGTTCGTCACGGCGTGCTCGTCGGCCATCCAGAGGATCGTCCCGGCGGTGCGCTCGGCGGCCAGGGCGAGCATCCTCGGCGCCAGCGCGGCGAGCAGGACCGGGACCTCGGTGGCACCGGGCACGGTGAACGGCGCGGTGACCCGGAAGTGCTCGTTCTCGACGTCGATCGAGCCGGTGCCGGCGAAGGCCGCTTCGAGGACCTCGACGTAGGAGCGCACGTGGGCGAACGGCCGCTCGTACGAGAGGCCGTACTGCTTCTCGACCACGACTGCGTGCGACGGGCCGATACCGAGGGCGAAGCGCCCACCCGCCACCGCCTGCACGCTGAGCGCCTGCTGCGCCATCGCCAGGGGGTGTCGGCTGTAGGTGGGGAGGACGGCGGTCCCGATCTCGATCCGGTCCGTCGCCGTGGCGAGGAGGGTGGCGGCGACGATGGCGTCGAGGCTCCACGGGATGTGGGGCAGCCAGGCGGAGTCGAACCCGAGCGCCTCGGCGCGCCGGACGTTCTCGACGAGCCCGGCGGCATCGGTCTGACGGCCGCTGACCTCCGCGGCGAAGATGCCGAAGCGCATGGTGGTTCCCCCTGGGATCGGATGGAGAAGGTCGGACGTGGGGGTCAGACGCAGCTCGCGCAGCGACCGACCAGGTCGAGGCTGTGGTGGCGCGGTGTGAACCGCGTGCGCCGGGCCGCCGCTCCGAGCGCAGCGTCGAGCGCCGCCTCGAGCTCGTCCGGGAGCGCGAAGTCGACGACCGAGCCGCACTCGTCGCAGACCATGTGGTGGTGGTGCTCGGTCAGGTCCTCGGCGAGCTCGAACCGGGCATGCTCCGCTCCTGTGACCAGCCGTCGGACCGCGCCGGCCTCCTCGAGCACCGCGAGGTTCCGGTACGTGGAGCTCTGGCTCAGCGAGCGGTCACGCTCGAGCAGCTCCGGCAGCGACACCGGGTTCCCGGCGCCCACGAGCAGGTCGACGAGGGCGCGCCGGTTGCGCGTGTACCGCTGGCCTTGCGCCGCGAGCCGGGCGTCGACCGATCCGTGCAACTCCTCGGTCGCCATGACCCGACAGGGTACCCACGCCCGGCGGGGCGAGCCGAGCCTCAGGCCGGGATCCAGGCCCCGTGGAAGCCCGCGGGGACCCGGCGGGGCAGGTGGACCCGGGCGACCGGCCCCCGGCCGAGGTCCCGGGCGTCGTGCACGGTGAGCTCGTCGGCTCCGGAGGCCTCGTGGACGAGCACGAGCAGCCAGCCGTCGTCCTCGGCCTCGGCCTCCCGGCGCGGGACGAAGATCGGCTCGGCGCCACCGCGGCCCGGACCGTGGTCGAGGACCTCCACACGGCCGGTGTCGACGTCGGTCTTGTAGGTGGCGCCGTGGAGCACGTCGGTGCCCGGCACCACGCCGGCCGTGTACGCGTACCGGTACCGGCGGCCGGCGAGCCGCGGATCGTGGCGCGGGAACTCGTGGGCCCGATCGTCGATGCGCTCGGTGACCACCCGGCCGCTGACGGGGTCGAGGCGCCAGCGGTCGAGGGTGGCGGTGCCGTCACCGAAGGGGCCCTGCCGGTCGGTGTCGAACATCCGCTCGTACCGGCACACGTCGACCACGACCGTGCCGTCGGCATCGTCGTACGCGTTGACCGGGTGGAAGACGTAGCCGAGGGGCACCTCGCACCAACGGATGTCGTCGGCCCCGCGCTCCCGGGGCAGGAGGCCGACCCGCGCCCCGTGCTCCGGGTTCCAGGCGAACGGGAACGCGCGACCGGCGCCGACCATGGCGACGTCGACCGTGACCGGGAGGTCGTAGACGAGGGCGTAGCGCTCCGTGAGCGACATGTCGTGCACCATCGGCATGTCGGAGACCGGCACCTCCACGACGCGCCGGACCCGGGCGTCGGGCGCCACGACCACGTAGTGCAGGCGGTCGACGAGGTCGGGCCAGGCGTAGCACACGGCATGGAGCTCGCCGGTGGCCGGATCGTGCTTGGGGTGGGCGCTGAACGGGCCCGGGAGGGTGCCGCCGAAGTCGTCGTAGGCGAGCGTGTCGAGCTCGGGCCCGAGGCGGACGGGCGTCTGACCCGCCTCGACCATCGCCCAGATCGAGCCGGCGAACCCGCCCACGCTGGTGTTCGGACCGGTCATGCGACCAACGCCGGAGCGGGGCCCGGGCGGCGCGTCGCCGCCGAACGCCGCTGCGGTGCGGTCGCTGCGGACCCAGCGGTTCCGGTACCACACCGCCCGACCGCCCCGGAGCCGGACCCCGTGCACCATGCCGTCGCCGAGGAACCAGTGATGGGTCGCAGGGTCCACCGCACCGATCGGGTTGGGGCCGTTGCGCACCCAGGTGCCGTCGAGCTCCCCGGGCAGGTCCCCCGTGACACGGAGGTCCTCGGCGGTGATCTCGTCGGGCACGGGGGCGCACACCCCGTCCAGGTAGGGGTTGCGGCTCGTCGACGTGTCGGTCATGGCTCCCCCACTCTCTGCCCCCCATCCTGCACCACTGCCCGCAACTCGTGCAGGGCCTGGTGGCAGGTGACGAAGTACCGCCGCGGGTACCGGGGTCGACGCCCACCACGGATCGTGATCCCGACGACCGACCGACCGGCCGACCACGGCCGGATCGACACCCACACCGGCACCGGCGGCCACGACCACCTGACGTGGAGCCGTCCCGGGGCACGGACGCCCTCGGAGGGGTCGACGCCGACCGGTTCGGGCGATCCGAGCAGTTCGACCCGCTCCGTGCGCAGTCGCCCACCGAGGACGGAGACCGCGTCCGCGACGGGCGACCGGACGTGGCACTCCGCCAACGAGCGTCGCCGCAACTGCGAGGAGGGCGGTCCGATCACCATGCGGACCCGGCGGAACCACAGCACCCGACGCCGCGAGCCCGCCAGGACCGCGCCCCGTACCGCGTCCCACACGGCACGCCCGACCCGCTCGGGGGTGTCCCAGCCCGCCGAGACGAGGACCGCCCCTGCAGTCGCACCGGACGCAGCGCTCCCCGTCCCCGACGGGGGTGCCGATCGCGAGCGGGCCGGCCGAGGCGGCACCGTCTCGAGGACGACCACCACGGGCTCCGCCGCAGCACGGGAGCGGCCGATGTGGACGCCCGCCTCCGACGGGATCCGGCGTTCGACGCGCGGGACCGCCATGACCCCATGGTAGGCAGGGAGGGCGTCGAAGACGGGAGGACGCCATGCGTTGGCAGGACTTGGTCGACCGGGCCATCGAGCTCCCGGTGGCCCCGAGCTACACCCGCCTCGGATCGGCGGTCCGGCGGCGCATCGACCACTGGACCGCTCCGACCGACTACGACCTCCACGGCCGCACCGTCGTGGTCACGGGCGCGACCTCTGGGCTCGGGCGGAGCCTGGCTTGCACCCTGGCGGAGCGGCATGCCGACGTGGTCCTCGTCGGCCGCGATCCCACGAGGACCGAGACGGTGCGGGCCGAGCTGGACGGCATCGGCGAGGGTACCGTCACCGCAGCCCTCGCCGACATGGGCGACCTCGACGCCGTCCGCTCCCTGGCCGACGTCCTTCGCCGGGACCACGACCGGATCGATGTCCTGGTGCACAACGCCGGCGCGTTGACGGCGGATCGGCGGGTGTCCCCGCAGGGGATCGAGCTCACGGTCGCGAGCCAGGTCCTCGGGCCGTTCCTCCTCACGGCGCTCCTCCTCGACCGCCTCCGCGCCTCGGCCGTGAGCCGGGTCATCACCGTGTCCTCGGGGGGCATGTACAGCCAGCCCCTCCGGATCGGATCGCTGGAGATGGGTCCTGACGACTACGACGGCACGACGGCCTACGCCCGGGCGAAGCGGGCACAGGTCACGCTGAACGAGCTCTGGGGTGCCGCCGTCGACCCGGCGGAGGTCGTGTTCCACGCGATGCACCCCGGGTGGGCCGACACACCGGGGGTCCGGGAGTCGCTCCCGACGTTCCGGAAGATCGTCGGCCCTGCCCTCCGGACGCCGGAGGAGGGCGCCGACACCGCCTTCTGGCTCGCAACCGACGACGCCGCAGCGGGCAGCACCGGTCGCTTCTGGCACGACCGCCGGGTGCGACCCATCCACCTGCTCCCGAAGACCCGGCGCTCCGACACGCCGGCGCGCCGGGCCGACCTCTGGCGCTGGTGCGTGGAGCGGACCGGCATCGAGGACCCCCGGGGGACCTGACTACCGGCGGGGGCGCGGCGGTGACGCCGAGGCCGGATCGGCGGGCCAGTCGTGCTTCGGGTACCGGCCGGCCATCTCCTTGCGGACCTCACGCCAGCTGCCGGCCCAGAACCCGGCGAGATCGGCGGTGACCTGGATCGGACGGTCCGCCGGCGAGAGCAACTCGAGCACGACGGGGACTGCGCCCTCGAGCACCCGAGGCCCCTCGGTGGCCCCGTAGAGCTCCTGGACCCGCACCGACAGCACCGGTGGCTCGCGGTCGTACTCGATCCGGACGCTCCGGCCGCTCGGCAGTGGCAGCGTCGCCGGCGCGAGCCGGTCGAGCGCACGAGCGGCCTCAAGGCCGAGGAGGGTGCCCAGGACCTCGACGCCGTCGACGCGGGCGAGGTCCGCCCGACCGCGCGCGCCCGCGAGCCGCGGCGCGAGCCAGTCCTCGGCACTGCGCACCAGCGCCGCGTCGCTGACGTCCGGCCACGCATCGCCGAGGCGGGACCGGAGGAAGAGGATCCGGGCCTGCAGGCTCTTCGCCGCGTCCGACCACCCGATGGCGGCGAGCCCGACGGAGCGCAGACGGGCCACGAGGGCCGCGGTCGTCGCCGGGCCCGGATCGGGGGGCCCGTCGAACCCGCCGAGCCGGATCGCCCCGAGGCGCCGTTCGACCCGGGCGAGCAGATCGTCCCGCTCGCGGTCCCACCCGACGGTGCTGCGCTCCTCGACCTCGTCGGTGTAGCGGGCGGCCAGCTCGAACTCGTCGATCGGGGCGGCCAGGCGGATCCGGGCCTCCTTCCGGTGCCCGTCGAGGTCTGCCGCGACGAGGAGCACCTCCCCTGCGAGCGGGTCCGTGGTCGGGAGCCAGGCGCCGCCGCCGGTCCGCAGCACGAAGCGTCCCCGGCTGCGCTCCCGTTGCTGCGCGATCCGGTCGGGGTAGGCGAGCGACAGCACCCCGCCGGCGCCGGCGAGGTCGACCGTCCGGTCGCCGAGACCGATGCGGTCGGCGAGCGCCTCGGCGCGCTGCCGCGCCTGGCGCAGGGCCCGGCCGTCGGCCTGCGGGTGCCGGGCCCCGGGGTCGGCGAGGAGCCGCAGGCGCTCGCCGAGGTCGGCGGAGACGTCGTCGGGTCGGCCGCGCAGCACGTCGCGCTCCTCCAGCAGGGCGGCGAGGAGGCACGCGGTCCAGCCCCTTCGCTCCTCGACCGAGACCGCCACCATGTGGGCGAGCCTGGGGTGCAGCGGCAGCTCCGCCATCCGCCGGCCGAGCTCGGTGACCCGCCCGTCGACGAGGGCGCCGAGATCCGTCAGGAGTCGACGGCCCTCCGCGAACGAACGGGAGGGTGGGGGATCCGGGAACGGGAGGTCGGCGGGATCGTCCACGCCCCAGACCGCGAGCTCGAGCGCCAGGCCGGCGAGGTCCACCTGGGTGATCTCTGCGTCGGCGTAGGGGCGACGTGCCGCCTGTTCGACCTTGGACCAGAGCCGGATGGCGAGCCCCGGCGCGAGTCGCCCGGCGCGACCTGCCCGTTGCTCGCCGGACGCTCGCGACGTCGGGACCGTGACCAGCCGGGTCATCCCGGTGCCCGTGTCGAAGCGGGGCACCCGGGCGAGCCCGGCGTCGACCACGGCGCGGACCCCGGTGACCGTGAGGCTGGTCTCGGCGATGTCCGTGGCGAGCACGACCTTGCGGCGACCTGGGGATGCCGGACCGATGGCGGCATCCTGTTCTGCGGCCGGGAGCGAGCCGTGGAGGGGCAGGACGTCGAGCTCCGGCGGGAGCGCCCCGCGCAGTGCCTCCTCCACCCGGCGGATCTCCCCTGCCCCCGGGAGGAACACGAGGACGTCGCCGTCGGTGTCCCGCACGGCCTCCCGGACCGCGCCCACCACGGCGGGCTCGAGACGGTCCCGCTGCCCCTTGGGGCGCCAGCGGACCTCGACCGGGAAGAGCCGCCCCTCGCTCGCCACGACCGGCGCCGGCGCGACCCCGGCGCCGAGCAGGGTCGCGACCTTCGCCGTGTCGAGGGTGGCGGACATCACCAGCAGCCGCAGATCGGGTCGGAGCGCCGACCGGGCCTCCAGCGCGAGGGCGAGCCCGAGGTCGCCGGGGAGGCTCCGTTCGTGGATCTCGTCGAACACCACCAGCGCCACGCCCCCGAGACCCGGGTCGTGCTGCAGCCGCCGGGTGAGAATGCCCTCGGTGACGACCTCGATCCGCGTCCCCGGCCCGATGCGCTGGTCGTCGCGGGTCCGGTACCCCACGGTCGCCCCCACGGGTTCACCGAGCAGCGAGGCCATGCGGCGGGCGGCAGCGCGGGCGGCGATGCGCCGCGGCTCCAGCACGACCATCCGCGCCCCCGCCATCCAGGGTTCGTCGAGCAGCCGGAGGGGTATCAGGGTGGTCTTGCCCGCACCGGGCTCGGCGGACAGCACGGCGATCCCCTCCCCCGCCAGGGCCGCGCGGAGGGCAGGGACGCAGGACTCGACGGGGAGATCGGTGGGCGGCAGGGGCACCGCAGGAGGGATCGACATCGCCCGCAAGTCTGGCCCGAGCTGCGACCGCCGGCGCCCCCGACCTCTTGACAGATGAAACAGGTTTCAGTAATCGTGCAGGGGAACGAGGAGGGTCCGATGGGCGACCACACCACCGACGCGGGCCAGACGGACGCCGAGCAGCCGTCCGCCATGCGGCTGGCGGCGATGCCGTCCCGCAAGACCACGATCGTCACGTGCATGGACGCCCGGATCGACCCGTTGGCGCTCGTGGGCTACGCCCTCGGCGACGCGCACATCCTGCGCAACGCCGGCGGACGCGTCACCGAGGACGTGCTCCGTTCGCTCACCCTCAGCACCCAGGTGCTCGGCGTGCGCCACGTCGTGATCGTCCACCACACCGGGTGCGGACTCGAGGGCGCCACCAACGAGCGGCTGCACGCCGAGATCGGCGCGCTCACCGGGCAGGACGTCCAGCTCGACTTCCATCCCATCCCCGACTTCGCGACCTCGCTGCAGGAGGACGTCCGCGCCGTCCTCGACTGCCCTCTGCTCCCCGCCGACCTCACCGTCGAGGCCGGGGTCCTCGACACGGTCGGAGGACAGGTCACCTGGCACCGCGCCCTCGCTGCCTCCCGGACCGCCTGACCGGCGGTAGCCTGCCGGAGCTTTCACCACGTCCGGTCACCGCGGCCACCGCGATCCGGACCCGCTCCGTGAGGTGACCCTCCGCATGACCACGCCCGCACCCCTGACCATCGCGCCGCCCACGGGGAAGCTCGGCGTCCTGTGCGTCGGTCTCGGCGCCGTGACCTCCACGCTGATCGCCGGCGTCGAGTTGGCGCGTCAGGGCCTCGGATCCCCCATCGGCTCGCTCACCCAGATGGGCACGATCCGACTCGGCAAGCGCACCGACAACCGGGTGCCGCTGATCAAGGACTTCGTCCCCATCGCCGGGCTCGACGACATCGTGTTCGGCGCCTGGGATCCGTTCCCCGACGATGCCTACGTCGCCGCGCAGCGGGCCGGCGTCCTCGAGACCACGAAGCACATCGAGCCCATCGCGGATGCCCTCCGCGCCGTCCGGCCGATGAGCGCGGCGTTCGACTCGGCCTACGTGAAGCGCCTCGACGGCTCGAACGTCAAGGACAAGAGCAGCAAGCGGGCGATGCTCGAGGGCATCCGGGCCGACATCCAGGCGTTCCGGGACCAGCACCCCGAGGTCGACCGACTCGTGATGATCTGGTGCGCCTCCACCGAGATCTTCATCGAGCCCGGCCCGGCGCACGCCTCCCTCGAGGCCTTCGAGGCCGCGATCGACGCCAACGACCCCACCATCGCCCCGTCGATGCTCTACGCCTACGCGGCGCTCGAGGCCGGCATCCCGTTTGCGAACGGCGCCCCCAACCTCACCGTCGACATGCCCGCCCTGCGCGAGTACGCGACCGCCAACGGCGTACCCATCTCGGGCAAGGACTTCAAGACCGGCCAGACGCTGCTGAAGACCGTGCTCGCCCCGATGATGAAGGCCCGCATGCTCGGCATCGCGGGCTGGTACTCCACCAACATCCTCGGCAACCGCGACGGCGAGGTCCTCGACGACCCGGAGAGCTTCAAGACCAAGGAGGAGTCGAAGCTCGGGGTGCTCGAGCACATCCTCGAGCCGGAGCGGTTCCCGGAGCTCTACGGCGACATCTACCACAAGGTGCGGATCAACTACTACCCCCCTCGCGGCGACAACAAGGAGGGTTGGGACAACATCGACATCTTCGGGTGGCTCAACTACCCGATGCAGATCAAGGTCGACTTCCTCTGCCGCGACTCGATCCTCGCCGCGCCCCTCGCCCTCGACCTGGTGCTGTTCTCGGACCTCGCGAAGCGGGCCGGCCTCGGCGGCATCCAGGAGTGGCTGAGCTTCTACTACAAGTCCCCGCAGGTGGCGCCCGGCCTCTACCCCGAGCACGACCTGTTCATCCAGCTCACCAAGCTGAAGAACACCCTGCGCTGGATGATGGGCGAGGACCAGATCACCCACCTCGGCATCGAGTACTACATCGGCGAGTGAGCCGGTGACCGCGGGCCGCCACCTGTACGTGCTCGGCCGCTCGCCCGAGGAGCCGTTGCCCGGCTTCGTCGTGGAACCGATCGACCGCAGCGGGCGCCTGCTCGCCGCCCGCGGCAGCGCCGATCGCGTGCCGGCCACGTGGCGGGCGCTCGCATGGGCGGACACGCGGGCAGCTTCGTCGCCACCGCCCGCGCCGCCGGGGACCCTCGCGGCGTACCACACGGCCCCGCACCTCGCGTGGGACGCCGAGCTCCCCGACACCTGGGTGAAGCAGGTCTCGTTCGTGACCCGCCGTGCCGACCTCACCCCCGACGACTACCGCCGCCACCACCGGGGCCACATCGAGGTCGCCCGCGTCCACCATCCGGGGATCGCCCGCTACCAGCAGGACGACCTCGTCTCGATGGAGGGCCACGGACCGGAGCCCGACGGCTTCAGCGAGCTGTGGTTCGCCACCGAGGACGACCTCCGCGAGCGGTTCTTCGCATCGGACGAGAGCCGCCTCGTGGTCCGGGCCGACACGTCCGCCTACATCGACTTCGACCGGACCTTCTCGGTGATGGTGCACGGCCCGGGCTGGATCTGAGGGGAACCCTCAGAGGTCGGCGCTCATCCAGATCGAGTCCTCCACCGTGAACCCGTGGCGGGCGTAGAAGCGGCGCACCCTGGCGTTGTGCGCCTCCGTCTCGAGGAACATGCGCCGGGCCCCCTGCGCACGGCAGGCCGCGAGCAGCTCCCGAAGGGCCTCCGAACCGAGCCCACGCGACCGGTCCCGCACGAAGATCTCGTCGAGGAGGGCCTCCCGCCCACCGGACTCGACGCTGTACCCCCACGTCACGACGGCGTACCCGATCGGTGGAGCCCCGGCTCCATCACCGACGAGCCACACCTGCCCGAACGCGTCGTCGGCGAGCAGCGGCCCGAGGGCTTGCGCGACCCGCGCTTCGTCGTAGGGGTGGTGGTCGAGCTCGCAGAATCCGGCGACGAGCGGGAGCAGGACCGGGAGGTCATCCGGCGACGCGCGAGAGATCGTTGGCACCGCCGCAGTTTCGCAGGTCCCGTTCGCCGCTGACGTATCACCCACAGTCGTCAGCGCAACCGCGGGCAGCGTCGGATTAGGCTCTCGGCGTCAGCGGGAGTGCGGACACTGATCGGCGGCGTCGCTCAATTTCTTCCCTGGTGCTGCCGATTGGAACCGTGGGCGCGGGCTGCTCACCATCGTCGACCAGGGGACAGCAGCAGATGATCTCGACCTGGACCACCATGCGGAGACGGGTCTCAGCACTCGTACTCGTCGGGTTCCTCCTCGCCGTGTTCGGCGGCGCCGGCGCCATC
>JBEIGA010000014.1:0-26106 GCA_040382135.1 Acidimicrobiales bacterium
ACCCGCGCTCCCGGCTGCGGACGGGGGAGGCGTGCAGGGTGATCGCCGGCGTGGCCGACACGCCCTTGGCGGCGTTGTCGGTGACGAAGGTGATGCGCGGGTGGTCGGGGGTCTGCACGGCGCCGGGGGCGGGCACGGCCGGCGGGCGGTCGAGCACCGCGAGCACGGCGATCGTGGGGTCGTAGCCGACGGCTGCGAGCCGGTCGGCGAGGTCCGGGACGGGGAGCAGGCGGCTGAACCCGAGGATGGCGAGGGTCTGGGGCACGGGCGCTGTGACCACGTGGGCGCGCGCGGGGTGGTCGGCGAGGTCCACGACGGTGGTGCCCGTGCGGACGTCCAGCCCTGCGGCCAGACGGCGGGGCAGCGAGGTCATCCCGGTGGTCCCGCGGTACCGCGGGTGGCCGTCCTGGTGCAGGAAGCCGCGGCTCCAGACGGCGACGTCGCCGTCGGCCTCGGCGGACTCGACCACCTCCCGGAACTCGGCGCTGCGCACGGTGAAGAACTGGGCACCGTGGTCGAGGCGCGCGGTCGCGTCGCCGACGGTGATCCGACGGGTGGCCATCCGGCCTCCGACGCCGCGGCCCTTCTCGAGCACGACGGTGTCGAGGCCCGTCTCCTGCAGGCGGCGGGCCGCCGTCAGCCCCGCCAGGCCCGCGCCGACCACGACCACGTCGGGCTTCATCACAGCCCGCGCTGGTCGTCGACGATGCCGAGCAGCACCTGGGCGGCGTCGACGTAGACCTTCTCGCCGATGAAGGCGTGCTGGGTACCGGTGTAGAGGTCGCGGAAGGCGCGCTCGAGTCGGTTGCCCTCCCGGATGGCCGTGGTGCCGGCGGCGAGGTGGGCCCACTGGCCGACCTCGCGGGACGCCTCGGTGGCGTAGTTGGCGGCGATGCGCATGTCGGCCCGCAGTTCGGGGGTGAGCGGCTCACCCGCATCGACGGCGGCCTCGGCGGCGGTGAACGCGTCGAGCACGAGCAGGCGGGCGGCACGCCACATGGCGAGGTGGTGGGCGTAGCCCTTCTGGAAGGTGGTCCGGTTGGCGAGCGCCGCCATGTCACCCATGCGGACCTTGGTCTTCGCCAGGTCCGAGACGTCGTCGAGCATGCTCTTGGCCACGCCCAGCGCCCATGCGGCGTGGCCGGCGGCGGTGATCGGCATCAGGCCCATGCGATAGGCGGCGCCCGCGCCCCGCCGGTTCTCCCGCGTGAACAGCGGGAAGGTGCGACGGTCGGGCACGAAGACGTCGGTGACCGTGTAGTCGTACGAGCCGGTGCCCTTGAGGCCCTGCACGTGCCAGCCGTCGGTGAACGTGATCTCGTCGCGGGGGACGATCGCGACCCACAGCTCGGGGATGCCGTCCTCGCCCATCACGAGCTGACCGTCGACGAGGGGCAGGAAGCCTGCGGCGACGAAGGCGGAGTGGCCGGTGCCCGACCCGAAGTTCCAGGCGCCGGAGATCCGGTAGCCGCCGTCGACGCGGATGCCCTGGCCGTTGGGGAAGAACTGCCCGCCGAGGGTCACGTGGTCGCCGCCGAAGACCTCGGCGAAGCCCTCGTCCGGCAGGTAGGCGGCGGCCGCGGCGGCGGAGGGCAGGTTGGCGATGCCGATCCAGCCGAAGGACCCGTCCTGCCAGGCCATCTCGATCCAGGTCTCGATCATCTCGGCGAAGCCGGGCTCCCGGCCGCCCGCTTCGGCGGGGTTGAGCAGCTGCATCAGGCCGCTCTCCCACATGGCGTCCACGACCGTCGGTGTGAGGGTGCGGCGTTCCTCGCACGCTGCGGCCTCGGCCATCACGACCCCGCGCAACCCTGCGGCGATCGTCGGTCCGTCCGCCTGCGTCGTCGTCGCCATCGGGTCCCCCTCGTGTCGTTCGTCCCGGCCGGACGACGTGACGGTAGGAGCGATGACGGCGGATCGTCCATCCGAGGTGCGCGTGCCCGCCGGTAGCGTTCCGCCCCGATGCGGGGCGCGCCGGCACGGACGATGGGGGAGCGGAGCCTTCGGCTGCTGCGGCTGGCGGTCCTGGCCGCGGTGTCCGGTCTGCTCGCCGGGCTCGCGTCGTTCGTGTTCCTCGAGGCGCTCGACCTGGTGACCGAGACCCGCGTCGAGCACGGCGGGCTCCTCTTCCTGCTCCCCGTCGCGGGTTTCGTGATCGGCGCCGCCTACCACCACCTCGGCGGGGCGTCCGGTCGGGGGAACGCCCTGCTGCTCGAGCAGATCCACGAGCCGTCCGCATGGGTGCCGCGCCGCATGGCGCCCCTCGTGCTCCTGGGAACCGTCGCCTCCCACCTCTTCGGGGCCTCGGTCGGCCGAGAGGGCACGGCGCTGCAGATGTCCGGCTCGATGACCGATGCGGTGTCCCGTGCGTTGCGCCTCGCCCCCACGGATCGCCGCATCCTGCTCGTGGCGGCCCTTGCCGGCGGCTTCGGATCCGTCTTCGGCGTGCCCGTCGCAGGGATCGTCTTCGCCATGGAGGTGCAGACCGTCGGCCGTCCACGGTTCGAGGCGGTCGTCCCGGCGGCGGTCGCCGCGTTCACCGGCGACGCCGTGGTGAACCTCCTCGGGCACGAGCACGCGGTCCGGCCGCAGCTCGCCTTCGACCTCGACGCGGCGCTCCTCGCCAGGATCGTCGCGCTCGGGGCGGCGTGTGCCCTCGCCGCCACCCTGTTCGTCGGCGGCACGCACCTCCTCAAGGCCTGGACGGCGAGGCTCGTGCCGTACCTCCCGGTGCGGGCCGCGCTCGGCGGCGTGGCGGTGGTCGCGCTGGCCGGGCTCTTCGGCCGGGACTACCTGGGGCTGTCGCTGCCCCTGATCGACGACGCGTTGGCCGGTGCCGAGCTGGCCGTGTGGGTCCCGGCGCTCAAGCTCCTGTTCACCGCCGTCTCGATCGGCTCCGGCTTCCCCGGCGGTGAGGTCACACCGCTGTTCGTGATCGGGGCGACGCTCGGTGGGTCCCTCGCCGGCCCGCTCGGCGGCGACCAGACCGTGCTCGCCGCCGTCGGGTTCGTGGCCGTGTTCGCCGGCGCGGCGGGCACACCGTTCGCCTGCACGGTGATGGCGGCGGAGCTCTTCGGGCCCGATGCGCTGGTCCTGGCGCTGGTGGGATGCGTGGTCGCCCACGTGCTCTCGGCGCACCCCGGGATCTACGGCCGTGCGCCAGGAGGGCGCCGGGGCGTGTGGCCCTTGCCCACCCTCGAGCCGTGGGTGCGCTCCCGCGTCGCACGCCCGGCGCAGGCACCGGGGTCCCACGACTAGCGTCCGCGCATGCGCGTCGACCAGTGGTTCTCGTTCCACGCCGCAGCCCGGCCTGCGGTGCCCTTCGCCGTCGGACCGGGGGAGGAGATCGGCTGGGCGGAGGCCGAGACCCGGGCCAACCGTCTGGCCCGGGCGTTGCTCGCCGCCGGGGTCGAGCCCGGCGATCGGATCGCCTACGTCTCGAAGAACGCCCCGGCGATGGCCGTGGCCATCGTGGCCTGCGCGAAGGCGGGCATCGTGCCGGTGCTGCTCAACCACCGGCTCGCGCCGCCGGAGTGGTCCTGGATCCTCGACGACGCCGGGTGCCGCGCGGTCATCGCCCAGCCGGCGTTCGTCGACGCCCTCGACGGGATCCGTGACGGGCTTCCCGGTGTGGGCTCGTGGCTGGTCACCGACGGCGAACCTTCAGACGGCTGGCGCTCCGTCCCCGAGGTGACCGGTGCGGTCGCCGACACCCCGCTCCCGCTCGCCGGCGACGACACCGCCGTGCTCTACCAGATGTACACGAGCGGCACGACCGGCCGCCCGAAGGGCGTGCTCACCACCCACCGCGCCGCGTTGACCAACGTGACCCAGGTGCAGTCGGCGCAGGAGTACCGGCCACGTGCCGGCGACCGGAACCTCGTGGTGGCGCCGATGTACCACGCCTCGGGAGCCATCACGGTGGTGAACGCCTCGCTCGACGGCCTGACCTTGGTCATCCAGCCCGACTTCGACCCGTCGGCCGTGGTCGACGCGCTCTCCGACGGGGGCGTTGCGTTCTGCACGCTGGTGCCGGTGATGATCCAGATGTGCCTGTCGGTGCCGGGCGCGACGGCGCGCGGCTACGCCTCCCTGCAGGCCATCGCCTACGGCGCGTCGCCCATCGCCGTGTCCCTGCTGCGCCAGGCGCTCGACGTGTTCGGCTGCGAGATGGGCCAGGGGTTCGGCCAGACCGAGGCGACGGCGGCGCTCACGTTCCTCACGAAGGCGGACCACGACGCAGCGCTCGCCGGCGCCGAGCACCTCCTGCGCTCGGTGGGGCGACCGCTCGCCGGGACCGAGGTGCGGATCGTCGACCCGTCCACCGGTGAGCCCGTGCCGGTGGGGGAGATCGGCGAGATCACCGCACGCGGCCCCCAGCTGATGCTCGGGTACTGGAACGCCCCGGAACGCACCGCCGAGACCCTGCGCGACGGTTGGCTGCACACGGGCGATCTCGGGTACGTGGACGCCGACGGCTACGTCTACGTCCACGACCGCCTGAAGGACATGATCGTCAGCGGCGGCACCAACGTGTACTCGGCCGAGGTCGAGAACGTCCTGTTCGACCATCCGGCGGTGGCCGAGGTGGCGGTCATCGCCGTGCCCGACGAGACCTGGGGCGAGACCGTCTGCGCCCTCGTCGTCCCGGTGCCGGGCGCCGTCGCCCCGACCCTCGACGACCTCAGGGAGTTCGCCCGGGAACGCCTCGCCGGGTACAAGCTGCCGCGGCGGCTCGAACTGGTGGACGCGCTCCCGCGCAACGCGAGCGGCAAGGTCCAGAAGCACGTCCTGCGCGAACCGTTCTGGGCCGGCCACGACCGCCGGGTGGGCTGAGCCTCAGCCCGTCCGCACCACGACGCGTCCCACCGACGCGCGCCCGGCGACGCGCGTGACGGCGTCGGGGACGTCGTCGAAGGCGACCTCCTCGGTGGTGACCGGCCGGAACCTTCCGGCTCGCCACAGGTCGACGACCGCGGCCTGGGTCTCGGCCTCCATCGCGCGCATCACGTCGCGCCCGTAGCCGCCCAGGGTGGCCCCCACGATGGTGTGGTTCGCCATGTAGAACGCAGGGTCGATCGGCCGCAGGCCGCCGGCGTGGCCGCAGATCACCCAGCGGCCGTCGGGCGCGAGCAGGGTGCGGGCCCGCGCGCCGGCCTCACCCTGCACGGGGTCGAGCACCACGTGCACCGGGTCGCTGCCGATCGTGCGCCGGACCGCGTCGGCGACGTCGCCGCCGCCGTGCACCACGGCGAGGTCGGCGCCGAGGGAGCGGGCGAACGCCGCCTTCTCCTCGGAGCCCACCACGGCCACGACACGGGCACCCTGCGCCGTCGCCAGCTGCACCATGGCCGAGCCGAGCCCGCCGGCGGCACCGAGCACGACCACGGTCTCGCCCGCCGACACCCGGGCCCGCCGCACGGCGACGTGGTACCCGGTGTGCGCCGGGATCACGAACCCCGCGGCGTCGGCGTCCGACATGCCGTCGGGCACCTCGAACACCGGGCCGATCCCGACCGACACCGGCGCGAGCCCGCCCCAGGGCTGCATGGTCACGGCGACCACCCGTCGGCCGAGCAGCTCCCGTCGGTGCGGGGGCGTGTCGATCACCTCGCCGACCGCCTCCTGCCCGGTGATGTAGGGGCGGGTGACCGGCACCGGGTAGGTGCCGCGGGCCATGGTGACGTCGGGGAGGGCGAGGGCGGCCACCGCCACCCGCAGCAGGACCCAGTCCTCGTAGGGCGGGCGGTTCGCCACCGCGGCGAGCCGGCGCTCGTAGAGGGCACGGGCCTCGGCGTCGTCGCCCCGGGAGGCGAAGGCGGCGGGGTCGACGACCCAGCCGCCGAGGTCCATCTTCGCCCCGGCGAGCGCCGCCGGCGTCGGTTCGGGGACCTCCTCGCAGCGCAGGACGTCCGCCGGCTCGCCGATGTCGCGGACGACCCAGGCCCGCACCTCAGGCCCGCCAGGCCCGGTCGACCGCGCCGACGACCGCGGCGAGCGAGGCGGTCAGGATGCTCGTGTGGACGCCGACACCCCAGCGGACGTCGCCGTGCTGTCGGCGTCGGATCTCCACATAGGCGACCGCCGACGCGTCGGCGCCGTGGGCGAGGGCGTGCTCGGCGTAGTCGACCACCTCGAAGTCGGCGGCGTCGCCCAGCACGTCGGCGAGTTGGTCCCGGACTCCGGCCACGAAGGCGTCGAGCGGCCCGTTGCCGGCACCGGTGACGATGTGCGCGACCCCGTCGACGAGCACCTCGGCGGTCACCGTGGTGCCGCCGCCGTGGCTCGTGACCGTGGCGTCGCCCAGCCGGATGCGGGCGTCGGCGCGCAGGTACTCGGCGTCGAACCGGCGCTTGATCTCCTCGGGCGGCACCTCGGTGCCGGTGTCCTCGCTGACCCGTTGGATCACCTTCGAGAACTCGATCTGCAGCCGGCGCGGCAGCACGAAGCCGTACTCGGTCTCCATCAGGTAGGCGACGCCGCCCTTCCCGGACTGGCTGTTGACCCGGATGATGGCGTCGTAGTTGCGGCCGACGTGCTTGGGGTCGATGGGCAGGTACGGGACCTCCCAGGTCTCGTATCCGTCGAGCCCGCCCGCGGCGCGGATCGCGGTCATGCCCTTCTTGATGGCGTCCTGGTGGGACCCGGAGAAGGCGGTGTAGACGAGATCGCCCGCATAGGGGTGGCGCTCGTGGACCGGCAGGCGGTTGCAGTGCTCCGCGACCCGGCGCAGGCCGTCGATGTCGGACAGGTCGAGCTCCGGGTCGACGCCCTGGGTGAACAGGTTGAGCGCCAGGGTGACGATGTCGACGTTCCCGGTGCGCTCACCGTTGCCGAACAGCGTCCCCTCCACCCGGTCCGCTCCGGCCATGAGCGCGAGCTCGGCGGCGGCGACGGCGGTGCCGCGGTCGTTGTGCGGGTGGACGCTGAGGATCACCGAGTCGCGGTTGCGGATGGTGCGGTGCACGTGCTCGATGACGTCGGCGTAGACGTTGGGCGTGTACATCTCGACGGTCGCCGGGAGGTTCACGATGAGCTTCCGCTCGGGTGAGACCTCGAGCGCGTCCATGACGGCCTCGCAGATCTCGATCGCGAACTCGGGCTCGGTGCCGGTGAAGGACTCGGGCGAGTACTCGTAGACGACCTCGGTGTCCGGGATCGTGTCCTCGAGCTTCCGGCACAGGCGGGCCGCGTTGACCGCGATGTCGACGATGCCGTCGGTGTCCTGTCCGAACACCACTCGGCGCTGCAGGGTGGAGGTCGAGTTGTAGAAGTGGACGATGGCCCGCCGGGCGCCGCGGAGCGCCTCGTACGTCTTCTCGATCAGATCGGCGCGGCACTGCACGAGGACCTGCAGCGTGACGTCCTCGGGGACCAGGTCCTCCTCGATCAGCATGCGGAGGAAGTCGTGGTCGGGCTGGGAGGCCGAGGGGAAGCCGACCTCGATCTCCGTGAACCCCATCGCCACGAGCGCCTCGAACAGGGTGCGCTTGCGCTCCGGGTCCATCGGATCGATCAGGGCCTGGTTGCCGTCCCGGAGGTCCACGCTGCACCAGGTCGGCGCGGCCTCGATCCGCCGACCGGGCCAGGTGCGGTCGGGGAGGTCGAGCGGCCGGATCGGCTCGTACTTCTGGTACGGCATCGGCGTCGGTCGCACGGGCTGGGGTGGCATGGTTCGGGTCCTGTCTGGGTGGGGTGGTTCGGGTCCGGAAAACGAAGAAACCTCCCGGCCCGGAGGCGCAGGAGGTTCGGCGAGCACCGAGGTGGGGTGCTCGCCTACAAAAGAAGGAGGAGGTCGGCGACGAAGGACATCACCGGGAGGATGCCCGAACTCGCGCCGAACGTCAACCTCCGGCGCCGGCCGGCGCGTCCGTGCGCTCGTCCTCGTCCCGGGGCTCCGAGCCGGGCGCGTGGACCGGGAGACCGCCCGTCAGGAACAGCGCGCCGATGGTGAGCACGGCGGCAGCGGCGAACGCGGTGCGGAGGGCGTCGATGCGGGCCTCCTCGTTGGCGTCGAGGATCGCCTGCTGGGACGCCGGGTCGAGGTCGGTCCGCTCGAGCGCCTCGCGCAGCTGCGTCTGGGACACGAACTGGACGTCGTCGGCGAGCTGGATCTCGGCGGCCGCCAGGACCTCCGGCGGCACGTCCGGGTTCTCCTGCAACGCCGCCGTGGCCGAACCGGCGAGGGTGGCGAGCAGGATCGAGCCGATCAGCGCGGTGCCGAGCGAGGCGCCCAGGTTCGTGGCGGTGTTCTGCAGGCCACCGACCTCGGCGCTCTCCGAGTCGGGCACTGCGGACACCGTGACCCCGCCGACCTGTGAGGCGAGGGCGCCGAGCCCGGCGCCGAGCAGCAGCATCGGCACGGCGACGATCCCGGCGTTCGCCGCTGGGTCGAGGCCGGCGAGCATCACCAGGATGCCGGCGAGCATGAGGAGCACGCCGATGCGGACCACGAGCCGCGGGTTCGCCCTGGGTGCCACCTTGGGGATCCCGATGGCGCACACCAGCAGCGAGACCGACAGCGGGAAGATCCGCGTGCCGGTCTCCAGCGCGCTCAGCTCGAGCACGACCGACAGGAACAACGGGATCGCGAAGAACACGCCGGCCTGCACGAGGAACTGGGCGAAGAAGATCGACAACCCGGCGGTCAACCGGCGGTTCTGCAGCATGGCGAACCGCACGAGCGGCTCGCCGCCGCGGGCGACGACCCGCTCCTCCCAGCGGAACAGCAGCCACAGGACGAGGAGCCCGCCGGAGATCAGCCAGATCACCGGCGACACCCCGAGGACCGACGGGTCGTTCGGACCCGGCACGACCCAGTTCCAGTCGCCGGAGCGCAACACACCGAACACGACCAGGCCGAGGCCGAGCGCCGACAGGGCGGCACCGACGACGTCGAGCTCGGCGGGCGTCGGCGGCTGGTCCTTGATCCGTCGCAGCAGGGCGAGGACACCGAGCACGATGACGACCTCGCCGACGAACACGTACCGCCAGGAGAGGTAGGTGGTGACGGCACCGCCGATGAGCGGCCCGACCGCAACCGCGGCCGCGCCGGCGGCGGCGATGGTGCCGTAGGCGCCGGTGCGGCGCTCGGGCGGGAAGTTGGCGGCGACCAGGGCGACGATCGCCGGCATGATGAGCGCGGCGCCGAGCCCCTCGAGCAGCGACCACCCGAACAGCAGGACGCCGAGGTTCGGCGCGAACGCCGTGGTGAGCGACCCCGATGCATAGACGACGAGTCCGATGCCGAGCGCCCGGCGGCGCCCGAGGATGGCGCCCAGCTTGCCCCCGGTGATCATCATGGACGCCATCACCAGCGTGTAGAGCGTGATCGCCGTCTGGACGCCGGTGACGGTGGAACCCACGTCCTGCGCCACCGTCGCGATGGAGACGTTCATGACCGAGCTGTCGAGGGTCATGACGAACTGGCTGGCCGCCAGCGCTGCGAGCACCACCCCGCTGTTGCCGTCGGCCGTCGTGGTGTCTGCCATGTGGTCGCTCCGCGCCGGTCGTTCGGGCGCGCGCAGGCTAGTGCGGACTACGGTGCGCGCATGAAGAACCGCTTCCAGGCCCTCCTGTTGCTGCTCGCGGCGAACGCACTCGGTCTGATCGTCGCTGCGGTGCTCTTCGAGCGGATGGACCTCGACGTCCTCTCGTTCGTGGTCGTCGTGGCGATCTTCTCGCTGCTGCTGGCGTTGACGATCCCGCTCATCCGCAAGGTGGTGGAGGCGAAGGCGCCGCCGCTGGCCGGAGGGCTCACCGTCATCGCCACGTTCGTCAGCCTGCTCGTCACCGAACTGGTCTCCGACGGCCTCGAGATCGAGGGCATCGGCACGTGGTTCGGGGCGACGCTGGTGGTGTGGGCGTTCACGATGCTCGCCGGGTACGCGCTGCCCAAGATCTTCCTCGAGAAGCGCACCACGGGCCTCTGAGCCGGGGGGCTCAGAGGCCGAGCCCCTCCCCGAGCGAGGCGAGCGTGTCGGCGTGCTCCTCGAGCACGGTCACCATCGAGACGCCGGCGGCTGCCAGGCGCGCCAGGTGCTCGGCCGAGGTCGACCGCGGTCCGATGAGGCAGAACGGACTGTCGAGCACCTGCGCCGGCGTGAGGCCGAGACGCTCCGCCCGGGCGAACGACGGGGTGCCGTCGGTGACCTGCACCTCCTGGAGCATCACCCGGATCTCCACCTGCCGGTCACCCGCGTGGCGGCGTACGTGGGCGATCCGGTCGGCGAGCCCGTCCCAGCCGAAGTGGGTGGGCGTCGGGTCGACCGTCGTCGTCCCGGAGGTCAGGCCCAGCAGGTGGACGGCGTCGGCGTGGCGGGCACCGATGGCGAGCACGCGGTCCCCGTTGCCGCCGACCATGAACGGGAGGTGCGACTGGACCATCGGGAAACCGACGGCGGCCTCGTTCAGCAGAGGCCGCAGCGCCGTCAGCAGGTGTTCCAGACCGGTGACCCGCTCGCCGACCGTCGGGTAGGGGATGCCCGCGGCGCGGAACTCCTTCTCGGCGTACCCGGCGCCGAACCCGAGCTCCATCCGCCCGTCGGTGAGCACGTCGGCGGCCGCGGCGTCACGGGCGAGGAGGGCCGGGTTGCAGAACGCGGCGTTGAGCACGTGGGTGCCGAACCGGAGTCGGTCCGATGCCTCGGCGGCGGCGACGAGGGGCAGCAGCGGCGGCCACATGCCGAGGTGGTCGGGCGTCATGAGGAGGTCGAACCCCTGCGCGTCCCACCGCCGGACCCGCTCGAGCCAGGTGGCGCGGTCAGGGACGCCGCCGCGCGCGACGACGCCGAACCGGAGCTCCCCCACCTGCATCAGTCGAGCGCCGACCAGACGCGCTCCGGGTAGAGGGCGACGGCCGGGGCGTACAGCCATTCGTCGCGGTAGGAGCGCCGCGTCAGGTAGCGGATCACCTCGGCGTCGTCGAGGGTCCGGGCGCGGATGGCGTCGTCGAGCGTGCGCAGGCCCTCGGCGAGGCTCGCCGGCCGCTCCCCGAGCAGGGCGCCGAGCTCGTCGCACTCGATCGCGGCGAGCGTGGCGCCGTAGCGCCGCTTGCGGTCCATCACCTGCACGAGCACCTTCACGTCGTTGGCGCGTGACGAGGCGAACAGGTTCGACAGGTGCGGCTGGACGTCGTTGTCGATCGCGTAGGCGGCCGCCTCGGCGAGGATGTCCCGCTCACCGGCCTCGGTGGGCATCTCGGGGCGCTCCACCTCGACGCCCTCCGCCTCGGCCAGCGCCTCGCACGTGGCCCGGTCGCCGATGTACCGGTAGGCGAGGAACCAGGCGACCGACTCGCGGGGGTGCGCCATCACGGTGACGGCGTGGATCGGGATCATGCCCCGGACGTTCTGGTGGACCCGGTAGTACATGGCCGCCTGGCGCGTGTACGGGATCCCCGACTCCTGCTCGTACAGCTCGAACAGCCCGGTGAGACCGCCCGAGGGGTTCCAGAACTCGCGGACGCAGAAGTTGCCGAGGTCCTCGAGCGGGTCGCCGTAGTGGCCCCACTCGAGATCGATCACGGCGCTGACCCGGTCGCCGTCGAACATGAAGTTCACGGGCCCGGTGTCGCCCTGGACGAGCGACACCCGGGCGAGCGAGGTGGGCGCGTTGCGTTGCAGCCAGTCGACGCCGAACGTGATGAGCGGGTCCGTGTAGTTGGCCAGGAAGCCCTCCCACTGGGTGAGGGCGATGTCGACCTCACCCAGCGCCGCCTCCGAGGCGTTGGTGGGGAGGTACGGCATGTACGGGGCGAGGCCGAGCTCGTCGAGGTCGAGCGTGTGCATCCGGGCCATGACCCGGATGAAGTCCTCCATGACCGCCCGCTGCTGGGCGGGGTCGTCCAGCTTGTCGATGTCGGAGCGGCCCCGGACCCGCTCGAACAGGGTGCAGCTGAGCTCGTCGCTCCGCCCGTACACCTCGGGGACCGGGATCGAGGTCGGCCCGAGGGCCTCGATGATCTTGGTCTCCTTGAGGAGGGAGGTGGAGGTCACCCCGGTCGGGGCCTGACGCTCCAGACGCAGGAAGCCCTCGAGCACCGAGCCGTCGGGCCGGGCGACGTCGACGACCCACGCCTCCCGGCGAGCGACGTGGCGCTCGAGGCGGGTGATGGTGCCCCCTCCGGTCGCCTCGATCCACTGGTACATGCCCTCGGGCAGGTCGTGCTGCAGCTGTGCCATGTCTCCCCCGGTTCCCCCAGACGCGGCGGGAGCCTAGATGGGCGGGCACGGGTTCGCCGAGGGCGGCGTCCGGCTCTAGCGTTCGCCGTCGTGGAAGAGGGTGGGGGAGCCCCGGTCGAGGATCCGCTCGACGCGTTCAGCGCCAAGCTCGAGGCGTTCCGCGTGTTCGCGGCCAACGACCAGACCCGCGCGGACGAGATCTTCGAGTCGCTCGGCGGCAAGGGGCGGGTGGAGCGCGACATGGTGCAGCAGCTGGGCTGGACCCGGCCGTTGCACAAGCCCGACCAGTTCGAGCGTGCGCATCGCACCGTGATGAAGTCGGTCGAGGTGCTCTACCGGAACGGGCACCGACGGGCGGCTTTCGGGGGCTGGGGTCCGCTGAAGCCGGCGAGCGACTACCTCATCCAGCTCGTCACCCGGTTCATCGTGCGCAACCAGGTGCAGGCGATCGTCGACGCCGTCCAGCAGCTCTACCTCCGTCGGTGGACGTCGAGCCCGCACCAGAGCACCGAGTCCGAGATGCTCAGGCGCGCCGCCCGTCAGATCGAGGAGGTGGCACCCGGCTACAAGGGGCGGAGCCTGGGTCTGCCCACCTTCCTGCTGGGTGGTGCCTTCGTCTCGTCCGTGACGGGCGTGCTGGGCTCGTTGGTCGAGAGCGGCGCCTCGAACCGGCCGCTGCTCGCCGTGTTGGGCGTGCTCCTCTACGCCTTCCTGGTGTTCGCCGGCTGGTGTGTGGTGCGGGGCGCAGCGGTCGCCCGCCGGCGCATCCGTCTGTCCCTCGAGCAACCGGTCGCCGCGCTCTGGGGCGTGGTCGGGGCCGCAGGGGATCCGCCGAAGGACCAGTCGGCGACGCTGGCCATGGGTGCCCTGGTGGTGATGGGCCTCACTGCGGTCGTCCTTCCGTTCGCGATCGTCCTGCTGTTCGTGGTGGGCTGATCCGGCCCCGACCGCCGAGGACGGGTCGAAGGGCCCAGGCAGGTCGTCGCGAACCGTCGTACGTTCGCCTGGTCCGCCACTCGCCCGAGGAGTCCCATGGCCCGATCGCTGCACCGCCGGGACTTCCTCCGCCGGATCGCCATGGCCTCCGGGGTCGTCGCCGTGGGCGGGAGCACGCTGCGCACGACGTTGGCCGGGGCCGCCGTCGTCCCGGGTCCCGGACCCTACGGTCCGCTCGCGGCGAACCCGGACCAGAACGGGCTCCACCTCCCCGCCGGGTTCACCAGTCGCCTGCTGGCGACGTCGGGGACGGCGGTGGGAGCAAGCGGGTACGTCTGGCACGCCAACCCCGACGGTGGCATCTGTGAACCCGTTCCCGGCGGCGGCTGGGTGTACGTGTCCAACTCCGAGGTGGGCGGAGGTGCCGGCGGCGCAGGGGTGCTCCGGTTCGACGGCGCCGGCAACGTCGTCGACGCCTACCGGATCCTCGGCGGGACGAGCCGGAACTGCGCCGGAGGACGGACGGCCACCGGCACCTGGCTCTCCTGCGAGGAGAACGGCGCCGGCGGGCGCGTCTACGAGTGCGACCCGCTCCGGCAGGGGCAGGGTGTCCACCGGCCGGCGCTCGGCTCGTTCAACCACGAGGCGGCGTTCGAGGACCCGGTGAGCCGGGCGGTGTACCTGACCGAGGACGATCCCAGCGGCCGTCTCTACCGGTTCGTCCCCGCCGTCCCCGGTGACCTCTCGGCGGGGCAGCTGTTCGCCGCCTCCGTGAGCGGCGGGCTGATCAGCTGGGTGCCGACGTCGGCGACCCAGCCCGATCGGCAAGCGACCACCACCGTGTTCAACGGCGGCGAGGGGCTCTGGATCGAGGGCCGTCGCATGTACGTCACCACCAAGGGCGACAAGCGGGTCTGGGAGATCGAGCTCGACACCCAGCGGATCTCGCTCCTCTACGACGGCGTCGCCACCCCGGGCGCTGCGCTGAACGCGGTGGACAACTGCACGGTCCACCACCCGTCCGGCGACCTCTACGTCTGCGAGGACGGCGGGAACATGGAGGTCGGGGTGATCGCCCCGCGGGGGGACGGCACGACCGAGGTCGCCGCGTTCCTGCGGATCGTCGGCCACGACGCCTCGGAGTGGTGCGGTGTGGCGTTCTCCCCGGACCACCGGCGGATGTACCTGTCCTCGCAACGGGGGAACGACGGCCGCGGCCGCACCTACGAGATCACCGGACCGTTCCGCACCTCCGTGGTGCCGCCACTCCCGTCGGAGACGCTGGTGGCTGCGGGCAGCACGTGGCGCTTCCACGACCGCGGGGGCGACCTCGGGACGGGGTGGCGTGCCCTCGGCTTCGACGACTCGTCCTGGCCGACGGGCGCAGCCCCGCTCGGGTACGGCGACCCCATGGCCACGACGATCGGCTTCGGTCCCGACGCCACTCGGAAGCACGTGACCACCTACTTCCGCCGCACCTTCACGGCGACGCACGGGTTCTCGTCGCTCGTGCTGAACCTCCGGCGCGACGACGGTGCCGTGGTCTACGTGAACGGCACGGAGGTGGCGCGCAGCAACATGCCCGCCGGCGTGGTGACCGCGACGACGTTCGCCTCCCGAGCCGTCGCAGGCGCCGACGAGACCACCGCCTTCGCCATCCCCGTCACCGCCGGGCTCTACAACGGGGTGAACGTGCTGGCGGTCGAGCTCCACCAGTCCGACCTCGCGAGCTCGGACCTCGGCTTCGACTGCTCGCTCGTCGGGACCGGCGACACGGGCCCGCTGCCCCCGCCGCCCACCCCTCCCACCGTGCCCGAGACCCTGGTCGCCGCCGGTTCCCGCTGGCGCTTCCACGACCGGGGCGCCGACCTCGGCTCCGCGTGGCGGGACTACCACTACGACGACGCCGGCTGGTCGGAGGGCGCGGCCCCTCTCGGTTACGGCGATCCCGTGACCACGACGCTCGGCTTCGGTCCCGACCCCGCCCGCAGGCACGTCACGACCTACTTCCGGCAGTCGTTCACCGCGACGCACGGCTACACGTCGCTGACCCTGCAGCTCCGCCGCGACGACGGCGCGGTGGTCCACCTGAACGGCCGCGAGATCGCCCGCAGCAACATGCCCACCGGGACGGTCACCGCGGCGACCCTCGCCTCGACGGCGATCGCCGGGACCGCCGAGACCACCTTCGTGACCGTCCCCGTGACGGGGTCCCTCGTCAACGGCAGGAACGTGCTCGCGGTCGAGCTGCACCAGTCGGCACGGGACAGCTCGGACCTGCTGTTCGACGCAGCGCTGACGGGACTCGGCGACACCGGGCCCCTGCCGCCGCCGCCGGCCCCGCCGACCACGACGATCGCCGTGGCCGAGGACGCCCACGTGCGGGGCGGCGCGTCTGCCGGCAGCAACTTCGGCGGCGCGACGACGGCCCAGGTCCAGACGTCGACACCCGACGCGACGCGGTGGCTGTACCTCGAGCTGGACACGTCGCCCCACACGGCGACCATCAGCCGGGCGCTCCTCCGTCTACGGGTCACGGGGACCTCGGGGGCGACGGTCCCGCTCGCACTCCACGCCGTGGATCCCGCTGCCTGGTCCGAGAGCGCGATCACCTGGAACACCAAGCCGACCCCGGGTGTCCAGGTCGCGAGCGGCACGGTCACGGGGAGCACCGCCACCTGGCTGCAGCTCGACGTGACCTCGCACGTCAAGGCGGAACGGGCGGCGGGCCGACCCAGGGTGTCGTTCGTGCTGCGGGCGCCGTCGGCGGGTCAACTCGTGTCGGTGGCGTCGTCCGAGTCCTCCACGACCTCGTCACGGCCCCATCTGGTGATCTCCGGCTGAGCGGCAGCGGCTGGGACCACCGGGCCGCTCAGTGTGCGTGGTCGTGCGCAGCCCCCGCTGCCGAAGCGGCCGCGTGCATCGCCGAGAACATCTGCGCCGCCTGCAGCCATGACCGCCGCGAGGCCGGCGCCCTCGATCACCCCGACCACGACCGGCAGGGTGAGCGCACGAGGGCACGGTACGGTACGGACGACGGGGCCGGGAGGGCTGGTGCCATGGGTGTCTACGAGGATCGGATCCTGCCCCGGTGCATCGACGTCCTGCTCGGCAAGCCGATGGAGGTGACCCGGGCCAGGGTGGCGGCCGGCCTCTCCGGCGAGGTGCTCGAGGTGGGCTTCGGTTCAGGGCGCAACGTGCCGCACCTGCCGCCCTCGGTCACGCGCCTGCTCGCGGTCGATCCCGCCGTCGTCGGCCGTCGGCTCGCCGCGGACCGGATCGCAGCGAGCCCCGTGCCCGTGGAGTTCGTGGGCCTCGACGGCCAGTCCCTCCCCGTCGAGGACGAGTCGGTCGACCACGTGCTCGTCACCTGGAGCCTGTGCACGATCCCCGATGTCGAGCGTGCCCTCGGCGAGGTGCACCGGGTCCTGCGCCCCGGCGGCAGCCTCCACTTCGTGGAGCACGGACGCTCGCCGAAGCCCTCCGCCGCCCGATTGCAGGACCGCATGACCCCGGTGTGGCGCAGGGTCGCCGGTGGTTGCCACCTGAACCGTCCGATCCCGGAACTGCTCGCCGCTGCCGGCCTCACGGTCGAGCGCCTCGACAGCTACCGGGCAGGCGGCCCCGAGATCGTGGGCCGCATGTTCGAAGGCCGTGCCACCAAGCAACCTCCTGCCACCGACGGGCCGGTGACCTAGGTTTGCTCCCGGTGGGAGATCGACGCGCCATCCGAGCCCTGTTCGCCGCGAAGGCGCTGCTCGCCGCACTCCTCCTGCTGGGCGCGCTCTGGCCACACGGGAACTTCGAGGGGAAGGGCATGGCCTACCGCCTGCCCGCCTTCCTCGCGCCCGGCCTGGCGGTGACGTGGCACTGGTGGCGACGCCGATCCGACGGTCGCCGGTACCCGGTGGCGCTCGACGCCGCCCTCACGTTGCCCTTCCTGTTCGACACGCTCGGCAACGCCTTCGGCCTGTTCGACAGCGTGCAGCACTTCGACAGCGTCCTGCACACGGTCAACTGGGCCGTGCTGTGCGCCGGCGTCACCCTGACCTTCGCTCGTGCGCCGATCGGCGTTGGTGCGGACCGGCGGTACCACCTGCTCGCCGGCGCCGGGTTCGGAGCGATCGCGATCGTGCTCTGGGAGGCGATGGAGTACGGCGTGATGGAGGCCGGCGTCGGTGGCCTGCAGTTGACCTACCGGGACACCATCGGCGATCTGCTGCTGTCCACCGCCGGAGGGGCCCTGGGCGCGTGGTGGGCGGTTCGCCGGCTGGGTGCCGAGGAGCGGATCGTTGCCAGGCGGGGGCAGGGGATCGGGAGCTGACCGTCGGCCTTCGATCCGCGATCCAGGTGTGGCCATCACCGTCTCCGGGTAATGACGAGCCAGATCCCGAGGAGGCTGCGATGGTCGGCGGCGATGGTGCGGGCAACGTGGACACGGCCACGAGGAGGTGGGCCGAAGCTGCGGCGGGGTGACCCACCAGGAGATGGGCGACGTCCTACGGACGCTCGCCCGAGACGACGCGGCGACCGCGCTCTGCCTGTCGATGCACTCCCACCTGGTCGCTGCGCAGGTGTGGCGCCGCAAGGCCGGGATGGACGCCGACGACGTGTTCGTGCCGGACGGCGCGGTCTCCCTCGTCCGCCCGGCCGGTGTCTGGCACCCGATCTGGAACACGGTGCGTCGTGCCCTCGAGATCGTCGGCGGATCCGGCTTCGCGCGGTCCTCGGACCTCGAACGCCTGCAACGGGACGTGACCGGCGCACTGTTCCATCCGCTGCCACGGGCGCGTCAGGCGATCTTCAGCGGACGGGTGGCGCTCGGCTGGGATCCCGCGGGCTGACCCGCCTCGTGCGGACGATCAGCCGTGGGAGTGGTCGGTCATGGCGTCGGCCATGTGGTCCGGGGTGAAGCCCGGCGGGTCGGCGGGGAACCCGGCGTCGTCGCGGTCGACGGACATCTCGGTGATCTCGCTCGCCTGGATGGCGGCCATCGTGGCCGCGGTCTCGGCGACCCAGTCGTCGGTCGCCCGCGTCGCCGCCTCTTCGGCCATCGCGACGCCGCCGAGGTGGTGGTCGATCATGAGGGCGTAGAAGAGGGCGTCGGCATCGGCGCCGGAGGCGTTGCGCAGGGCGTCGAGCTCGTCCTCGGTGGCCAGGCCGGGCATGGCGTCGACGCTCATGGGCATGCCCATCCACCCCATCGCCGTTGCGGGCGCATCGCCCGGGTCGTGCCCGAAGGTGCCGAGGCGCATCTCCATGAGGCCGATCTCGTAGGACTGCGCCCGGAGGATGTCCCGGGCCCAGCGCATGGCGACCGGGTCGGAGCCGTTGGTGAGCTGGAGCTCTGCGATGAGCAGCGCCTGGCGGTGGTGGGCGGTCATGTCGTACAGGAAGCCGACGTCGGCGGAGTCGGCCGAAGGAGACGACGCCTCGGCGTCGCGTGACCCCAGGACGAAGCCGACGGCCCCGGCCAGGAACATGAGCGCCAGGACGCCGACCGCGACCTGCACCGGGGTCCGTGGCAGGAGGGTCGTCCACCAGCCCGGACGTGCGTCCTGGGAGGGGGTGTCGGCCTCGGGCGTGCTCTCGTCGGTCATCCCCGGGAACGGTAGTGGTCGCCGGGAGTCGAGTGGGATCAGATCTCCACGCGGGCGCCGACCTCGAAGACACGGTCGGCGGGCAGGTTGAAGAAGCGGCTCGCGCTGTCCGCGCCGCGGTTCAGCAGCACGAACAGGTGCTCCTGCAGCGGGTGCATGCCGGGGGCCTTGCTCGCGACGATCGACTCCCGACCGATGAAGTAGGTCGCCTCGAGGGGCAGGAAGTCCAACCTCGGGTGGGTGATGGCGGCGAGCGCGGCGGGGACGTCCGGATCCTCCATGAATCCGAACCGGAGCACGATCTGGAACACCCCCTCGGCGATCTCCTCGACGCTGGCGCGGGTCTCGGGCTCCACACGGGGCACATCCTCGGTCTCCACCGAGACCATCACCGTGGTCTCGTGCAGCACCTTGTTGTGGAGCAGGTTGTTCACGAGCGCCGGCGGCGCCTTGCCGGCGGTCTTGAACAGGAAGACGGCGGTGCCCGGGACCCGGGTGACGCCCGAAGCGTCCGCGTCGAGGACGTCGGCGATGGGGCGCTCCCCCCGGTGGATGCGGTCGGCCACGAGCGCCCGCCCGCGCCGCCACGTCTGCATCTGGACCATCAGGACGAGACCGACGACGAGGGCGAACCAACCGCCGTGCGGGATCTTCATCACGTTGGCACCCAGGAACCCGAGCTCGATCACGAGCAACGGCACGCACACCAGGAAGGCCTTCGGAGCACCCCAGCCCCAACGGTCCGTGAGGACCCGGAAGAAGATGAGGGTGGTGATGGCCATCGTCATGGTGACGGCGATGCCGTACGCGGCGGCCAGCTTGCTCGACGAACCGAAGCCGATCACGAGACCCACGCAGGCGACCATCAGCACCCAGTTCACCAACGGCACGTAGATCTGGCCGGAGTGTGCGTGCGAGGTGTGACGGATCTCGATGCGGGGCAGGTAGTCGAGCTGCACCGCCTGTGCGGTCAGGGAGAAGACCCCGGAGATCAGCGCCTGCGAGGCGATGATCGTGGCGCACGTGGCGAGCAGGACGACCGGGAGCAGCAAGCCCTCCGGTGCCATGCGGAAGAACACGCTCTCGATGTCCTCGGGGTTGCCGAGCAGGAAGGCGCCCTGTCCCCAGTAGTTGAGCAGGAGGGACGGCAGGACCATCCCGTACCAACCGATGGCGATCGGCCGGCGGCCGAAGTGCCCCATGTCGGCGTAGAGCGCCTCCCCGCCGGTGACCACGAGGAAGATCGACCCGAGCGACAGGAACGCCGGCCAGGTCTCGTGGGTGAAGTACTGCACCGCGTAGTAGGGGTTGACGGAGGCGATGATCCCCGGAGCGTCGACGATGTGGCTGAGCCCCAGCACGGCGATGGTGGCGAACCACAGCATCATGATCGGGCCGAACACCTTGCCCACGGCGCCGGTGCCCCGGCTCTGCACGAGGAACAGGCCGATGATGATGGCCACCGCGATCGGCACCACCCAGTCGGCGAACGAGGTGGACACCTCCTCCAGGCCCTCGACGGCGCTGAGCACGGAGATCGCCGGGGTGATGATCCCGTCGCCGTAGAGCAGCGAGGTGCCGAAGACGCCGAGCGTGACGAGGACGCCCGCCTTGGCGACCGCGGGTCCGTGGCGGGGCATGACGAGGGACGTGAGGGCGAGGATGCCTCCCTCGCCACGGTTGTCGGCCCGCATCACGAACAGCAGGTACTTCACCGAGATGATGACGATCAGGGACCAGAACGCCAGGGAGCAGACCCCGTAGACGTTGATGCGGTCCACGGTCATCACGTGGGCCTCCTCGGTGAAGGCCTCCTTCAGCGAGTACAGGGGACTGGTGCCGATGTCGCCGTACACGACGCCGAGGGCGCCGAGGGCAAGGGCTGCGGTTCCCACTTGGGAGTGTTCGGACGCCACGCGGGGGAACGCTAGGGGGTCGTCGAGTCCGGCGTGGGGACCGGCGGGTGTGAGGAATTCACAAGGGGATGACGACGGGACCGTGACGGCGTGGCAACGTTGGGGCGTCGGGAGCGACCACGGGAGGAGCAGCCATGTCGGGAACGGTGTCCGTCCGCATCGACGACGCAGTGTCCGTCCTCGTGCGGACCGATGGTCGCCATGGCGGAGCGCCGCCCCTGATGTGCCTGCCCGGGCTCACCCGCAACAGCCGGGACTTCACCGCGGTCGCCGCCCGCTACGCCGCGGACCGGTTCGTGGCGCGCCTCGACCTCCGCGGCCGCGGCGGCTCCTCGGCCGCCGACCCCTCCACGTACACGCCGGCCGTGTACGCGTCCGACGTCGTCGCCGTGCTCGACGCCCTGGGCATCGACCGGGCGGTGCTCCTCGGGACGTCGCTCGGCGGCACGGTGTCGATGCTCGTGGCCGCCACCGCACCCGAGCGGGTGGCCGGCGTGGTGCTGAACGACGTGGGCCCGAAGCTCGAGCCGGCGGGCATCCGCCGCATCCGCTCCTACGCCGGCAAGCTGCCTCCCTGCGCCACCTGGGAGGAGGCCGCCGCCCAGATCCGGACGCTCGCCGGACCCGTCGGTCCGCTGGTGCCGGACGCGACCTGGCAGCGGCTCGTCAGGGAGCAGTACCGGGAGTTCGGTCCCGGCGACATCCGTCCGGACCACGACCCGGCGATCGCCCAGGGTCTCGGCGACGCCGACCCCGACGACCTCCCGACCACGTGGCCGCTGTTCGAGGCGCTCGCCGACGTGCCGACGCTCCTGCTCCGCGGCGCGCTCTCGGACCTGCTCGGTGCGGACACCGTCGCCGAGATGCAGCGCCGGAAGCCCGACCTCGTCGCCGTCACGGTCCCGGACCGCGGGCACTGCCCCCTCCTCGACGAGCCCGCCTCGGTGGCGGCGCTCGACGCCTTCCTCGGACGCTGAGGGAGGCGGACCCGACGCGCTACGGTCCGGCCGGCGGACGGGGGTCCGCCGGCGCACGAGGGGGGACCATGGCCGGTCGGCTCGAGGGGAAGGTCGCGATCGTCACCGGGGGCGGTGGCTCGATCGGGACGCAGCACTGCCTGCTGCTCGCCGCGGAGGGCGCGAAGGTCGTCGTGAACGACATCGGCGCCTCGCTCGTCGGCGTCGACCAGGCGTCGACCGCGGACCGGGTCGTGGGGTTGATCCGCGAGGCGGGCGGCGAGGCCGTCGCCGACAGCAGCTCGGCGGCGAGCTGGGCGGGTGCCGAGGCGGTGGTGGCGCACGCGGTCGACGCGTTCGGTCGGGTCGACATCCTCGTCAACAACGCCACGTCGGGGTTCAACAACGACATCTGGCGCTTCACCGAGGAGGAGTTCGACGCCACGATCGCCGCGAACCTGAAGGGCTACTTCGCGATGACGAAGTTCGTGGTGCCGCACATGGCGGCCCAGGGCGGCGGCGTCATCGTGAACACCAGCTCGGGCTCGGGCTTCGGGCACCCGTCGCACTGCGCCTACTCGGCGGCCAAGGAGGGCGTGATCGGGCTCACCCGCACCTCCGCCATGGAGCTCGGCCGCTTCGGGATCCGGGTCAACGCCATCCGCCCGGCGGCTGCCTCCTTCACGGCGCTGCACGGGTACATGGAGAAGACCGAGCGGTGGCGTGAGCTCATGGCCGCCACCATGCGGGCCCGCGGGGTCCGGACCAAGGACGACACGCTCGACCCGGAGGTCCGGGCGCCGGCGAAGATCTCGCCGTTCGTCGTCTGGCTCTGCACGAACGCCGCGCGCAACGTCACCGGCCGGACGTTCCACGTCCTCGGCGACTACGTCGGCCTGTTCTCCGAGCCCGACGGCGAGCGGACCATCTACCGGGAGGGTGGCTGGACGCTCGACGCGCTCGACACGGCGGGCTCGGCCCTCACGGCCACGCTCACGAACGACACCACCCTCGACCACCTGCCCCACCTGCAGGTCTTCGAGCCGTAGCCGCAGCTGCGGTAGGACGGCTCAGACCGCGACCGGAGCCGGCAGCTCGTCGAGCCCGTGGGGGAGGCGCCGCAGCTTCGGCAGGCCCCACGCCACCACCGTCAGCGGGGCGATGCCGGCGACGTACATGCCCCAGCGGCTCCCGAGCGTCTCGGCGATCCACCCCACGATCGGCCCGCCGATCGGCACCGTGCCCATGAACGCCATCGTCCAGAGGGCGAGCACCCGGCCGCGCATCTCCGGCGGGGTCGTCAGCTGGAGCGTGGCGTTCGCCGAGGCGAGGAACGACACCGACGCGCCGCCGAGCGCGACGAGGGCGACCACGGCGACCGGGAGGCTGGGCGCCGCCCCGGCGAGCAGGTTGGCGACCCCGAGGACGACGGTGGTCCGGACGAACAGGCGTGGCGTGACCCGCATCCGGGCGGCGAAGCCGATCCCGACGACGACGGCGCCCAGGCCCATCGCCCCCGTGAACAGGCTGTAGGTCCCCGCGTCTCCGCCGAAGGTGTCCTTCGCCAGCAACGGCAGGGTCACCGGCGTCTCGTAGGAGAGCAGCCCGATCACGAACATCATCACGACCGGCACCCGGAGCTGCGGTGTCCGCCAGACGTAGGCGAGCCCGTCGCGGACCTGGCGCTTCGCCCGGGGCTGCCGGGGCTGCACGTGCAGCTCGTCGGCCCGCAGCATGAGCAACGCCACGACGACGGTGGCGTAGCTGACCCCGTTCACCAGGAAGCACGGCGCCAGCCCGATGGCGCTGATGACCACACCGGCGAGCGCCGGACCGACGATCCGCGACGCGTTGAAGTTGACGTTGTTGAGCGTCACCGCGTTCGTGATGAGCCCCGGTCCCACGAGCTCGATCGACATCGTCTGGCGCACCGGGTTGTCGAGCACGGTGACGAAACCCTGGGCGAGGGCGAGGGCGTACACCATCCAGAGCGCGACGGTGTCGGTGGCGACGAGGCCCCAGAGCGCCAGGGCGAGCACGCCGCTGACGGTCTGCGTGGCGAGCAGGATCGTGCGCTTGTCGGCCCGGTCGACGAGCAACCCGCCGAGCGGCGCGAGGAACAGGACCGGCAGGGTCTGCAGCGCCATCAGGACGCCGAGCGCGGTGCCGGAGTCGGTGAGGCGCAGCACCAGCCAGCCCTGGGCGATCGTCTGCATCCAGGTCCCGGCCTGGGAGACGGACTGCCCGATCATGTAGATCCGGAAGTTCCGGACGCGCAACGCCGCGAACCGGTCCCCGCCTCCGGACGCGGCGTGCGCCGCCGCCGTCGTCATCCCCCGGTCAGCTGACCGTCAGGCCGTTGTCGATCGTGTACACCGCGCCGGTGATGGAGCGGGCCTCGTCCGAGGCGAGGAAGGCGAACAGCCCGGCGACCTCGTCCGGCTCGGCCATGCCCCGGTGCCCGGCCATCCGCCCGGCGAGGATCGGGTCCATGTCGGGCGGGAAGCCGGCGGTGTTCGCGATGTTCGTGTTGGTCCCGGCGGGGGCGATGGCGTTCACCCGTAGCGGCTGGCGCAGGTACTCGACCGCCATGGCCCGGGTGAGCTGGACGACGCCACCCTTGCTCATGCAGTAGGCGGTGGAGTACGGCACGCCGTGGAGCCCGGCGTTCGAGGCGATGTTGACGATGTTGCCCCGGGCGTCGAGCAGGTGCGGCACCGCCGCCTGCGACAGGAAGAAGGGCCCGTCGAGGTTCACGGCCATGAGCCGGCGGTAGTCGTCGAGCGTCATCTCGGGCGTGTGCCGGGCCAGGTAGATGCCGGCGATGTTCCCGAGCACGTCGAGACGCCCGAACTCCTCCACGCACGCGGTGACGGCGTCGGCGCACGCCTGCGGGTCGCCCACGTCCACCCGGCGCACCGACACCCGCCCCGCAGCGAGCGCCTGCGTCTCGGCGAGCCGGGCGTCGTCGATGTCGACCGCCAGCACCGACGCGCCCTCGGCCGCCAACCGGACGGTCACCGCCCGCCCGATGCCCGACCCGGCCCCGGTGAGCAACGCGACCCTGCCCTCGAACCGCATGCCCTCGAAACGTCCAGTCATGCCTGCGTTCCTAGCCGATGGACGACGGCCGTGCCGGGGGGGAGGGGTCACGCAGACCGGAGGGGCGGCGGCGGCCGATCGTGCAGCGGGTGCTGGGCGAACTCCACGCTGCGACGACGGCGGAGCCAGAAGGTGCCGCCGCTCGTGCGCTCGGTGCGCCGGATCGCCTGGGCCAGCAGCAACAGCTCGGGAGCGACCCCGCCCGCGACGAGGAGCACGGCGGGGACGACGACGGGCGCCCGGATGCAGGCGACGCCACCGAGCACCACGGCCGCCGAGGCGGCGAACGCCGGGAGGCGGCCGGAGCGGTGCTCGACCAGACGCTGCCCCGGCGCGTTCCCCGGGTGGGAGGAGACCCAGCGGGCCCGGACCCTCGGTCCCCACGTCGTGCCGGTGGCGGCGAGGCCGACGGTGAGCCCGCCGGCGGCGAGCCAGAGCGGGGACCGGACGACGAGACAGACGGCGGCGACCGGCGCGAGGAGGGCGAGCACCCAACCGATGGCCGCCATGACGGGTCCCGCCCGTCGTGCGTGCCAACTGGGCTCGATCAGCCACCAGTCGCCCGGTGGGAGGGGCTCGCGGGTGCGGGTGTCGTAGCGGTGGAGGCGGAGGGTCCGGTCCCGGCTCGGCGCGCCGAGGAGCTCGACGACCGTACCGACCACGACGCCGACCACGCCGACGAACGCGAACCATCCGATGCCGAGCACCGGCCGCCCGGCGGCGGCGCCGAGCGCGACCGCCATGAACAGCAGGTACGACGCCGTGACGACCGCCGCCCGTCGCAGCGGGAACCAGCCCTGCAGGTCGTCGAGCATCCACGGGTGCCAGCGCGGCGCGAGCCGGCCACCCTGGCGGTAGCGCAGGTAGGCGCCGAGGGGTGGCCGGGTGCGTCGGCGCTCCGCCCAGCCGGCCCGGACGATGTCGGCCATCGCCCGCAGGTCGTACGCACCGGCGTCGCCCGCGTCGGCGGCGTCGGCGACCGCCCCCCGCAGCTCCTCGGCCCGGGCGGCCCGGTACCGACGGGGGAATGCCCGCAGGGCGAGGTCCAGGCGGTGTTCGGGCGTCACGTCGCCCCCGACAGTCGGAGCCGGGCGGCGTGCAGCTGCTGCTCGCGTCGGGTGAGGTCTTCGACGAGGGCGGTGCGCCCCGTGCGCGTCAGGCGGTAGTAGCGACGCAGGCGTCCGTCGACCACCTCCTCGCGGGCGATCTCCACCTGACCGGCGTCGAGGAGGCGCTCGAGAGCGCCGTAGAGGGTCCCGGTGCCGAGCCGGACCCGACCCTCGGACAGCGTCCGCACCTCGGCCTGGATGCCGTAGCCGTGGCGGTCGGCGTTCGCGAGGGCGGCGAGGACCAGCATCGACACCTCGGTCAGCGACGCCCCTCCCACGTCGCGCACGATACGTCGCCTGCCGAC
>JBEIGA010000015.1:0-25565 GCA_040382135.1 Acidimicrobiales bacterium
GATGAGCTCGGCGCCGAGGTGCCGGGGCGCGAGCTGGGTGCTGCGGTGCGAGGGGTCCGCCAGCCCCAGGCGCGCCAGCGCCGCACGGGTGCGGCGGCTCATGGGGTGCCCCTCGATGACGTGGGTCCCGGCCCCGACCGCGTGCAGGGCGTCGGTGCGGGCCCGCCAGATGACGGTGGCCATCACCGAGCGGGCCGCGTTCCCGGTGCAGACGAACACCAGGTGGGGCACGGGATGCGGCGACGAGGGCGGCGGGGTCGGGAACACGGCGGGCGTCATCGTAGGTGGGGGCTCGCTCAGGCGGCGGGGCCGGGGGATGCGGGCTCGGCCGACCGTCGGGCCGAGAGCGCGGCGGCGCCGATCACGAGAGCGCTGCCGAGCACGGCCAGGGGCCGCAGCTCCTCGTCGTACACGGCCACGCCGAGCGCCAGCGCGAGGACCGGCTCGATGGTGGCGACCACGGACGCCCGAGCCGCCTCCATGCCCTGCAACCCCACCGCGTAGGACAGGTACGGCAGGTAGGTGGAGACCGTGCAGAGGCCGAGCAGCAGCAGCCACTCCCCGCCTCCCTTGGGCGCCCAGTCCACGAACGGGACGAGCACGAGCCCGCCGATCGGCAGGGCCCAGGCGTAGATCGTCTCGGGCCGCAGCCGCCGCCCGAGCGACTTCACCGCCACGTAGTACGACGCGTAGGTCAGCCCCGACACCAGACCCCACAGCACCGCGGCGGCCCCGACCTCCGAGCCGCCACCCGGCAGCACCACCAGGGCCACGCCCACGATCGTGACGCCCACCAGCACCACGGTCCGGCGGCGGATCGGCTCGCCGAGGAACAGGGCCGCGCCCACCACCACGAACGCCGGCGCCGTGTACAGCAGCACGAAGGCGAGGCCGACACCGCCCTCGTCGATGGCCGTGGGCAGCGCCGTGTAGAAGACGCTGACGCCGACCACGGCGAAGGCCACGAGGGCGAGGAGGTCCTTCCCCCGGCCCGGGTGGAGCGACCCGGTCGCTGCGGCGTGGGCCACGAAGCACGCCCCGCCCCCGAGCGCCCGCCAGCACCCGATCTCCACCGACGAGAGCCCCGCGTCGAGCAGTTCCGAGGAGAACACGCCGATGAGCGCCCAGAGCGCCGCGGCCAGCGCCACGAACAGCACCGGGGACGCGACGGGCCGCCCGACGGCGGGACCGGGGTTCACGCCCGGCCGGTCATGCGATCGGCGACCTCCCGCAGGTCGACCCGCACGAACAGCGCCTCCGCCTGGGCGGTGAGGACACCGTCCGCGTGGCAGGTCGCCTTCGCCACGATCCGTCGCCCGCGCTCGCTGTGCACATGGCCCACGAAGCGCAGGGGTGTGTCGAGCGGGGTCACGTGGCGGTAGCGGACGGTGAGGATCCCCGTGAGCCCGGTGGGGCCGTCGAGCAGCTGCTGCGTGCCGCCGAGCACGTCGTCGAACAGCCCGGCCACGTAGCCGCCGTGCACCCCGCCGGGCGGTCCCTCGTAGCGCCGGTCGAGGGTGACGGCGCCGACGACGGACGGCCGACCGTCGACCTCCTCGAAGGTGACGGTCATCGGCGCGGCGAGCGGGTTGCGCTCGCCGCGGTAGAGCGAGAACGCCGTGAACGAGTGGCGGCCGTCGACGCCGACGGCGTGTTCTTCGTACCAGCGCAGGCGGGGCGGGCCCTCGAGCCGGCGGCGCAGCGCGGCGACCTCCTCCGCGAGCGCGTCGAGCAGGGCGGGGTCGGCGTCGATTGCGTGCAGGTCGTGGGACAGCAGACGCAGCTCCTCGGCGAGCCGGGCGCCGGGCACCTCGGTCACGTGCCCTCCTCGCAGGCGCGGCGGATCCCCTCGCGGAAGCCGTCGACCGCCCGGGCCATCAGCTTCTCGAACAGCCGGCCGGTGCCCGGCACGACGGGCCGGAACGTGGAGGACCAGCGCAGCACGGTGTGCTCCCCGTCCTCGTCGAGCACCATCTCACTGCGGTAGTCCCGCACGGGCACCCCGGACACCAGCCGGTACGCCATGCGCACGGGCGGCTCCCAGGCCACGACCTCCTCGCGGGTGGTGAGCGGACCGGACCGGAAGTTCCGCACGGCGCCGAGGCCGTTCGGCGCCGGATCGCCCTGCGGGTCCACGTCGACGCGGCTCGACGGCCCCCACGCGGCGTAGCGGGCGTGGTCGGTCATCACCGCGAACACCCGCTCGCGGGGCGCCCGGATCCGTGTCTCCGAACCGAAGCTGCGCATGGCGTGCAACCCTAGGGGTCACCCCGGCGGGAGCGGGGACCCGATCACGTCGTCGAGCACGGCGACCACTGCGTCCCGGAGCCGCTCAGTGGCGAGGCGGAGGTTGGCGGTGAACTGCTCGGCGGTGGGCGCGTGGTGGTCCACGTGGTCGGTGACCGCCTTGACCGCCAGCACCGGCAACCCGAGCAGGTAAGCCACCCAGGCGACCGCGGCGGCCTCCATCTCCTTCACCTGCGCGCCGGAGGCGACGATGCGCGCCGCGTCCTCGGGGGACTCGTCGAGGGAGTCGCTGGTGGTGACGACGCCGCGCTTGAGCCCGAGCCGAGCCGCGAGGTCCGACGTGTCGACCCCCGGCCACGACCCCACGCCGTAGGCGTCGAAGCCGGGGAGGTCGATGCGGCGGTCGTGGAACACGAACCGGTCGCCGCTGAGGTACACGTCGCCGATCTCGGCGCCGTGCCGCTGCCACCCGCCCGCCGTGCCCGCAGTGATCACCAGGTCGGGCGCCACCGCACGGGCGGCGGCGTAGGTGGCGACGGCGGCGGCCTGCGTCCCGATCGCATCGACGCCGTGGCGCGGATCGACGCCGTTCACCGTGACCACGACCCGGCCACCGGCGCGCTCGGCCTCCCACCACCGGAACGGCACCGGCCCGACCCAGTCGGGCGGGGTGAGCGGTGTCGCGCCCAGGGCGTGCCGGAGCGGCGCGGCCTCGGCGTCCATGGCCATCACGACGAGGACCGAACGGATCATGTCCCGATTGTGTCGGATGCGGGCACCATGACGGTCGCCATGGAGGAACCGGTGGGAACGAGGGAACCCGACGGGGGTGCGGGGCGTCTCCCCGCCGTGGACGCCGTCCTCGACCCCATCACGATCCCGCTGGCGATGAGCCCCCAGGCGGTGCCCACGCCGGCCATGCTCGCGTTCGGCGCCTTCTACGAGGCCTACCGGCCCCGCCTCGCCCGGGCCCTCGCGCTCACCCTCGGCGACCCGGGCCTCGGCGCCGAGGCCGCCGACGAGGCGATGACCCGGGCCTACGCCCGCTGGGACACGGTCGCCGGCTACCGGAACCCCGAGGGCTGGGTGTACCGGGTCGGGGTCAACTGGGGCCGCAGCTTCCTGCGCAAGCGGCGTCGCGAGGAGGGGCGGGTCTACGTGGAGGAGGGCGCCGAGCAGCCGTTCTCCGACCCCGCCGTCCTCCGTGCCCTCGCTGCGCTGCCCGTCGACCACCGCACCGTCGTGGTCTGTCGCTTCCACCTCGACTGGTCGGTGGAGCAGACGGCCGTCGTCCTGGGCGTGGCGCAGGGCACCGTGAAGAGCCGCCTCAACCGAGCGCTCGCCAAGCTGGCCGCCGACCTGCGGGAGGCGCCGTGACCGGGCCCCAGGACGACCTCGAACGGCGGCTCCGTTCGGCGCTCGCCGAGCGGGCGACCACGGTCGTGCTCCCCCCCGGCGACGCGGGGAACATCGCCCGCAGAGCCGGCGCCCGCACCCGCAGGCGCCGCACCGCCGGTGCGCTGCTGGCCGCCCTGCTGTTGGCCGGTGCGGTGGGGCTGACCGTCCGACTGCCGGACCGCGGCCGCGACGTCGAGGTCGCGGCGTCGGGGGCGGCCGAGGAACCGACGATCACCGGGCCTCCGCTCGAGCTCGAGCCGGTCGACGGGCCGGAGCCGGTCCGCGACGAGCAGGTCGGCTACCCGTTGGTCCACGGCCAGGACGGCTTCGTCATGCTGGCGGTCGGACCCGACCAGGACGAGGATGCCGTCGGCTCCGGGACGAGCGTGTCGATCCTCGTCTCACCCGACGGTGACCGCTGGGAGCGCTCGGCGCCCGTGTCCGGGCTCGCCGACGTCTACCCCACCCAGTTGCTCGAGCGCGACGGCGACTACCTGCTGGTCGGTGAGCGGTTCACCGGCGACGACTCGGGGACCAGCGAGGCCGTGATCGCCTGGTCCAGCGGGCTCACCGAGTGGGAGGTCGTGCCCGTCCCCGTCCCTCCGAACCCCGGCGCACCGGACTGGGTGACCGAGTCCGGAGGGAACACGATCGCCGCGTGGACCGACCACGGGATCGTGGTCGCGGTGAACCGCTACCGGACGATCGACATCGAGGCGTTGACCCCGGCCGAGTACCGCGACCGCCCCGACGTGATCGTGCATGCGGATGGTGACGGACTCGTCGTCGAACGCGCCACGGACGAGCCCGTCACCGATCTGCCGCCGACCGCCACGGCGTCAGCGGTGCCGACGACGGTGCTCGACCGGATCGGTTGGGACGAGCTGGACATCGACCCCGACGAGGCGCGGGCCGTCCTGGAGGCCCCGCCCACCTCGTCGGTCCTCCGCTCGGAGGACGGGCGCGCGTTCGCCCCGGTCGACCTGGAACTGCAGGACGATCTCAGCGTCAGCGCCCTTGCCGGCACCGACGACGGGTACGTGCTGATCGCCGGCGATCCCACCCGCGGGACGAGCGGGCTCTGGCGGTCGGACGACGGGGCTGCCTGGCAGCAGGTCCCCGACACCGCAGGGTTGCTGCGCACCGCTGGCATGTTCCCCGGACCCGTCCTGCTCGCCGTCGACGACCGGCTGCTCGCCGTCGGGACGAGGGACGACCTCCCCACCGCATGGGTCTCCGACGACGGCGCCCGGACGTGGCGTCTGATCGATCTGACGGCTCCGGCCGGCATGGACGGGCCCGCCATCGTGGAACTGGTCGGCGGCGGCGACGGCGGCGTCGCCGTGGCCCTCCGCTCCTTCGACGACACGGCGTTCAGCGCCCCCGACGGCGACATCGCCATCGAGGCCGACGGGTGGACGTTCACGGTGACGTTCGCCGACGGCGTCCCGACGGCCGCCGGGCTCCGGGGACCGGACGGATCCGTCGCCCGTGCCTGGACCGCCGAGGAGCTCGACGTCGTCGACGATCCGCCGGGCATCCGCACCGAGGACGACGGGGCGCTCACCATGCTCGACCCCGTGACGGGCACCGACCTCGTGACCTTCCCCGCCGGCGCGCTCGAGCGCGCGCTGGAGGAGGCGATGGGGCTCGGCTCCGCCGACGCCGCCGACCCTCTTCCCCAGGACGCCCGGCTCCTCGTCAGCACCGACCTGCGCACCTGGTCGTCCGCCGACCTCGGCGCCCTGCAACCAGCCGACGTGATGGCGTGGACACGGGCCGCAGCGGTCGGCGGCGGCCGGGTGCTGCTCGGCATCGACGGGACCGGCATCGACGGGACCGGCACCGACGAGGTCGCCGTGGAGGCGCCGGCCACGCGGTGGTTCGGGGCCGACCTGCCCGAGGACGGCTAGGTCCAGGCCACGATCGGGCCCGCCACCTCGACCAGCTCCGCGGTGCGGGACAGGTCGACGGGCAGCTCGACCACTTGGACGCCCGGCGTGGAACGGGCCGCGGCGATGCGGGCGCCGGCCGTGGCCGCGTCGGGCAGCTCGGCGTCGGGTGCCCAGCCCACGACGGTGAGGTCGGCGCCCCACCCGCGGGCCAGCTCCAACAGGGCCAGGGAGGTGGCGTCGAAGAGCGCCAGGGTGCAGGCCACCACCCGCTCGGGATCCGGTCGGACGGCGGCAGCGAGCGCGGCGGCGACGGCGAAGCCCTCGGCCACGGTGCCCGGGACGACCACGGAGCCGAGGAACGAGGTGGGGAACGCCCGGGCCACCCAGAAGCCGAGCTCGCCACCGGGGTCGGCGGCGATGCGATCGGTGGGGGCCATGGCGCCCTTCGTCTCGATGATCGCCCGGCCCGGGTGCAGGGGCAGGTCGGGGTAGCCGTAGCTCGGCATGCAGACGGCCGAGAGGGCGTTGAACAACGGCGGCTGGACGATCCCGCCGCTGCGCACGGACAGGCGGGCCTCGAGGTCGTCGAGCTGTTCGGGCGGCACGGACAGCACGGGCACCAGGCCGAAGCGTGACACCGGCGTCTCGTCCTCGTCGACACCGATCGCCACGATCAGCTCCGGGTCGCCGAACCCGGCCATCGGGACGTCGTCGCGCTGCAGGCCGACGGTGCCGAGGTGGCGGGGGTCGTCCCAGGCGACGAGCCCCTTGGCGCCCCAGCTGTTCGCGAAACCCCGGTTCGTCCGGGCGGTGACCTCGCGCAGCCGCTCGGTGAACCCGCGCCGCACCACGCCCGGCCCGGCGTACAGCAGGACGTCGTCCGGGAGCCGGTCGGGCAGCTCGACCGGTGGCCGGGCCGGCGGGGTGTACGGATCGAGCCCGCCCGGCGCGGGTGCGCCGAGATCGAGGTCGAGCCGGAACGCCGACGCGCCGGGCGCGTCGTTGTGACACCAGTCGGCACCGCGACCGACGATCTGGGGCAGCAACTCCGCCGTGGCGAAGGGCGTCGCCTCGGGTTCGCCGCCCGGCCGGGCGGTGAGCACCAGCGTGCCGTCGACGAGCAGCGCCGCGCCCGGACCGGGGCCGAGCCGGCCGTCGGCCGCGGCCAGCAGGACCGCGAGCGCGGGGTCGGCGACCGCCCGGTGGGCGAGCCCCGGGACGGGCGCTCCGAAGACCTGCCGGACACCGGCCGACCGGAGCAGCCGGCCGAGCGCCTCGCCGAGGGACTCCGTCACCGGGACGCCCGGATCAGCGCGGCGAACGGATGGCGTCGACGACCTGGTCGATGTGCGCCTGGCCCTCATAGAGCTGGCGCAGCAGCCAGAACCGCAGGAACTTCGCCAGGGAGTACCGCAGGAACAGCGCCGCCCCGGTGATCGTGAGGCAGAGCCCGCCGATGGCCAGGATGATCAGCTCGTTCTGGTCGCGAGGGTCGCTCTGCCCCGTGGAGCTGAAGAAGCCGCCCAGGGCGAGGATGATGCCCAGCACCATCAGCACCACACCGAGCGCCTGCAGCCCCTGCTCGGAGCCGCTGCTCTGCGTCTTGAGGCGCATGTCCTCGATGTCCTGCTTGAACTGCTCGATGCGGTCGTTCATCGCGGTTGGTCCCTGCTCCTGTCCTGGCAATCCGGTCAGTGTTCCGCGCCGAGGTACGCGGCTTCCAGCTCCGCCTCGAGCTCCGAGGGGGAGCCCTCCTTCACCACCCGTCCGTGGAGCATCAGGCCGGCCTTGTCGGCCACCCCGAGCACCGTCCGGGCGAACTGCTCGACCACGAGGATCGAGACACCTTGCTTCGCGACCTCGCCCACGATCCCGTAGAGCTCCTGCACGATGAGCGGCGCGAGCCCCATCGAGAGCTCGTCGAGGAAGAGCAGGGCCGGGTCGGTGGAGAGCGCTCGGGCCATGGAGAGCATCTGCTGCTCGCCGCCCGACATGGTCCCCGCCAGCTGCTTGCGCCGCTCGCCGAGCCTTGGGAATTGCCCGTAGGCGCGGTCCTCGATGACCGACAGCTTCTTGCCGGTGGAGGTCATCATGAGGAGGTTCTCCCGCACCGTCAGGTTGGGGAAGATGCCCTTGCCCTCGGGGATGAGGCAGACACCGCGACGGGCCAGCTCGTCGGCCGACGCCCCGTTGCAGAGCCGGTTGGCGATGCGGAGCTCGCCTTCGGTGGGGGGTATCAGGCCGGCCGCCACCTTCAGGGTGGTGGACTTGCCGCCACCGTTCGGACCGAGGAGGGCGTAGACCTCGCCCTCGTTGACCGCCAGGTCGACGCCGTGGAGCACCTCGATCGGCCCGTAGGCCGCGCGGACGCCCTTCAGGTGCAGGAGCGGCGAGGTCACAGCGTCTCCTCCGATCCGAGGTAGGCCTCGAGCACCCGCGTGTCCTTCTGGATCTCGGCGGGCTTGCCGACGGCGATGATCTGGCCGAAGTCGAGGACGTAGATGAGGTCGCAGATCGCCATCACCAGCGCCATGTCGTGCTCGACGATGAGGATCGTGGTGCCGTCCTGCGCGAGCCGGCGGAGGAGGACACCGAACTCCTCGGTCTCCTGCTCGTCCTGACCGGACGCAGGCTCGTCGAGCAGCAGGATCTTCGGATTGGTCATGAGCGCCCGCCCGAGCTCCACCCGGCGGGCCATGCCCGTGGGGATCTCGGCGACCTCGCGGTCGGCGAGCTCCCGGAGGCCGAGCAGGTCGATGATCCGTTCCGTCTCGTCGGCCGGCTTGACCTTCTGCTTCGACCAGCGGTTGCGGATCTCGCCGGCGACGCGGATGTTGTCGCGCACGCTGAGCGAGGTGAACAGCTCGAGACGCTGGAAGGTCCGGGCCATGCCGAGCTGCGCCCGCTTGTGCGTGGGCACCTTCGTGATGTCCTTGCCGTCGAGGACGACGCGGCCCTCGGTGGGCGGGAGCAGGCCGTTCACCGCGTTGAACGTGGTGGTCTTGCCGGCGCCGTTCGGTCCGATCAGCCCGGTGATGGTGCCGGCCTCCACCTTCAGGTCGACGTTGTCGACCGCGGTGTGGCCGCCGAAGCGGATCACGAGGCCCTCGACCTCGAGCAGGCTCATGCCGTCACCTCCGTCCGGGTGCCGCCGGTCGAGCCGTTGCCGGCGACGTCTTCGCGATAGCTCGAGCCGTGGGCGGGCAGCTGCAGCGCCACGTCCCAGCTGCGCCGGTCGTCCTCGTCGTACGGCCGGTCGATGCCGATGAGCTCGAGCGGGGTTCCGTCACCGTCGGCGCCTGCTGGTGCCAGGTGGGCGAACGCCTCGGGCATCAGCTTCATCGCCACCGCAGGGAGGAGCAGGATGAGGACGGCCGTGGCGATGGCGAAGTTCCAGTTGGTGATGACGTCGGCCATCGCGAGCCCCCAGAGGCCGAGCTGGAGCAGCACGTAGCCGCCCACCACCGGCTTGGCGTTGCGCAGGGGTCCGTAGCCCTCGATGAAGTCGTGGGCGATGCCCGACGGCTTCTTCGCGGTGCCGATCGCCAGCATGGCCGGGCCGACGTACACGAAGAAGTCGTGCAGCCAGTTGAAGAGCCAGTCGAAGGCCGGGTAGTCGAGGGCGAGCTTGTCCCACCAGTCGCCGAACGCCACGAACATGACGCCGGCGAACAGGCCACCGACGAGCGCACCCGACACGTACCCGATACCGCCGGCGACCGTCAGGGCGAACAGCGCGAGGCTCTGGAACACGTTGAAGGTGTCCTGGTTGTTCACCGCGCCGACCTGGGCGCCGAACAGCACGCCGCCGAGACCTGCGATGCCGGCGGAGAGCATGAACACCGAGAGCTTGAGCCGCACCAGGTTGAGGCCGAGCGTGGCGCACGCTGCCGGGGAGTCCTTCATGGCGGCGAGCTGGCGGCCGTAGGCGCTGCGGCGCAGGGCCACCAGCGCCACCCCGATCAGGGTGAACACCACCGACAGGAACATCAGCCAGTTGCGCCGGTCACCGAAGTCGATGCCGAACCAGTCCGGCTTCGGCATGGTCATGGTGCCGCCGCTGAACAGGTTGATCTCGGCCTCGAGGCCCAGGAAGCGGAACTGCAGCGTGGTGATCTGGGTGAACACCATGTTCTGCACGAAGATCGCGAAGGCGAAGGTGGCGAGACCGAGGTAGAGGCCCCGGAGGCGGAGCGCCGGCAGCGCCACGAGACCGCCGACGATCGCCGTCACGAAGGCGGCGAAGATCAGGCCGAAGATGGTGAGGCTCTCCTGCGTGGCGAGCCCGCCCGCACCGACGTCGAACTGGAAGGCGGCGATGGCCCCGATGCCGGCGAAGGAGTAGACGGCGAGGTTCACCTCGCCGGCGAACCCGGTGAGCAGCACCAGCGACAGGGCGAGGATGGCGAGGGCGATGCCCTGGGACATCGTGTTGAGCGGCACCTGCTCCATCAGCCCGGAGATGAGGAACATCACCACCAGGAACACCGCACCCCAGCCCCAGGCGAGCTTCATGGTGGGGAGGTGGAAGCGCTCCCGGGTCCGGGTGATGACGGCGCCGCGCAAGCGGTCCTGCGGGAGGAGCAGGAGGACGATGAACAGCACGATGGTGGGGATCGAGGTGCGCAGCCCGCTGAGCCAGCCCCACTTGCTGCCCGCCTCGGAGATCCAGTTCCAGTAGCTGATCAGGAGGCCGAGCACGAGGGCGCCGACGAAGGTCATCGGTAGGTTCCGCAGACGGCCGAACACGGCGGCGGCGTAGGCGTTCACCACGAGCAGGGTGAGCGGGAGGATGGACAGCGCGCCCGTGAGCGGCGAGATGAGCACCCCGGCCACTGCGGCCAGCATCGAGCCGATGGCCCAGCTGGCGAGGGCAGCCCGCGTGGGCCGGCCGCCGTTGAGCATGGCCAGCTCGCGGTTGTCGACCACGGCCCGCATGGTGACGCCGAGGCGGGTGCCGTAGAGCAGGGTCCGGAGGGCCACCGCGATCACGCACGCCACCACGAAGGCGATGATCTGGTGGTACGTGATCGAGACGTCGCCGAGCTTCACGGTCTTGGTCGCCCCGAAGAACGGGACGTTGTTGCGGGCGATCGGATCGCTCCAGATCCAGGTGGCGAGCCCGTTGATCATCAGCAGCACCGCGATGGGCACCATGATCTTCGTGATCTCGGAGGTCCCCTCGAGCCATCGCATGATGACCACCTGGAGGAAGATCCCGAGGAACGGCGCGACCACGAGCACCGTCACGACGATGGCGAGCGGCGCCGGCCAGCCCCATTCCCAGCGGAGCTGCCAATAGGTGAAGGCCGAGAACATGCCCAGCGCGCCGTGGGCGAAGTTGAAGATGCCCGACGTCGCGTAGGTGACCACCAGGCCCGAGGCCGCGATGGCGTAGATCGATCCCAACGCGAGGCCGACGATGGTGAAGGTGATGAAGTCGGTCATGGCTCTACGTCATGCGTCTTTCTCGCCGGGCGGGTGGGGGGTCGGCGCCTGCTGCACAGCGCCTGCGGTCTGACGTCGACGGCGGCCGACAGGTGTGACTCAGCGCACATCTTTGCACCTCCGTGTGCGGAGGCACGAAGGCAGGAGCGGGCGCCCGCCGGACGGCAACCATGCCGTCCGGCGGGCCCCGTCCGGGTCAGCTCGCGGGGATCGCCGAGGCGAAGGTCTGCGAGACGCGGTTCTCGTCGAGCTGGGCCTGGTCGACCCACTGGGTCTGGACCTCGACGACGAAGCTGTCGTCGCAGTCGAAGGTGCCCGGCTCCTCCGGGTAGACCCGGGAGTACTCGGTGCCCTCGAGCTTGAGGACCATGCCGCAGGACGGCGGCAGGTTCTCGGCGGGGTTGCCCGGTGCGTGGAGGCCACCGCCGGTCCACTCGGTGACGGTCTTGATCTGCTCGATGACGCAGTCACGGGTGAGCTCGGCGCCACACGCGTCCGCAGCCGTCGCCCACAGCAGGAACGCAGACGTGGCCTGCATGCCGAGCATCGACACCTTGCCGCCGGACTCCTCGAGGATGGTCAGGTAGTCGTCGACCGCCTTGACCACGTCACGCTCCTCGAACGGGATGAACGCCATCCGGATGTGGAGGTTGTCCATGGCGCCGTCGGTGTTCGCCTCCGCGCACTTCTCCTCGTAGAAGTTGGCGTCGGTCTGGGTGATCAGCTCGAGGCCGTTCACCGCAGCCGTCTGCATGAACGCCTGGAAGTTCGGGATGCAGCTGCCGCTGAAGTACAGGAACCGTGCACCGGCGTCCCGGAGCTGCAGGGCGAACGGCGTCCAGTCGTCCTCGCCGCTGATGTTGTACTCGAGGTCCGCGACGAACTCGAACCCGTAGTCCGGGTAGGCCTCCTTGACCTTGTCGGTCGACTCGATGGTCGCCGAGTAGTTGCCGAACATCGTGGCCGCAGCCGTGACCTCCTCGGGGAAGAGCTGCGCCATGTGGGCTGCGATCGAGGTCGGCAGGCGGTCGGCCGGGTTCGGCAGCGGCTGGGCCATGAGGGGTGCGTGGGCGAAGGCCGCGCTCACCGAGTAGGTCGGGACCGACGCCAGACCGCACGAGAGGCGGGTCTCCTCCTGCGCGCTGTCGAGCGACCAGCCCTGGCCGACGAGCATGAAGTTGCCGTCCTCGCAGGCCTGGGTCATGGCGTTCGCAACGTTGAGGATGGCGGCGTCGTAGTACTGGACCTCGATCATCCGGCCGTTGATGCCGCCGAGCGCGTTGCACTTCGCGGCCATGGCCTCGACGGCGTCGGTGATCTGCTCGTTGAGACCCGGGCTCGTCGCGAAGCCCGCGTCGTCGCCGGTGGCGATCTTGATCGTCTCGGCGGTGACGCCGACGTCGCTGTCGCCGAGCCCGGCGCCGTCCTCCGCCGGGCCGCACGGCCATGGGAGCTCGCCGAAGGTCTCGCCGTCGGCCTCGGGGGCCGCAGTGGTCTCCGTCGACTCGCCGCCGTCACCCTCGGGGGCGGCGGTGGTGTCGGTGGACTCCGCGGTGGTGTCCGTGACCGCGGCCTCGTCCTCACGATCCTCACCGCACGCGGCGGCGAGGAGCCCGAGGGCGAGGAACGCCGCGGTGAAGCGCAGACGCGAACGTCGCATCAGGTGTTCCTCCAGATTGGTGCCAGGGGTTCGGTCCTCGTCACAACAGGACGGCGGACCGGCGGGGAACGTACCAGAGCCCGAACACCGTGACACAGTTGCGTCCGGACGCGACGGAGCGGCCGTCCGGGGGGAGAACCCCGGACGGCCGCTCGCCAGGACGCCGTTCGCTCAGCCCTCCTGGAGGGCGGCGATGAAGAGCTGCGAGATGCGGTTCTCGTCGAGCTGGGCCTGGTCGACCCAGGTGGTCTGCACCACTGCGTTGTGGGCCGGGTCGCAGTCGAAGGTCCCGGGCTCCTCCGGGGCGATCCGGCTGTACTCGGTGCCGACGAGCTGGATGAGCATGCCGCAGTCCGGCGGCTCGTTCGAGGCCGGGTTGGTCGGGGCGTGCATGCCGCCACCGGTCCACTCGTCGTAGCCGGCGATGGTCTCGAGGATGCAGTCACGGGTCAGGTCCGCGCCGCAGTCCTTGGCCGCCGTGGCCCACAGGAGGAACGCCGAGGTGGTCTGCATGCCGAGGATGCCCGTCTCTCCGCCGGTGCCCTCGAGGAGCTCGAGGTACTGGCCCACGGCCGGCACCGCGTCCGCCTCCTCGAAGGGGATGAACGCCGAGCGCACGTGCAGCCCGTCCATCGCACCGTCGGCGTTCGCCTCCGCACAGTTGCCCGTGTAGAAGTTCGTGTCCGAGAAGGTGATGATGTCGAGCTCGTTCACCCGTGCGGCCTGCATGAACGCCTGGTAGTTCGGCAGGCAGGAGCCGGTGAAGTACACGATCTGCGCTCCGGCCTCCTTCAGCTGCAGCACGAAGGGCGTCCAGTCGTCCTCACCGTTGATGTTGTATTCGAGGTTGGTGAGGAAGTTGAACCCGTACTCCGGGTAGGAGGCGAGGACCTTGTCCTTCGTCTCGATCGTGGCCGCGTAGTTGGCGTACACCGTGGCCGCGCTGGCGATCCGGTCCGGGTACAGCTGCGACAGCTGGTCGGCCATGGTCATCGGCGTGCGGTCCGCCGGGTTCGGCACGGGCTGGATCATGAGCGGTGCGTGGGCGAAGGCCGCGCTCACCGACCAGGCCGGCACGGCGGCCAGGCCGCACCCGAGCCGCACCTCCTCCTGCAGGGAGTCGAGCGAGAAGCCCTCGCCGACGAGCATGAACTCGCCGTCCTGGCACGCCTGGGTCACGACGTTGACCACGTTGGTGATGGCGGCGTCGTACAGGGTGAGCTCGATCTGGCGGCCGTTGATGCCGCCGAGCTCGTTGCACTTGGCCACGAACGCCTCCATGGCGTCGCCCTGCTCCTTGTTCAGGCCGGGCGCCGTGGCGAAGCCGCGGTCGTCACCGCTGCCGATCTTGATGGTGTCGGCGGTGACGCCCACATCGGAGTCGGTGAGCTCGAGACCGTCGTTCGGGCCGCACGGCCAGGCGATGTCGCCGAACATCTCACCCTCGGCCTCGGGGGCCTCGGTGGTCTCGGTGGCACCGTCGTCGCCCTCTGGGGCCGCAGTGGTCTCGGTGGCGCCGTCGTCGGCGGCCGCCGTGGTCTCCGGTGCCGCCTCCTCGTCGTCCCGGTCGTCGCCGCACGCAGCGGCCACGAGCGCGAGCGCGAGCACCGCAGCGCCCCAGCGCAACCTCACCCTGGACTTCCTCAGCCTCGACACAGGCCTCTCCCCTCCGTCACCGACAGATCGCCGCCCAGTTCGACGGCCGGAGCAATGTAGCAGCGGTCACTTCCCGAGCGTGACGCGGGTCATGCCCCGTGCCGGGATGTCCATCGGCCGGCCTCACGCCGTCCCCCGGTCGGCCGATGGGATGACATGCGTCCCGACCGCCCCCTCGAGGCCGTGCTGGTCCTGCATCGGAGGACCAGCACCGCACGTACCGCCGTCCTCGCCGCCGGGTTCGACCCGATGGCGGAATGCGACACCGCTGCGGACGGACTCGTCCTGACCGCCCTCTACCGGCCGGACCTCGTCGTGGTCGACGCCGGGCTCGTGCGTTCGGCGGCGGAGCGCGCGGAGCTCGTCGCCGTGGCGGAACCGGCGGAGGTGGTCCTCGTGACCCCCGGGGCCGACCCCTCGATCCTCGCCGCCGATCTCGCCGCCGCCCGTCGGCGGCTCGCCGACCGCTCCGAGGTCGTGAGCCGGGCGACGGACCGGGGACTGCACACCGGGGCGTGATCCGTCACCACCTGCGCCGGCGGACGTGCCATGCTGCGCCCCCTCAATCCACGTCCTCCGGTGCCGATGGGCCACGAGCCCCGCGCTCGAGGACGAGACGACGGGGGCGGACGGGGAGGACCGGTGGTGGACGAACGACGGTGCCGGTTGTGCGGCGGCAGGGACGCGAAGGAACGACCCCAGCGTCTGGGGCGCTACGCGCTCACCTGCGACGCCTGCGAGGCCAAGCGCGGTGCGCACCTCAAGGAGCCGGTGAGCGCCCGCTCCTGAACGTCGATGTGATCTGGGTCACCACCCTGGGTGCCGGGTCCTTCACGCACTGCGGGCCATGGCCTAGGCTGCGACCCATGAGCGACCGGCGGGCGATCAGACGTGAGGGCGAACCGGAACCGGTGGCGGCAGCGCCGCCCCGGACCAGCGGATGGCAGCCGACCGCTGCCAGAGCCGTGGCGGGACTGCCCGATCTGGGCGCCGGCCACGCCGCCTGACCCGGAACCGGCGGTCACACCGGAAGGCCGAACTCCTCGGCAGGGCGATCAGGCCGGGAGGCCCAGCTCCTCGGCCACGCGCCGCCGGTGCCAGGCAGCGTCGCCCCACGAGGACGCCAGGGCCCAGCCCCGCTTGAGCCAGAGCTGCAGGTCGTACTCGATCGTGTAGCCGATGGCGCCGTGGCACTGCAGGGCGGCGCGGGCGGCGAGATCGACACAGTCGGAGGCGAGCGCCTTCGCCGTGGAGACCTCGCGGCGCACGTGCGGCGCAGCCGTGGCCGCCGACCACGCGGCGACGTAGACCATCGGCCGGGCGAACTCGACGGCGATGGCAACATCCGCCAGGTGGTGCTTGACGGCCTGGTGCACCCCGACCGGGCGGCCGAACTGCTCCCGCTCGGCGACGTAGGCGACGGTGAGGTCGAGCAGCTGCTGGGCCACGCCGACGCACTGCGCGGCTGCGGCGAGCGCCCCGCGGTCGAAGGCGTCCTCGGCGGCCTGCCGGCCCTCGACCCCGCCGACCAGCAGCGTGTCGGGGGACGGGGTCCACTCGACCGACACGAGCCGCCGGCTCTGGTCGACGGCGGTCTGCGGCGTACAGGTGACCGCAGCGCGCGGCACGGCGTGCAGCTCGTCGCCGTGCTGGAGCAACAGCACGTCGGCCTGCGCACCACCGAGCACGAAGCGCTGGGAGGCGAGGCCCACGGCGAGGACGACGTCGCCGGCGGCGGCCTGGGGCAGCAGCTCCACAGCGAGTGCGCCGTGCCCGTGGTCGCGGAGCAGCGGGATGCCGACGGCGGTGTGCTCGAGCAGGGGCTCGGGAGCGGCGGCGCGGCCGAACTCCTCGAGCAGCAGGACGAGGTCGATCTCGGACATGCCGAGGCCGCCCGCCTCCTCGGGGGCCGTGAGGCCGACCACGCCCGTGTCGGCCAGCAGGCGCCACAGGCCGGGCACCCGGCCGGTGTCGTTGGTCCAGCTGTCGCGCACGGCACCTGGCGGGCACTCGTTGGTGAGGATCTCTCGGACCGTCTCCTGGAACAGGCGCTGGTCCTCGGTGAAGGCGAACTGCACGTCAGGCTCCTGGCTCGTTCACTTGCGGGGCAGGCCGAGCACGCGCTCGCCGATGATGTTCCGCTGGATCTCGTTGGTGCCGGCGTAGATCGGGCCGGACAGGGCGAACAGGTACCCGCCCATCCAGGCGCCGTCGTCGACCGCGTCGGGGGCGCCGCGCACGAGCTCGCCCCGCTCGCCCAGCAACCGCAGGGCCGTGGCGTGCAGCTCGAGGTCGAGCTCGGACCAGAACACCTTCATGAGGCTCGACTCCGGGCCGAGCTCGCCACCCGCCGCGATCCGTGAGGCGGTCCAGTAGGTCTGCCAGCGGTAGGCCTGGGCGTTCATCCACGCCTGCACGACCTCGTCGCGCAGCCCGGGATCGGCCGACGGGCCGAGGTTCCGGTACAGCTCGCCGAGCCGCTCAGCGGCGGCCATGAACCGGCCGGGCGCCCGCAGGTTGAGGCCCCGCTCCGACGAGGTGGTGGCCATGGCGACGTTCCAGCCGTCGCCCTCCCCGCCGAGCAGGTTGGACTCGTGGACCCGGCAGTCCTCGAAGAACAGCTCGGCGAAGGCCGGCTCGCCGTCGAGGCGCTCCACCGGCCGCCGGTGCAGGCCGGGGGCGTCGGCGGGCACCAGCAGGTAGGACAGGCCCTTGTGGCGCTGGGCCTCGGGGTCGGTGCGGACGATGCAGAAGATCCAGTCGGCCCAGGCACCCCGGGAGCACCAGGTCTTCTGCCCGTTGAGCACGAAGGTGTCGCCGTCACGGACCGCCTTCGTGGTGAGCGAGGCGAGGTCGCTGCCGGCGTTCGGCTCGGACCAGCCCTGCGCCCAGATCTCCTCGCCCGAGGCCATCTTCGGCAGGAAGCGGTCCTTCTGCTCCTCGGCGCCCCAGCCGAACAGGGTGGGCGCGAGCAGGGAGATGCCGTTGTTGTTGACCCGGCCCGGCGCTCCGGAGAGGTAGTACTCCTCCTCGAAGATCAGCCACTCGACGAGGCTGCAGTCACGGCCGCCGTACTGCTCGGGCCAGTTCACGACCGACCAGCGACCCTCGTACAGCTTCTTCTCCCACTCGCGGTGGAGCTCGAAGCCCTCGGGCGTGTCCATCGGGGGCAGGGGCTCGGCCGGGATGTGCTCCTGCAGCCAGGTGCGGAGCTCGTGCCGGAAGGCGTCCTGCTCCGGGGTGAACGCGAGGTCCACGTCAGTCTCCCTTCGAACACAGGCGGTCGTGGGCGACGGCCGCCTCCGACATCACCCGCTGGATGAGCTCGTCGCAGCTGGGCAGCTCCGTGATCACGCCGACGCCCTGCCCCGTGGGCAGCACGCCGACCTCCGGGTGGCCGTCCACCAGCGTGGCCTTGGTCATCATGGGGGCGTTGGCCGCCATGGCGAGCTGACCCCAGGTGAGCTCCTGGCTCTTGCGCATGCGCAGGCCCTCGCGCACCAGCTGCGACACGCTCATGCCGGTGAGCTTGCGGAACTTGAGGGCGTTGACCGCGGCCTTCGGGAAGGCGAGCACCTTCGCCTTCTCCAGCTTCTCGACCATCTCGGTCTTGATGACGCGCTGGGGTGCGCCGTCGATGGCGGTGGTGACGACGGTGCCGGTGAGCGCGGTCTGCAGGTAGATCGCCTTCACCGAGTCCGGCACCTCGCTGTCGGAGGTGAGCAGGAAGCGGGTACCCATGGCCACGCCCTCGGCGCCGAACGCCATGGCGGCCACGAGCCCACGGCCGTCGAAGATGCCGCCTGCGGCGATGACCGGGATGTCCACCGCGTCCACGACCGAGGGGATCAGCAGCGACGTGGGGATGTACCCGGTGTGGCCGCCGCCCTCCTGCCCCTGGGCGATGACGGCGTCCACGCCCCAGGCCGCCACCTTCTCGGCGTGGCGGGGCGCACCGATGGTGGGGATCACCACGACGCCGGCCGACTTGAGCTTCTCGACGATCTTCTCGCCGGGCGCCTGGGCGAAGCTCGCCACCGGCACCTTCTCGCGGATCAGGTGGTCGACGCGCTGCATGATGTCGTCGGCGTCGGTGCGCAGGTTCACGCCGAACGGGGCGTCGGTCCGGGACCGGACCCCCTCGATCGCCTGCACCATCTGGTCGAAGGTCATCGGGGCCGCGGCGATGATGCCGAAGCCGCCGGCGTTGCAGGTGGCAGCGGTGAGCCGTGCGCCCGAGACCCAGCCCATGCCGGTCTGGACGATCGGGTACCGGCAGCCGAGCAGGTCGGTGACGCGGGTCCGGAAGCGGGAGTCGAGGGCGGCGTCGCCGGCCATCAGGCGAACTCCGCCTTCCGCAGGCCCTTCGGGTCGAGGACCTCGCGGATGATGCGCAGCTCCTCGTCGGTGGGCAGGCGCGACTCGGGGACGTCGTCGGGGACCACCAGCTCGAAGCCGGTGCTCTCCACGACCTGCTCCACCGTGACCCCCGGGTGCACCGAGCGCAGGCGCATCCGGTTGTCCGGGGTCTCGAAGTCGAGCACGGCGAGGTTGGTGACCACCCGGCGCAGCTCGTGGAAGCGGTTCCCGGGGGCGCCGATCTCGCGCATCTTGTCGTAGCCGGGACCCGACACGACGTCGACCTTCTCCACGAACACCCGGGTGTTGTGGCCGGGGATCCAGTAGCTCGTGGTGTGGTTGATGACGTTGCCCGGGGCCCCACGGAGACCGAGCAGCTGGGCCTTGGGCTTGCGCCAGTCGCCGATGGCGGCGAGGTTCTGGTTGCCCCACCTGTCGATCTGGGACGCGCCCATCACGACGTGGCGCCGACCCGACCAGACGATGTCGAAGATGGTCCGGTAGGGCACGTAGAACTCGACGACCTTCGGCGCGCCGGGCACACCGATCGGCAGGTCGTTCGCGGCCAGGAAGGCGACCGTGTCGGTGAGGGCGAGGTCGGGCTCGAAGGTGGCCCGGGCGAGCCGACCGGCGAGGGCCGGCAGGTTGCCGATGGGGTTGCAGAGGATCTCGCCGTCGCCGCGGAAGGCCTCCGCCAGGTTGACGACGCAGATCTCGTCGATCGTGGCTCCGCTCACCGGTTCCGCTCCTGCAGCTTGGCGACATACGCGTCGTGGGAGGGCAGGTCGAGCCACTCCGCCTTGAACCGCTCCCAGGCCTCGGGGTCACGCGCCGTGGCGGCGTACTCCTTCTGGAAGGCCTCGTCGCGCTCGTAGTCCGGCGGGCACTCCGTGAAGTGGGCGCCCATCGGCGCCTCGACGACGCCGTCCACGAAGATCCGGGAGATGCGGATCGTGTGGAACGACCCCTCCTCCACGAGCTGCTCGGTGGGGACGATCTTCTCGGCGGACATGTAGGTCTTGGCCGCCGCCTGTGCGAACAGGTCGTCGAAGTAGAGGTCCGGGCCCAGGAACTGCCCGTTGCCCCGGGCGTCGGCCCGGTTCATGTGGATCAGCGCGGCGTCGAGCTCGAAGGCCGGGATGGCCACGAGGGTCTCGCCGTCGTCGTAGGGCGAGGTCACCGTCTTCAGGTGCGGGTTCATCGTGAGCATGTCCGACCCGAGCCCGGCGCGGGTCGGGTAGAAGGGCACCCGGTGGGCCGCGGCGAGCAGCCCCAGGTAGAAGGCGCCCTCGTCGAGCTCGCTGAACTCGATGCTGCCGCTCTGGCGGGCGTTGCGGAAGTGCGGCTCGAGCGGGATGGAGTCGAGCGACACGAAGCCGTAGACGACCTTGCGGACCTTGCCGGCGGCGCAGAGGAGGCCGACGTCGGGACCGCCGTAGGTGACGATCGTGAGATCGGCGAGATCGGACCGGAGGATGGCCCGGACGAGCGACATCGGCTTGCGGCGGGAACCCCAGCCGCCGATGCCGATGGTCATACCGCTCTCCAGCTGGGCGACGACCTCGTCCTCGGTCATGCGCTTGTCGGGCATGCGGGACCTTCCATGAGCAGAGGTGGGATGACCCCGCGGGCGCGCGTGCGACGAGCCGCCGGGGCGGATCTGACGGTACGTCACATCCGGGCCGGGGCGCTACTCCGTCACGGTTCCGTCTCGGGGTCGCCGGTCACCCCCCGGTAGCGTTTCCCGTGATGGACCCGACAGCAGCGCTCGACTTCAGCGGCAAGGCCGTGCTCGTCACCGGCGGCACCAAGGGCCTCGGCCGGGAGATCGCCCTCACCTTCCTGCGCGCCGGCGCCGACGTCCTCGTCTGCGCCCGTAACGAGCCGACCGAGCCGGTCGCGGCGAACGGCCGGGAGGCCGCCTTCGTCGCCGCCGACGTCCGGGACGCCGAGCAGGTCCGCGCCGTCGTCCAGGCCTGCGTCGACCGCTTCGGCCGCCTCGACGTCCTCGTCAACAACGCGGGCGGCGCCCCCCTCGCCGACTCGGCCACGGTGTCGCCCCGGTTCAACGACAAGATCGTCGCCCTCAACCTGATGGCGCCGATCCTCTTCGCCCAGGCCGCCCACCCCGTGATGAGCGCGCAGGACGGCACCGGCGTGATCATCAACATCTCGTCGGTCTCGGGGCTGCGGGCGAACCCCCTCGGCGTCGCCTACGGGGCGGCCAAGGCCGGGCTCGGCAACGTGGCCCAGACCCTCGCCCACGAGTGGGGCCCGAAGATCCGCGTGCTCACGGTCGCCGTCGGGCTCATCGTCACCGAGGACACCACCGTGGCCTACGGCGACGAGGCCGGCGTGAGGGCGGTGGGCGACACCATCGCCCTCAAGCGCATGGGCGAGCCCGACGAGGTCGCCGACGTCGTGCTGTTCCTCGCCTCGCCCCTGGCCCGCTGGATGAGCGGCACCACGGTGGAGGTCCACGGCGGCGGCGAACGCCCCGCCTACCTCGCGGCCTCCACCGCCGCGTCGGTGAGCAACTCGGAGTCCGTGAAGCCGTGACCGCCCTGCGGCGGGTGCTCGCGGCGACGACGCTCGCGCTCGTCGTGCTGCTCGGCGCCGGCGCCGCACCGGCAGGAGCGCAGGACACCCCGCCGACCACCGCCGTCCCGGAGGACGAGGCGGACGACGTGCCCACCACGCTGCCGGAGGAGCTCGGGAACATCGTCGGCTCCCCCGATCCCGGTCCGGAGCCCGAGGACGCCGGCGACCGCGGGGGCTGGGCCCAGCTCGGCCTGCTCGGCGTGCTGGTCCTCGTCGTCGCCCTGGTGCTGCGCCACCTCTTCCGCTCGGCCAACCGCAACGAACCCCCGGCCGCGGCCTGAGACCCGGCCTGCGTGCACCCCGGGCCGGCGTGAGCACGCGGGCCGGCCGGTAGCGTGGCCTCCTGGCGTGCCGGCCCCCCTGGCCGTGCGCACCAGGAGGCAATCGCACCATGGCGCTCGAGAACCTGCGCGTCGGCCTGACGTTCGACGACGTGCTCCTCGTCCCCCGCCGGTCCACCGTCCGCTCCCGGCAGCACGTGTCGTTGCGGACCCGGGTGTCACGCACCGTCGAGCTCGACATCCCGATCGTCGCGGCGAACATGGACACCGTCTGCGAGGCCGAGATGGCCATCGCCCTCGCCGAGCTCGGCGGGCTCGGCATGATCCACCGGTTCCTGCCCATCGCCGAGCACGCCGACCAGGTCCGGCGGGTGAAGGACGCCGGCGAGGGGTTCCGGTGCGGCGCCGCGATCGGCACCGACCACGACATGGAGACGCGGGCCCGGGCGCTGGTGGCCGCCGGCGTCGACGTCCTCGTGATGGACATCGCCCACGGCCACGCCGACCACGCCATCGACGGCGTGAAGCGGCTGAAGGACCTCTTCCCCGACACCGACCTCATGGCCGGCAACGTCGCCACCCCCGAGGGCGCCATGGACCTCGCCGAGGCGGGCGCCGACGCCGTCAAGGTGGGCGTGGGCCCCGGAGGGGTCTGCACCACCCGGCTCGTCGCCGGCGTGGGCGTGCCCCAGCTCACCGCGGTCGACGACGTCGCCCGCGCCGGGATCGGCGTCCCGATCATCGCCGACGGCGGCATCCGCACCTCCGGCGACATCGCGAAGGCGCTCGCGGTCGGCGCCGACACCGTCATGATCGGCTCGCTGCTCGCCGGCACGAAGGAGAGCCCGGGCGAGGTCGAGCAGACCTCGCGGGGGCTGGTGAAGCGCTACCGGGGCATGGCCTCCCGCGAGGCGGTCGAGAAGCGGGCCGCCCGCCACGGCGAGGAGCTCGACGAGGAGTACTTCGAGCAACGCGCCGCCGAGGGCGTGGAGGGCACGGTCCCGTACCGCGGCTCGGTGGCCAAGGTCATCGGCTCGCTGATGGCCGGGGTGCGCAGCTCCATGAGCTACCTCGACGCCACCGACCTCGCGAGCTTCCGGGCCAACGCCGCCTTCATCCAGGTGACCGCCAACGGCCTCCGGGAGAACCACCCCCACGCCACGATGTGAGGCATCGTGTGACCCCGGCCCCACCGGGGCACAGGCGCTTGACAGATTGTTCAAACGCCTCGTCGGGGGCGGTACGGTGGCGTCCGTGACGACGACCTCCTCCATCCCCGCAGCGTTCGGCCTCTCGGGAACCATCGACGATCCGGAGCAGTACGAGCGCGTCATCGGCCGGTTCCGCGAGCAGCGGATCCTGCTGCCCACCTTCGCCCAGCTGCGCGACCCGTCCACCATCCCGGCGAACGTGCGTGCCGCCCTCGCCGACGTGGACCCGGACATCGCCGACCCGCTGAACCTGTTCCGGGTCCACTGGTACAACCCGCTCGAGGGCCGCGGCTTCGTCGAGGTGCCGGACCACGTGGTCCTGCCGCCGGAGCTCACGGGCGTGGAGTCGCCGATCATCCTCGCCTTCGGCGACCGCTTCCCGATGATCACGGCCCACAAGGTGCTCGCCGCGTACTCCTGCCTCGTCCCCCGCGTGGTCACCGGGCAGTTCGACCCCACCCGGCACCGGGCGATCTGGCCGTCCACCGGCAACTACGCCCGTGGCGGCGTCGCCATCTCCACGCTGATGGGCTGCCGGGGCGTGGCGGTGCTGCCCGAGAACATGAGCCGCGAGCGCTTCGAGTGGCTCGACCGCTGGACCACCGACCCCGAGGACGTCATCCGGACGCCGGGGTCGGAGAGCAACGTCAAGGAGATCTACGACACCTGCAACGAGCTGGAGAAGGACCCGGGGAACTTCATCCTCAACCAGTTCAGCGAGTTCGCGAACCACGTCGGCCACTACACCGTCACCGGGGCGGCCCTCGACCACGTGTTCCGCACGGTCTCGGCGTCGCACCCCGGGCTGCGGCTCGCCGCCTACGTGTCGGCCTCCGGCTCCGCCGGCACCCTCGGCGCCGGCGACTACCTGAAGGACGTGCACGGCTCGAAGATCGTGGCCGTCGAGGCGCTCGAGTGCCCGACGATGCTCTACAACGGCTTCGGCGAGCACAACATCCAGGGCATCGGCGACAAGCACATCCCGCTGATCCACAACGTGATGAACACCGACGTCGCCGTCGCCGTCTCCGACCGTGCCACCGACGAGCTCCAGCTCGCCGCCAACACGCCCGAGGGCCGGGCCGCCTTCGCCCGCCGCACGGGCGCCTCGCCGGAGCTGCTCGACGCGCTCACCCACTTCGGGCTGTCGAGCTGGTGCAACACCCTCGCCGCCATCAAGACGGCGAAGGCGCTCGGTCTCGGCTCCCGGGACGCCATCGTCACCGTCGCCACCGACGGCGCCGACCTGTACCGCTCCGAGCAGGACCTGTTCCTCGCCCGCCACTACGCCGACGGCTACGATGAGGCCGCCGCCGAGGCGGCCATCGCCCGGCACCTCGAGGGCGCCGACGAGGCGCACGTCCTCGAGTGCACCCAGGTCGACCGCAACCGCATCTTCAACCTCGGCTACTTCACGTGGGTCGAGCAGCAGGGCGTGGCCGTGGCCGACTTCGAGGCCCGGCGCCACCAGTCGTTCTGGGGGGAGCTGCACGGGCTCGCCCCGAAGTTCGACGAGATGATCGACGAGTTCAACGCCCGCACGGGCGTGACCGTCTGAGCGGGCCCGGCGTGTTCCCCCGCCCGGGGCGCTCCGGCGGCTGGCTCGGTGCCCCGCCCGGCGGGCGCTGGGTGGAGCGCCACGACGAGCCGAACCCCTACCTCCGCTGGCGCGAGCTGTTGTGGGCGCACCACCGGGCGCTCGCCGCCGGCTGGTCCGACGACCGCTTCGTCGGCGTCGTCCGCGACCTCGACGCCCACGTCGCCGAGGTGGCCGGCACCGGCTTCCGGATCACACCGTCGGGCATCGACCCCACCCTCTCCGCCGGCGTCGGCGCACGGGTGTGGGCGAAGGACGAGACCGGCAACGTCTCCGGCTCGCACAAGGCCCGGCACCTGTTCGGCCTCGCCATCCACCTCGCCGTCGAGGACGCGCCGGCCGACCGGCCCCTGGCCATCGCCAGCTGCGGCAACGCCGCGCTGGGCGCCGCCACCGTCGCTGCAGCGGTCGGGCGACCGCTGCAGGTCTTCATCCCCACCTGGGCCGACGCCTGGGTCGTCGACCGGCTCGACGCGCTGGGCGCCCACGTCGACGTCTGCGAACGCCGGGCGGGCGAGGCGGGCGACCCCACGTTCCTCCGGTTCCGCGAGGCCGTGGCCGACGGTGCCGTGCCGTTCGGCTGCCAGGGCACCGAGAACCTCTGGACGATCGACGGCGGCCGCACCATGGGCTGGGAGCTCGCCGCCGCCTGGCGCGACCAGGGGGTCACGGTCGACCGCCTCGTCCTGCACGTGGGCGGCGGGGCCCTCGGCAGCAGCACCGTGCAGGGCCTCGTCGACGCGGTCGACGCCGGCGTGCTCGCCGCGCTCCCCCGCGTCCACGCCGCCCAGACCGAGGGCTGCGCCCCGCTCGCCCGGGCCCACGCCCTCGTGGCCGGCGCGCCCGATCCCGCCGCCGCGCTCGCCGCCGCCGAGGCCGACGGGTCCGCGTTCATGTGGCCCTGGGACGACCCCCACAGCGCCGCCACCGGCATCCTCGACGACGTCACCTACGACTGGATCCCGCTGGTGTGGGCGATGCTCGCCACCGACGGTGCCCCCGTCGTCGTCCCCGAGCCCATCGTGCTCGAGGCCCACGCCCTCGCCGCCGGCTCCGCGTCCCGACCTCCCACGCCCACCGGCTCGGCCGGCGTCGCCGGCGCCCTCACCCTCGCCCACGAGGGCGCCCTGGCCGCCGACGAGACCGTCGCCGTCCTCCTCACCGGCTGACCCCCACGGTGTTCTGTGAGGTGGATTCCATGACGGTCATGGA
>JBEIGA010000016.1:0-25366 GCA_040382135.1 Acidimicrobiales bacterium
ACCAGATCGAACGACCAACTCTCTTACCTTGCACCGCGTGGTTTTGTCCGATCTCGTCATTGAGTCGAGCATCCCAAGACAAGAACCAATGAAGATCACAAGCATCAAAGCTGGCAATCCCCGCGCTCGTCGTCGGTGGGCGCCACCGCGAGCGACTCGATGTTGAAGCCGCGGCGGGCGAACAGGCCGGCCACCCGGGCCAGCACGCCGGGCTTGTTCTCGACCCGGACGACGATGGTGTGGAAGCGGGAGTTCAACGAGCTCACGAGCGCTCCTCCCCCAGCAGCCGCTCCTGCGCGGGGTGGACCAGGATGTCGCTGTTCGACTTGCCGGCGGGGACCATCGGGAAGACCTTCTCGTTCGCCTCGACACGGAACTCGACCACGACCGGGCGGTCGTCGATCTCGTTCGCCTTCTGGATCGTGGCGTCGACCTCGTCGGGGTCCTCGACCCGGAACGCCACACAGCCCATCGCCTCGGCCCACTTGACGTAGTCGGGGACGTCGGGCGACAGGTACACCTCGGAGTACCGCTCCTCGTAGAACATCTCCTGCCACTGCCGGACCATGCCGAGGTAGGCGTTGTTCAGCAGGGCGACCTTGATCGGCACCCGCTCGATGGACGCGGTGACGAGCTCCTGGGCGGTCATCTGGAAGCAGCCGTCGCCGTCGACCGACCAGACGGTGGCCTCGGGCCGGCCGACCTTCGCGCCGATGGCGGCCGGGATGGAGAAGCCCATGGTGCCGAGGCCACCGGAGTTCACCCAGCTGTAGGGCCGGTTGAACCGCCAGTACTGGCTGGTCCACATCTGGTGCTGACCGACGCCCGACGCCACGATCGTGTCCTCGGGGGCGTTGTCGCGCAGGCGCTCCAACACGAACTGGGGCTTGAGGTGCTCACCCGGCTCGGACGGCTCGTAGTGCAGGGGGAAGCGCTCCTGCCAGCCGCTGATCCGGGACTTCCACTCGCTGCGGTCGGGCTGGGCCGCCGAGCCGCCGAGCTCGAGGACGGCGACGAGCAGCTCCTCGATGGTCCGCCGCACGTCGCCCTGGACGGCGACGTCGGGACGGCGGACCTTGCCGAGCTCGGCGGGGTCGATGTCGGCGTGGATGATCTTCGCGTCCGGGGCGAAGGCGTTGACCCGGCCGGTCACGCGGTCGTCGAAGCGGGCGCCGAGCGTGATGAGGAGGTCCGACTCCTGCATGGCGGTGACCGCCGTGTACATGCCGTGCATGCCCGGCATGCCGAGGCACAGGCGGTGGTCGTCCGGGAAGGCGCCCCGGGCCATGAGCGTGGTGACGACGGGGATGTCGAGCAGCTCGGCGAGCTCCTTCAACGCCTCCGCCGCCCGGGCCTTGAGCACGCCGCCGCCGACGTACAGGACCGGGCGCTCCGAACGCAGGATCAGCTCCGCGGCGTCGCGGACCTTCGCCTTGTCCGGCTCGGTGTTGGGCCGGTAGCCGGGCAGGTTCACCCCGGTGGGCTCGTACCACTCGAGGGCCGAGCGAGGGTTGGCCGGGTCGACGATGTCCTTCGGGATGTCGACGAGCACCGGGCCGGGGCGACCGGTGGTGGCGATGTGGAACGCCTCGTGGATGGTCTGGGGGATGTCCTCGGCCTTGGTCACGAGGAAGTTGTGCTTCGTGACCGACATGGTGATGCCGGTGGTGTCGCACTCCTGGAAGGCGTCGGTGCCGATGGCCGCGTACGGCACCTGGCCGGTGATGCACACCATCGGGATCGAGTCCATGTAGGCGTCGCAGAGCGGCGTCACGATGTTCGTGGCCGCCGGACCGCTCGTCACCATGGCCACACCGGGCCGGCCGGTGGCCTGCGCGTACCCCTCGGCCATGTGGCCGGCGCCCTGCTCGTGGCGCACGAGGATGTGCCGGATCGGCGAGTCGATGATGGGGTCGTAGACCGGCAGGATCGCCCCGCCGGGCAGCCCGAAGATCACCTCGACCCCCTCGAGCTCGAGGGCCTTGATGAGCGCCTGGGCGCCGTTCATCTGCATCGCAGGAGACTCCTGGGTTCGGGGGTGGACGGGGGGAAAACTGGAACGACCCCCCGAGGTGGGAGGTCGTGGACGCACGCGCGCACCGGAACGGGGGCGCGTGCTAGCGGATGCGTACGAGGGAGCCGGAGGTGATGGCGTACTCGCGCGTGTCCATGCGACGGCCAGTATGCCCATGCGGGCGCCGGTCCGGCAACATGCAACCGTGCACCGCGGGGACCCCACCACCGTCGTCGCCCGCGGTCTCCCGGTCCAGATCGCGGCGCGCTTCCTCAGCAACCTCGGCTTCCGGCTCGTGTTCCCGTTCCTGCCGACCATCGCGCGGGGGCTCGACACGTCCCTCGGGACCGTCGGCGTCGCCCTGAGCGTGCGGGAGGTCATGGGCCTCGCCGGCCTGCCCCTCGGGGCGATGACCGACCGCGGGCGGCACCGCCGGATGATGGCGCTCGCCCTGCTCGCCTTCGCCGCCGGCTGCCTGGTGGCCGCCGTGTCGCCCGGGGTCGGCGTGTTCGCGCTGGCCATGGCCGCATGCGGGATCGGCAAGGTCACCTTCGACGCCGCCATGGGCGCCTGGATCGGCGAGCACGTGCCCTTCGCCCAGCGCGGCCGGATCACCGGGATCACCGAGCTCTCCTGGGCCGGCGCCTTCCTCGTCGGCGTGCCGGTCGTCGCCGTGCTCATCGAGTGGGGCGGCTGGCGCACGCCGTTCTTCGTGCTCGCCGCGGCGAACGGCCTCGTGGCGCTGGCGCTGTGGCGGCGGCTCGACCCGGACGTCCCCGTCGCGGACCACCACGGTCGGCTCCTCAGCCGGCCCGCCCCCGGGGTCGTCGCCCTCGTGGTCGCCGTCAGCGGCGTGGTGCTCGGCCACCAGCTCGTGCTCGTCACCTTCGGCGCCTGGTTCGAGGACGACTTCGGCCTCGACGTCGGCGGGCTCGGCGTGCTCGCCATCGTCCTCGGGATCGCCGAGCTCGTGGGGACGGTGTGCACGGTGGCGTTCACCGACCGCGTCGGCAAGGCGCGCAGCATCGTGCTCGGCGCCCTGCTGATGGTCCCCGCGGTCGCCGTGTTCGGGCTCGCCGACTCCCGGACGCTCGCCGTCCTCGCAGTGGGCGTCGCCCTGCTCGGCTTCGAGTACTCGTTCATCTCCGCGCTCCCCTACGCCACCGAGATCGACCCCGAGGCGCGCGGTGCGACGCTCGGCCTGCTCCTCGCCGTGATCACCTGCATCCGGGCGGTGGGCTCGGTGCTCGGCACCAGCCTCTACGACGGCCCGGGCATCGGCGCGGTCGGCATCGCCGCCGCGATCGCCATCGCGTGCGGGGCGCTCACCATGGTGCTGCTCGGCAGCGAACCCGAGGAGGCCTGATGCGCGTCGGCGTCTACCCCGGCTCGTTCAACCCGCCCACGGTCGCCCACCTCCACATCGCCGAGGCGGCGGTGACCCAGCGGCACCTCGACCGGCTCGTGCTGTGCGTGTCCCGGGTGGCGCTCGCCAAGGAGCACGTGGAACGCCCGCGCTTCGAGCACCGCCTCGCGGTGCTGCGGGAGGAGGCCGAGGCCCACCCCTGGCTCGACGTGGCGGTCACCGACCGCCAGCTGCTCGTCGACATCGCCCGCGGCTACGACGTGCTCGTCATGGGCGCCGACAAGTGGCAGCAGGTCAACGACCCCGCCTGGTACGGCCACGACGTCACCGCCCGCGACCGGGCCCTCACCGAGCTGCCCGAGCTCGCGATCGCCCCCCGAGGGGGCATCGAGGTCCCGGAGGCGCTGCTGCTCCACGTGCACGAGGAGATCGACACCGTGTCGTCCACCGCGGTCCGCGCCGGCGAGGCCGGCCTGATGACCCCGGCCGCAGCCCGCTTCGACCGGGCGACCGGCGCCTGGACCGACCCCGACCGCTACGAACGCCGGCTCGCGGACACGGCGACCGAGCGCTGAGCGGCCCGGGACCGTCGTCCCGGACACCATCGCCTCGGGGTCCGCGACGCGCTCGGGACGGGCTCGTCCACCGCGACCTGCGGCCGAGCGGCCAAGCTGTTGCCTCCGGCGGGCGCCCGGTTCGACGCCAGGACCGGTGCGTGGAGCGACCACGACCTCGACGAGCACCTTGCTCACTGCCCCCACGGAGGACCCCCCGATGAAGGAACAGCCGAAGGTCGGGCTCGGCGCGCGTCTCCGTTACCGGTTCGACGCGGCGCTCTCCCGGGGACCTTCGGTGGTGATCGGCTGGCTCGGACTGCTCACGCTGGCGATCATCGTGCTCGCCGCGCTGGTCCTGACCCTGTTCGGCGTCGGGGGCGTGAACGGCGAGGGTGAGGAGCTCGGGTTCTTCGAGGCGATGTGGCAGTCGATGCTGCGCGTGGTGGACGCCGGTTCCTTCGCCGGAGACATCGGCTGGGGCACGCGCATCCTGGCGCTGCTCGTCACCCTCGCCGGCATCTTCCTCGCCGGCAGCCTCATCGGTCTGATCGCCAGCGCGGTCGACCAGCGCATCGAACTGCTCCGCAAGGGCCGCAGCACCGTCATCGAGCACGACCACACCCTCATCCTCGGCTGGTCGCCCCGGGTGCCGGCGGTGGTCTCCGAGCTCGCCATCGCCAACCAGAGCCGCAAGCACGCAGCCGTCGTCGTCCTCGGCGACGAGGACAAGACGGTGATGGAGGACACCATCCGCGACGCCGTCGCCGAGCTCCACAGCACCAAGGTGGTCTGCCGCAGCGGCGACCCGTCGGTGCCCCGCAACCTGGAGATGGTCAACCACGCCGGCTGCCGGTCGGTGCTGGTGTTCGGCACCGACGAGGGCGACGCCCGCACGGTCAAGACGCTGCTCGCCCTGCGCTCGCTCGACCCGGAGCTCGCCGTCGCCCCCGTCGTCGCCGAGGTCGACGACCCCGGGACCGCCCGGTCGCTGCGCGCCCTGTTCGGCGAACGGCTCGTCACCATCAACTCCGACCAGGTGATCGCCGAGCTCACCGCCCAGTCCTGCCGCCAACGCGGCCTGTCGCAGGTGTTCCGGGAGCTGCTCGACTTCGACGGCGACGAGATCTACTTCGCCCCCTTCCCCCAGCTCGACGGTCGCACCTACGCCGAGGCGCAGCTGGCGTTCGAGCGGGCCTCGGTCATGGGCCGGCTCCGCGCCGACGGCGTGGTGGAGCTCAACCCGGCGCCCGATGCGGTGCTCGGCGCGGGCGACGAGATCATCGCCGTCGCCCCGGACGACTCGGAGTTCGTCTGCACGGGGGTGCGGTCCGTGGCGCTCGACGGCGTCACCGTGGTGCCCGCCGGCGAACGGCGTCAGCGGCGCATGATCGTGGTGGGGTGGAGCACGCTCGGTCCCCGGGTGATCCGCGAGCTCGACGAGTTCCTCGGCCCGGAGACCACCATCGAGATCCTCGTCGATCCCAGCCGTGTCGATCCGGACGAGGTGCGCTCCGCGGAGGCCGTCCGCAACGTGCACAACGTCCGCATCGAGGTGGGCGAGCACGACGGCGGCCCCGAGGAGGTGGCGCTCCACGCCGCCCGCATCGCGTTCAACGAGGTGATCGTGCTCGGCTACCGCGACACGATGAGCGCCGAGGAGGCCGACGCCGCCACCCTGCTCACGCTCCTGGCCTTCCGGCAGGTGCGCCAGCACGAGGACGTCGGGCCGGTCCGGATGGTGGCGGAGCTGCTCGAGCAACGGCACTCGGTGCTGGCTGCGGCCACCGGCGCCGACGACTTCATCGTGAGCGACGAGCTGACCAGCCTCATGATCGCCCAGCTCGCCGAGCGCCACGACCTGGACCGGGTCTTCGCCGACCTGTTCGACCGCGAAGGCTGCACCATCGAGCTGGTGCCCGGCGCCCAGGTCGGCGCCCTCGGCGCGTCCACCTGGGCGCACGTCGTGGCCGCCGCCTCCCGGCTCGGCCACAGCGCGCTGGGCTACCGCCGCATCGACACCGGTGAGGTCGTGGTCAACCCCCCGAAGTCGGACTCGCTGCACCTCGCCCCCACCGACGAGGTCCTGGTCCTCCGGTCGACCTGACCGTTCACGCCAGGGTGCCGTTCACGCCAGGGTGCCGTTCACGCCAGGGTGATCGCGCCCTTCTCGGCGCCCTGGGCGAGGCGGGCGTACTTGGCGAGGAAGCCGGCCGTGTAGCGGGGCTCCGGCACGACCCACAGCGCCCTCCGCCTGGCGAGGGTCTCCTCGTCGACGTGGAGGTCCATCCGCTTGGCCCGGACGTCGATCGTGATGCGGTCGCCGTCGGCCACGAAGGCGATGGGTCCGCCATCGACCGCCTCGGGGGCGACGTGGCCGATGCAGAAGCCCCACGTGCCGCCGGAGAACCGGCCGTCGGTGACCAGCGCGCAGTCGGCGCCGCGGCCTGCGCCCTTCAGCGCGCCGGTGATCGCGAGCATCTCGCGCATGCCGGGGCCGCCCTTGGGGCCCTCGTAGCGGATCACGAGCACGGTGCCCGGCTGGATGGAACCGGACAGGATCGCCTCCATGGCCGCGTCCTCGCCGTCGAACACGCGGGCGGTGCCGTCGAACAGGCGCTGGTCGTGGGTGAGGCCGGCGACCTTCACCACGGAGCCGTTCGGGGCGAGCGACCCGCGCAGGATCACGATGCCGCCCTCGGCGTCGATCGGGTTCGAGAGGGGGCGGACCACGGTGCCGTCGGGGGCCGGCGGGTCGATCTCGGCCAGGTTCTCCGCCATGGTCTTCCCGGTGACGGTCATGCAGTCGCCGTCGAGGAGGCCCTCCTCGAGGAGGTGCTTCATCACGACCGGCACCCCGCCGATGCGGTCGAGATCGATCATGTGGTACTGACCGCCCGGCTTCATGTCGGCGATGTGCGGCACGCGGTCCGCCACGCGGTTGAAGTCCTCGAGCTCGAGGTCCACCCCGGCCTCGTAGGCGATGGCGAGCAGGTGCAGCACGGCGTTGGTGGAGCCGCCGAGGGCGTTCACCACGGCCATGGCGTTGAGGATCGAGCCCTTGGTGATGATGTCGCGGGGGCGGATGCCGCGGCGGATCAGCTCCACGACGGCCCGCCCGGACTCGTAGGCGTAGTCGTCGCGGCGACGATCCGGGGCCACCGGGGAGGCCGAGCCGGGCAGGCTCATGCCCAGCGCCTCGCCCACCGCCGCCATGGTGTTGGCGGTGAACATGCCGGCGCAGCTGCCCTCCGAGGGGCACGCCTTGCGCTCGATCTCGCCGAGCTCCTCCTCGGTCATGGTGCCGGCGGCGCACGCGCCCACCGCCTCGAACACCGACACGATGTCGAGCACCTGGCCGTTGTGGTTGCCGGGGAGGATCGAGCCGCCGTAGAGGAACACCGCCGGGAGGTTCAGGCGGGCCGACGCCATGAGCATGCCGGGCAGGGACTTGTCGCAGCCGGCGAAGGAGACCAGCGCGTCGAGGCGCTCGGCGTGGACCACGCACTCGACCGAGTCGGCGATCAGCTCACGGCTCACCAGCGAGCCGCGCATGCCCTCGTGCCCCATCGAGATGCCGTCGCTGACGGCGATGGTGGTGAACTCGATCGGGAAGCCACCGGCGGCGAACACGCCCTCCTTGGACCGCTTCGCCAGGCGGTCGAGGGGCATGTTGCACGGCGTGACCTCGTTCCACGACGAGGCCACGGCCACCTGGGGCTTGTCCCAGTCGGCGTCGGTCATGCCGATCGCCCGGAGCATGGCGCGCGCCGGGGCGCGCCGCATGCCTTCGGTGACGTCGCGGGAACGGGGCTTCAGATCCTCGGCCATGAGGCGAGCATACGCGGGACCCCCCGCAGGCTCCCCTCGGGCGGATCGGGCCGCGCGCCGGTCAGGCCTCGGACTCGTCCATCGAGGAGGTCTCGGTGAAGCCGTCCCCGTCGAGATCGACCGCGATGACGTCGGGCGTGCCGTCGCCGTCGAAGTCGGCGGTGACGACGTCGATGATGCCGTCGCCGTCGAGGTCGATGGAGACCGTCTCCATGTACCCGTCGCCGTCGAGGTCCTCGCGCACCACGTCGAAGGTGCCGTCGCCGTCGAGGTCGGTGGCGATCATGTCGACCACACCGTCGCCGTCACGGTCGACGTAGACGTCGACGCTGCCGTCCTCGTTCTCGACGACCACGGCCCGGACCTCGGGCACCTCGTCGGAGCCGGACCCCTGCGCGTTCTCCGACATGTGCACACCTCTCGTCCGTTCGACCTCCGGCGAGTGTAGGCAACCACCGCACGCCGCTCGAACGGGGCGGACCGTACGATGACGCCCGTGCACCCCTCCCCTGCGCCGCCCCTGCCGGTCCCGCCCGGACCGCCTGCGGTGGTCGAGGCGACCGGCGTCGCGAAGGCGTGGGGCACCACCGCCGTGCACACCGACCTCACCTTCACCGTCGGCCGCGGGGTGACCGGGCTCCTCGGACCGACCGGGTCGGGGAAGACCACGCTCATCGGCATGATCCTCGGCCTGCACGCCCCGGACGCAGGGAGGCTCAGGGTCCTCGGGCTCGACCCCATCGGCGCCGGGCCGGAACTTCGGGCGCGCATCGGCTACGCGCCCGAGCACCACCGGTTGCCGCCCGACGTCCGCGCCCACGACCTCGTGAAGCACATCGCCGCCCTCCACGGGCTGCCCCTGCGGGAGGCCACCACCCGGGCGAGCGACGCTCTGTGGGCGGTGGGGCTCGGCGAGGAGCGGCACCGGCCCATCGGCACCATGTCCACCGGTCAGCGCCAGCGGGTGAAGCTCGCCCAGGCCATCGCCCACGACCCGCGCCTGGTCCTGCTCGACGAGCCCACCGACGGGCTCGACCCCGTCCAGCGCGACGACATGCTCGAGCTGATCCGCCGCTGCAGCACCGACTACGCCATCGACGTGCTCGTCAGCTCCCACCACCTCGAGGAGGTGGAGCGCACCTGCGACGGGGCGGTCATCATCGCCGAGGGGCGTGTCGTGGCCAGCGGACCGCTCACCGAGCTGCGCGGCGCGGCGCACGGTGTCGTCGTCGAGGTCGACGAGGGCGCCGACGCGCTGGCGGCCGAGCTCGTCCGCCGCGGCTGCACGGTCGGCGCCGACGGCCGACGGCTGCTCGTCCAGGGCGGCGCGTCGCCGGAGCACCTCGCCGACCTCCTCCGCGACGCCCTGGCCGACAGCGGCGTCCCGGTCCGGCGGCTGCAACCCCGCAGCGCCAGCCTCGAAGAGGTGTTCCTCGGCGTGGCCGGTGGTGCATCGTGAACGGCTCCCCCACCGACGGCGACGCCCGGATCCTCGAGCGCGGCTACCGGCGCTACGAGGGCGAGCGGCGCGGCCTGAGCCACTCCATCTGGACCGTGGTGCTCCACAGCGTGCAGCGCGTGCTCGGCATCAAGCGGACGATCTGGCAGAAGATCGTGCCCGCCGGCGCCGTGGCCATGGCCTACATCCCCGCGATCGTGTTCGTGGGCGTCGCCGCGCTCATCGACGACGTCGGGGTCGTCGACGACATCCTGCCCACCTACGCCGAGTACTACGGCTTCGTCACCGCCGCCATCCTCGTCTTCTCGGCCTTCGTCGCCCCGGAGCTGCTGTGCACCGACCGGCGCACGGGCATGGTCGGCCTGTACCTGTCGTCGCCGCTCGACCGTGACCGCTACCTGTTGGCCAAGGCGGGCGCGGTGGGGCTGATCCTGTCGCTCGTCACCGTCGGCCCCGTGCTCCTGCTGCTGGTGTCGTTCGTGTTCGAGGGGTCCGGGCCCGACGGGCCGCTCGACGTGCTGTCGGCTCTCGGCCGCATCCTGCTCGGGGGGCTCGGCATCAGCGCCCTGCACGGCGCGCTGTCGCTCGGCGTCTCGAGCTGCACCGACCGCAAGGCCGTCGCCTCGGCCGCCATCGTCGTGCTGCTGCTCGTGTCGGGCGTGCTCGTCGACTCGCTGGTGGAGGCGGGCGGCCCGCCCGAGCTCTACGCCTTCCACCTGCCCCTGCTCCCGTTCGCGCTCGTCTACCGGATCTGGGGCGAGCAGGTCGGCGGCGAGCAGATCGACCAGGTCGCCACCTGGCTCATCGTGCTGGCCAACCTGGCCTGGACCCTCGGGTTCGCCGCCCTGGCCCGCGTCAACGTCCACCGGCTACAGGTGACCCGATGAGCCCCGGAGCGCCGATGGTCGTGGCCGAGGGCGTCTCGAAGTGGTTCGGCGACCTCGTCGCCGTGTCCGAGGTGTCCTTCTCGGTCGGCCCCGGCGTCACCGCCGTGCTCGGCCCGAACGGCGCCGGCAAGTCCACCCTGATGCGCGTGCTCTGCGGGCTCACCGCCCCGTCGCAGGGGCGGGTCCGGGTGCTCGGCCGCAACCCGCGCACCGACCTCGGGCTCCGCCGCCACGTCGCCCTCGTCCCCCAGCAGGACTCGGTGTTCGAGGTGCTGAACGTGCTCGAGTTCGTGCGGCTCGCCGCCGTGCTCGAGGAGCTCCCCGACCCCGACGCCGCGGCCCGCCGCGCGCTCGCCCTCGTGGAGCTCGACCCCGACGACCGTCGCCCGATCGCCACGTATTCCAAGGGCATGCGCCAGCGGGCCAAGGTCGCCCACGCGCTGGTGCACGACCCCACCGTCATCGTCCTCGACGAGCCGCTCACCGGCCTCGACCCGCGCCAGCGCCTCCACATGATCGACCTCTTCCAGCGCCTCGGCGCCGAGGGCCGCTGCGTGCTGGTCTCCAGCCACGTGCTCGAGGAGGTGGAGCGGTTCGGCTCCCGGGTGCTCGTGATCGCCCAGGGACGCCTCGCCGCCCAGGGCGACTTCCGCGCCATCCGCGACCTCATGAACGACCGGCCCCTGCGCGTGCGGGTGCGGGCCGAGCCGGCGCGGGCCCTCGCGAGCCGCCTCGTCGAGACCGGGTGCGCCGTCGGCGTCCGGCTCGAGGACGACCGCACGATCACGGTCGACACCGACGACGTGCAGCGGTTCCGCCGGCAGGTGGCCGTGCTCGCCCGTGAGGGCGGCGCCCGGCTGCTCGAGGTCGTCCCCCTCGACGACGACCTCGAGAGCGTGTTCCGCTACCTCGTGGAGCGCCGATGACCGTCGCGCTCTACCGCCTGTTCCTCCGCACGATCGCCCGCCGGGGACGCCTCGCCGCGCTCGGCGGCCTCGGGCTCGTCGGCGTCGCCATCGCCCTCGCCGTCCGCGGATCCGACGAGGCCGACGCCGGCGCCTCCTTCGTGAACGGCTTCGGCCTCGTGGTCGTCGTGCCGGTCGTGGCGCTGGTGTTCGCATCGGCCGTCCTCGGCGACACCCAGGAGGACGGCACGCTCGTCTACCTGTGGCTGAAACCGGTGGCACGATGGCGGATCGTGGCCGCCGCCGCGCTCGCCGTCGCCACCGTCGTGTTCCCGCTCGTGGGGGTCCCCCTGGTCGTCGCGGCGGCGCTCACCGGCGACGGCGCCGACCTGATCGTGGGCACGGCCGTGGCCACCGCCGTGGGGCTCGCCGCGTACAGCGGCCTGTTCCTCTGGCTCGGGCTCCGGGTGCGCCGCTCCCTCGCCGTCGGCCTCGCCTACATCCTGATCTGGGAGGGCTTCGTCGCCCGGGCCGGCGACACCGCCAGCCGCCTCGCCATCCGCTCCTACACCCGGTCCGTGCTGAGCGCGGCCACCGGCGCCGAGTTCGAGCTGGCGGACGTGGCCCAGCCCTGGGCGGTGGTGGTGCCGATCGTGGTCGGCCTCGCGGCGCTCGCGCTGGCCACCTTCCGGTTGGGGCGCCAGGACGTGGCCTGACCGTGGCCGGCGGGTCCCTCCGGTGACCCGGCGCGGCCGGGATCCGGACCCGACCGGCCGCGAGCTGCTCCGGCTCGCGGTCCCCGCGCTCGGGGCGCTGATCGCGGAGCCGCTCTACATCCTCGCCGACACGGCCATCGTCGGCCGGCTGGGCACCGAGCAGCTCGCCGGCCTCGCCGTCGCCAGCACCGTCCTGCTGGTCGGCCACGCCGTGTTCATCTTCCTCGCCTACGGCACCACCGCCGCGGTGGGCCGGCTCCTCGGTGCCGGACGGGAGCACGACGCCGGGGTCCAGGCCGTGCAGGGGATGTGGTTGGCCGCCGGCGTCGGCGTCGTCCTCGCGGCCGTGGGTCGGCCGCTCGCCGAACCGCTGCTCCGCCTGCTCGGCGCAGAGGGGGCCGTCCTGCGCGAGGGCCTGATCTACCTGCGCATCAGCCTGCTCGGGTTCCCGGCGATGCTCGTCATGCTGGCCGGCGTCGGCTACCTCCGCGGGCGCAAGGACACCCTCCGCCCCCTCGTGGTGGCGCTCGGCACCGCGCTCGTCAACCTCGTGCTCGAGTCCGTGCTGATCTTCGGCTTCGACCAGGGCATCGGCGCGTCGGCGCTCTCCACGGTCGTCGCCCAGCTCATCGGCGCCGGCGCCTACGTGGTCTGGGTGGCGCAGGGGGTCCGGCCGCTCGGCGTGCCGCTGCGCCCCCGGGTCGACGTGCTCGCCGGCCTCGCCCGCAGCGGCGTGCACCTGTTCCTGCGCACCGCCGCCCTGCGCGGCTCGTTCACGGTGGCCACGGCGGTCGCCGCCCGCATGGGCACCACCGAGCTCGCCGCCCACCAGATCGCCTTCGAGCTCTGGAACACCCTCGCCCTCGGGCTCGACGCCATCGCCATCGGCGCCCAGGCCATGGTGGCGCACCGGCTCGGCGCCGGCGACGCCGCCGGAGCGCGGGCGGTCGGCGTGGTCGCGATCCGTTGGGGGCTGCGGGTCGGGCTCGTCGCCGGCGCCGCCGTCCTCGTGCTGCGCCCCGTGCTGCCCGGCCTGTTCAGCACCGACGGCGCCGTGGTGGCGCTCACCGGGTTCCTGCTGCTCCACCTCGCGGTGCAGCAGCCGTTGAACGGCGTGGTCTTCGCCCTCGACGGCGTGCTGATCGGGGCGGGCGACCTGCGGTTCCTGGCGTGGGCCATGGCCGCGGCCGCCGCGGTGTTCGTCCCGCTCGCCGTCCTGGTCGGCACCTCCGGCGCCGGCATCGGCTGGCTCTGGGCCGCCCTGCTCGTGTTCATGTCGGTGCGCGGCCTGGTGCTCCTCATCCGCTTCCGCACCGACACCTGGGCCCGCACGGGCTGAACGCCGTACTGGCCGAGCGCTCGGGGCTCGAGCGATCGGGGGGTCAGCGGCCGGCGCGGGACTCCATGATGGCGGCGACGACCTTGCCGTCGGCCTGGCCCTTGGTCTCCCGCATGATCTGGCCCGTGAAGAAGCCGGACTTCTTCTTGCGGGTCTTCTCGTCGCCGTCGACGAAGCCCGCCCAGTCCTCGGGGTTCTCGGCGATGAGGCGGTCGATCAGGGCCTCGAGCTCGCCGGTGGCCATGGCCTCGAAGCCGAGCTCGGCGGCGATGGCGGACGGGTCACCGCCGCGGGCCACCAGCTCGGCCAGGACGGCCTTGGTCTGGGTGCTGCTCAGCTGCCCGCCCGTCTCCAGGGCGATCAGCGCGGCGAACGACTCGGCGGTCAGCGCACCCGCCCCGTCGGCGAGGTTGTTGTCGACGTGGACCAGCACCCGTGCCGGATCGGCGCCCGCGGCGATGGCGGCCACGGCGAGATCGTCGAGGCCGCGGGTCACCGCCAGGGCGCACGTCTCGGTGCCCACCCCGGCGGCCTCAGCGAGGCGGTGGCGGCGGGCGGACGGGAGCATCGGCAGGGCGGCACGCACCCGGTCGATCCAGGCCTGGTCCGGGTCGAGCGGCACCAGATCCGGCTCCGGGAAGTACCGGTAGTCGGTGGCCTCCTCCTTCGAGCGGAGGGTGTGGGTGCGCCCGTCGTCCTCGTTCCAGTGGCGGGTCTCCTGGCGGATGCGGGCGCCGGAGGTGACGAGGTCGACCTGGCGGCGGGCCTCGTACTCGATGGCGCGGCCGAGCGAGCTGAGCGAGTTGATGTTCTTGATCTCGCAGCGGGTGCCGAACTCGGGATCGCCGATACGGCGGACCGACACGTTGCAGTCGACCCGCATCGAGCCCTCCTCCATCTTCCCGTCGGAGGCGCCGATGGCGACGAGGATGGCCCGCAACTCGGCCACGTACGCCTTGGCGTCCTCGGGGGTGCGGAGGTCCGGCTCCCCGACGATCTCGATGAGCGGCACGCCGGCGCGGTTGTAGTCGACGAGCGTGTAGCCGGCGTCGTGGATCCGGCCGCCGCCGCCCATGTGGGTGGACTTGCCGGTGTCCTCCTCGAGGTGGGCGCGGGTGATGCCGACCCGCATGCCGTCGGGCAGCTCCATCCAACCCTCGGCGCAGATCGGCAGGTCGTACTGCGAGATCTGGAAGTCCTTCGGCATGTCCGGGTAGAAGTAGTTCTTCCGGGCGAAGATCGACGGCTGGGTGCGGCAGTTCAGGGCGAGGCCCACCCGGATGGCGAGCTCCACCGCCTGCTCGTTCAGCACCGGCAGCGAGCCGGGCAGGCCGAGCGAGACCGGGTCGACGTGCGTGTTCGGCTCACCGCCGAACTCGTTGCGACTCGAGCTGAACAGCTTGCTCTGCGTGGCCAGCTCGGCGTGGACCTCGAGCCCGATGACGGTCTCCCAGCCCTCCATGATGTCGGTCATGACAGCCCCCCTTCGAGGACGGCGGCGGCCCGGTACATGACGGCCTCGCCCTGGGCGGGGGCGAGCAGCTGCACACCGATGGGGAGGCCGTCGTCGCCGGTGCCGTACGGGACGGACATGGACGGGTGCCCCGCCAGGTTCGACGGGATGGTGCACACGTCGTTGAGGTACATGACCATCGGGTCGGCGGTCTTGTCGCCGAGGCGGAACGCCGTGGTGGGCGACGTGGGCGACAGCAGCAGGTCGAAGCGCTCGTAGGCGGCGGCGAAGTCCCGGGCGATGAGCGTGCGGACCTTCAGCGCCTTGCCGTAGTAGGCGTCGTAGTAGCCGGCCGACAGGGCGTAGGTGCCGAGCATGATCCGCCGCTTCACCTCGGCCCCGAAGCCGGCGGTGCGGGTGAGCTCGTTCATCTCACCGGTGGTGGCGGCGTCGACCCGCAGGCCGAAGCGCACACCGTCGTAGCGGGCGAGGTTGCTCGACGCCTCCGCCGGGGCGATCAGGTAGTACGCCGACAGGCCGTAGACCGCCGCGGGGACCGAGGCCTCCTCGACCACGGCGCCGGCCGCGGCGAGCGCGTCGGCCGCCGCACGGGTGCGGGCGAGCACGTCCGGGGAGATGCCCTCCACGCCCTCGCCGCACAGCTCCTTGAGCACGCCGACGCGGAGCCCGGCCACGCCCTCGCCCAGGCGGGCGAGCAGCGACGGTGCCGGCTCGGGGATGGAGGTGGAGTCCCGCGGGTCGTGCCCGCCGATGACCTCGTGCAGCAGGGCGGCGTCGGCGACGTCGGCGGCGAACGGGCCGATCTGGTCGAGCGACGACGCGAACGCCACGAGCCCGTAGCGGCTCACGGCGCCGTACGTGGGCTTCACGCCGACCACGCCGCAGAGGGCGGCGGGCTGGCGGATGGAGCCGCCGGTGTCGCTGCCGAGCGAGAGCGGGGCGAACCCGGCGGCGACCGCGGCGGCGGAACCGCCCGAGCTGCCGCCGGGCACGCGGTCGGGGGCGACGGGGTTGCGGGTGGGACCGAACGCCGAGTTCTCCGTGGAGCTGCCCATGGCGAACTCGTCCATGTTCGTCTTGCCGACGAACACGGCACCTGCGGCCCGCATGCGCTCGACGACGGTGGCGTCGTAGGGCGGGCGCCACCCCTCGAGGATGCGGGACGAGCACGTGGTGGGGATGCCCCGCGTGCACAGGTTGTCCTTCAGGGCGACGGGCACGCCGGCGAGCGGGCCGGGGTCGTCCCCGGCGGCGACGGCGGCGTCGACCGCCTGCGCCATGGCCCGGGCCTCGTCGGCCAGCACCAGGTTGAAGGCGTTGATCTCCGGCTCACGCTCGGCGATCCGGGCGAGGTGCTCCTCGAGCACGTCCACGGCGGAGCGGCGACCGGCGCGGACGTCGGCGGCGATGTCACGGGCCCGGGCGCTCACGGGGCCTCCCCCAGCACGGGCGGCACGCGGAACTGGCCGTCCTCGGCGGAAGGGGCCGCGGCCAGGACCTCGGCACGGTCGACCGACTCGTCGACGACGTCGGGGCGCAGCACGTTCTTCAGCGGCAGCGGGTGCGACATGGGCGGGACGTCGTCGAGCTGCAGCGCTTCGACGTCGGCGGCGTGGGCGAGGACGTCGCCGAGCTGGTGGGTGAAGGCGTCGAGCTCGTCGTCGGTGAGCCGGAGGCGGGCCAACCGGGCGACGTGCGCGACCTCCTCCCGGGAGATCCGTTCGGGCATGTCGGGCAGCATACGGGGGACGGGCGCGGCGCCCGATCGCCGGTAGCGTGCCGTCCGTGACGCACGAGTTCCTGAGCCCCGAGTGGATCGACGCTGCCCGCGGGATCCGCAGCGAGTACGCCGACCGGGTCCCGTCGCCGCCGATCTCGGTCCGGGTCAACGTGGTGGTCACCGAGGCGCCCTTCGGCGACGGCACCGTCCTCGGCTACATCGACTCCGCCGCCGGACAGGTCGAGATCGAGTCCGGCGCCCTCGAGGCCCCGGACCTCACCATCCGGCTCGACTGGGGCACCGCCCGGGCCGTCTTCGTCGACCAGGACGCGTCGGCGTTCATGAAGGCGTTCATGGAGGGCCGCATCCGGCCCGAGGGCGACGTCGCCAAGCTCCTCGCCCTGCAGCCCCTGCTCTCGGGCCCCACCGACCCCGCCCAGCAGCAGCTCGCCGGCGAGGTCGCCGCGAAGATCCGCGCCATCACCGCCTGACCCGCCGCACCGACCGGCCAGTTCGCTGGGCTCAGCGGGTGGTGAGGGCGACGGTGGTGCCGGGGAGGACGAGCTCGCCGGCGAGGATCGACGAGCCGGTGACCTGGCCGTTGGGCGGGCCCGTCACGGTGCTGATCGAGACACCGATGGCGGCGAGGCGGCTCTCGGCCTGGTCGACCGAGAGACCGATGATCGAGGGGAACGGCTTGGGCTCCGGGCCCTTCGACACCACGACCGTGACCGGGGTGTCGGCCGGCAGCTCGGTGCCCGGCGCGGGCTCGAGCCGGATGACCGCGCCCGAGGGCACGTCGGCGCTGAACTCCTCCAACGGCGTCGGCACGAGGCGCAGCCCGGTGAGCGTGTCGAGCGCCGTCTGGAGCGGCTGACCCTCGAGCCCGGTGGGCACGACGCGGGGCGCGGGTCCCGAGGACACCACGAGGTCGACCGCAGCGTCCCGAGGGAGCTCGGCGTCGGTGGTGGTCACGCCGACGACGAAGTCGACCGGGATCTCCTCGTTCGCCTGGGGGACCACGGCGCCGACGACGAGCTCGGCCTGCTCGATGCGGCGCTGCGCCTCCGGGAGGGACAGGCCGGCGAGGTCGGTGGGGACGGGCCGCAGCTCGTTGCCGAGCGAGACCGTGATCTGCACCACGGACCCCTCGTCGACCTTCTCGCCGGCGGCGGGTTCGACGAGGATCACCTCGCCCGGGATGCTGTCGTCGAGACGGCCCTGGAGGACCTCCACCTCGAGGCCCGCATCCTGCAACGCCAGGGTGGCGGCGGCCTCGTCCTCGCCCAGCACGGCGGGCACCGCCACGGACGTGTCGGCGAGCGCGTCCCAGGCGAACCACGCCCCCACCCCGGCGCCGGCGAGCAGCACGAGACCGAGCAGGGCGACGAGGATGCGCCGACCGCGACGGCGGCGCCGCTTCGGCTCGCCGGGAGCGTCGGCGTCGTCGGCCGCGCCGGACAGGAAGGCGTCCACCTCGGGGGCGTCCTCGTCGGCGAGGGCCTCGAGGTCCTCGGCGGACACCGTGGTGCCCGGCAGGGCCGCGCCCGGCAGGACCTCCGAGCCGGGCAGGACCAGGCGGTCGGGTCCGGCGGCGAGCTCGGTCCGCAGGTCGGGCCGGTCGTCGGGCACCGTGCCCGGCGCCAGCGAGCCGACGAGCGGGAGCGCCTCGGGTCGGGGCAGCTTGGAGGCGCAGGCCATCAGCTTGGTGACGAGGCCCGTGGCGTCGAGCCTGGCCGCAGGATCCGGGTTGCCCGCCGCACGGACCGCTGCCCCGAGTGCGCCGAGCCGCTCGTCCTCGGGGAAGGGCGCGTCGACGCGGGCCATCAGCGTCCCCAGGGTGCTGTCGGTGAGGAACGGCACCTCACCGGTCACCGCCTCGTGGAGCACGAGGGCGAGGGCGTAGACGTCGGAGCGCCCGTCGAGGGGCAGGCCCTTCGCCTGCTCGGGCGAGGCGTAGCGGACGGTCCCGAGCATGGTGCCCTCGGGTTCGGTCCACGCCGCCTCGGCGAGCGCGCGGGCGAGCCCGAGGTCGGCGAGTCGGAGGAGGCCCTCCTCGTCGAAGATGAGGGTGTCGGGCTTCACGTCGCGGTGGACGAAGCCCTTCCGGTGCGCGTGCTCCAGCGCCCGGGCGGCGGCGAGGCCGACCACGAGGGCCTGCGACGGGGTCAGCCGGTGACCGGCATCGAGCATGCCGCGGAGGCTGCCGCCGGCGAGGTACTCCGAGACGATGTACGGGTAGCCGTCCTCGCCCCAGTCGTACACCGAGACGATGTTCGGGTGGTTGAGCGCCGCGGCCGCCTGCGCCTCGTGGCGGAACCGGCGCAGGAACGCCTCGTCGTCCGCGAGGGCGCGGTGCAGGATCTTGACCGCCACGCGACGGCGCAACGTGGTGTCGTCGGCGAGGTACACCTGGGCGCTCGCGCCGCTGCCGATCGGGTGGACGATGCGGTAGCGGCCACCGAGCACCCGGCCGACGTGTTCCTCCAGGGCACCGCTGGGCACGGTGGAGACCCTACCGTCTGTGGTGGCCCCAGAGGTCACACCCGCCACAGGATTCACAGCAGCAACACGCCGGGAGGCCCGCGTCACGCCGGGTCGACCCCTCCGGACCGGCGCGCGTCGGTCACAATGCGATCAGCGCACGCCGGGTGCCTCACCGACCGGAGACCCATGCCCCGCTCGACCCGCCTGATCCTCAGCCTGCTCCTCGCCGTCGGGGTGGGGATGTTCGTCGTGGCCACCATCGTCGGGAGCGGCGAGGGCTCGGACTCCACCCTGCGCAACACCCCGTCCGTCGAGCGGGTGTCGCCCGGCGACGGGGACATCGCGCTCCAGCAGGCCCGGGTCCTCATCGACTTCGCACCGGGCGTGAACGGCGAGCTGGTCTCGGTCGGCGGCGTGCTCATCCCCACCTCCGCGCAGTCGCGGACCGGCGCGGCCGAGGAGGGCGGCCCCGGATCGGCGGCCCCCGGCGGCACCGTCGACGGTCCCGCCGTCTGGTTCACCCCCGGCGACACCATGACCGGCGCCGACGCGATCATGGACGCCCTGCCGCTCGGCGAGGTGTGCGCGGTGGCCCGCTACTGGCCGGCGCAGGTCCCCGACGACATCCTGACCGTCCGGTGGTGCTTCCGGGTCACCTGACCCGGATCACCGACCGCCGACGATGACCGCGAGCTCCTCGAGCGCGGCCGTGACCGGGTCGCCCACGTGGATGGCCCGCAGCCCCAGGGCGCGGGCCGCGGCGATGTTGCCGGGCGCGTCGTCGAGGAAGGCGACCCGCTCGGCCGGGGCGCCCGCCCGTTCCAGCGCCAGCGCGTAGAACGCAGGATCCGGCTTGCGGAGGCCGACCTCGCTCGAGTCGACCACGTCGTCGAAGAGGGCGTCGACGTCGACCATCGAGCGCCAGCCGTCGCGGTACTCGCGCACGTTGTTGGTGACGACGATCTGGCGGATGCCGGCCCGGCGGTACCCCGCGGCCGCGGCCACGACCTCGGCCCGGGCGCCGGACGAGCCGCCCATCGAGGCGAACATCTGCGCCGCCTCGAAGGCGATGCCCTCGGCGATGCACGCCGCCGTGATCTCGGCCATGGCGTCGGCGAGCGCCACCTGCCCGCGTTCGAGCCGGTGCCAGGGGTGGTCGGTGTCGGCGTGGTACGGACCGAACACCAGCTCCACGAGGCGGTCCGGGTCGGCGCCGAGGGTGCCCGCATAGGTGGCCACCGCCCCGAACGGCGAGCCGGTGAACACCCCGCCGAAGTCCCAGAGGATCGCGTCGATCCCGTTCGTGGCCCGGTTCGTGCTCACTGCGGTACCTCCCCCGTCTCGAGGAGCTGCACGAAACCGGCCTCGTCGAGGACGGGGACGCCGAGCTCCTCGGCCTTGGTCAGCTTGGACGCGCCGGGCTCCGCGCCCACCACCAGCGCCGTGGTCTTCTTGGAGACGCTCCCGGGCGACTTGCCGCCCCGGGCCTTGACGGCCGCCTCGGCCTGCTCGCGCGTGAACCCCTCGAGGGTGCCGGTCACCACGACGGCCTTGCCCGCCAGGACCTGCGGGGCGGTGGGCTCGACCGGCGGCCCCTCGAAGTTCACGCCCGCGGCGCGCAGCTTCGCGATGACCTCCAGGTTGTGCTCCTGGCGGAGGAACGCGTGGACCGACCGGGCGATGATGGGGCCGAGGCCCTCGATGCGCTCGAGCTCCTCCGGCGTGGCCTCGAGGAGGCGGTCGAGGTGACCGAACCCCCGGGCGAGCAGCTCGGCGACCGCGGAGCCGACGTGGGGGATCCGCATCCCGAACAGCAGGTTGGCGAGGGGACGGGACCGCGAGGCGTCGATGGCCTGGGCCAGGTTCCGGACCGAGATCTCGCCGAAGCCCTCGAGCGCCCGCACCCGGTCGAGGTCGAGGGTGTAGAGGTCACCGATGTCGCGCAGGAGCCCCTGGGTGACGAAGAGGTCGACCCGTTGCTCCCCCAGGTGCTCGATGTCCATGGCGCCGCGGGAGGCGAAGTGCTCGATGCGGCCGCGGATCTGGCGCGGGCACTCCATGTTCACGCAGAGGGTTGCGGCGAGGCCCTCGCCGCGCACGAGGGGTTCGCCGCAGACGGGGCAGTCGCGGGGGAACTCCCAGACCGGCAGGCCCGGCGGGCGCTCGGAGAGGACCGGCCCGACCACCTCGGGGATGACGTCGCCGGCCTTGCGGACGATCACCATGTCGCCGGGGCGGACGTCCTTCGCGCGGACCTGGTCCTCGTTGTGGAGGGTGGCCGTGCCGACGGTGGAGCCGCCCACGAACACCGGCTCGAGCCGGGCGAACGGGGTGGCCTGCCCCGACGGTCCGATCGACACCATGATGTCGAGCAGCCGGGTGGTGCGCTCCTCCGGGGGCAGCTTGTAGGCGATCGCCCAGCGGGGCGCCTTGGCGGTGACGCCGAGCTCGGTCTGGAGCGCCAGGTCGTCGACCTTCACGACCACGCCGTCGGTCTCGTAGTCACGGTCGTGGCGGTGGGCCTCGGCGTCGGCGACGTAGGCCTCCACCTCGGCCAGCGAGCCGACCACGGCGGTGGCGTCGTTGACCGGGAGCCCGAGCGATCCGAGCCAGTCGAGCAGCTGGTGGTGGCTCGTGATCTCCGGGCCGCCGACGATCTCCCCGGCGCCGTACACCCAGAAGGACAGCCGGCGGGACGCCGTGACCGACGGGTCCTTCTGGCGCAACGAGCCGGCGGCGGTGTTGCGGGGGTTGGCGTAGAGCTTCAGACCGGCGGCGTCCTGCGCCGCGTTGAGGGCCCGGAAGTCCGAGACCTTCATGTAGACCTCGCCGCGCACCTCGACCACCGGCGGCGCGCCGACGAGCCGGTGGGGGACGTCGGCGATGGTGCGGACGTTGGCGGTGACGTCCTCGCCGACGCGGCCGTTGCCACGGGTGGCGGCCTGCACCAGCACGCCGTCCTCGTAGCGCAACGAGATGGCGAGGCCGTCGTACTTCAGCTCGCACACGAAGGCGGGAGCCGGCCGGCCGAGCCGACGCTCGGCCCGCTCGGCCCAGGCCCGCAGCTCGTCGACGTCGAAGACGTTGTCGAGCGACATCATCGGCACGCGGTGCTCGACCTCGGCGAAGGCCCCGGACGGCGCGCCGCCGACGAGCTGGGTGGGCGAGTCCTCGATCCGCAGGTCCGGGTGCTCGTCCTCGAGCCGCTGCAGCTCACGGACGAGCGCGTCGTAGTCGGCGTCGGGGATCTCCGGCGCGTCGAGCACGTGGTAGCGCTCGTTGTGGTGGCGGATCAGCTCGCGCAGCTCGGTGGTGCGTGCTGCCGGATCGGTGCGTTCACCTGGCTCGACGGTCACGCAGCGATGCTACCGAGGGGGTGCGACGGCGGGCCCGGACGGGTTGGGCGCGGGGGCCGTCGCTGTGCGAGCGTCGAGACATGTCCGCCCCGACCGTGTGGGCGCTGCGGGCCGCCTGGGTCACCCTGCCGCTGACCTCCGGCCCGCTGTTCGCCGCCGCCCTCGACCCCACCCGGGACACCTTCCGGACCGTCGCGAGCCTCGGGCTGTGGGCCGTGTGGGCGATCGGCCTCCTCGCCACCCTCGTCCCCCACGTCCTGACCCTGACCGTGGTCCGGATCCTCCTCCCGGCCGCCGTCCCCGCCGCGGTCTGGGCCGCCGTCGCAGCCGACGACGCCTCGACCGCCGCCGTCGTGGTCGGGCTGGTCGCCGCCTCCGTCGCCGGCCTCCTCGCCCTCGCCCCCGGCGTTGGCGCCCGGTTCGTCGACGGCTCCTCCTACGGCGACGAGCGTCGACTGCCCCTCCGGGCCCCGACCCTCGTCGCGGTGGCGCTCGTCCCCCCGGTCTGGGCGCTCACCGTCGCCGGGCTCGCCGTCGGGCCGCTCCTGCTCGCCGACCGCCGGTGGGTCCTCGGCGGGATCCTCACCGCCATCGGGTGGGCACTCGCCGCCGTGCTCGTGCGCTCGCTGCACCAGCTCAGCCGGCGCTGGCTCGTGTTCGTCCCCGCCGGCGTGGTCGTCCACGACCTGCTGGCCCTGCGCGAGCCGGTGCTGTTCCCCACCACCTCGCTCGTGGCGCTCGGCCCGGCACCTGCCGGCACCGCCGCCACGGACCTCACCCTCGCCACGGCGGGCACCCCGTTGCGGATCGCGCTCGGCACCCCCGTGACCGTCACCACCGGGACCGGCTTCGGCAAGCGGGCCGGGCAGGAGCTGCGCCTCGGCGAGCTCCTGGTGGCGCCCACGCTCCCCGGACGGGCCACCGCGATCGCCGCTGAGCGCGGCCTGCCCGTCGGCTGAACGGCGCCGCCGGGCTCGGCCGGGTTCACCCGGGTTCGGCGATCCCCGCTCCCACCACGTCGTCACCGTCGTAGAGCACCACGCTCTGGCCGGGGGCCACACGACGGCGCGGGGCGTCCCAGGTGAGGACGCCGTCGGCGAACCGGCCCGGCGCCACCTCGCCGTGCGCGCTCACCTGGGCGAGCACCGGGCCCTGCACCGGGGCGGCGGCCCAGACCACCGCGCCCAACCGGACCGATGCGGCGAGGAGCTCCTCGGGTCCGCCGACGACGACCGTGCCCGCCGCCGGGTCGACGTCGACCACGTACCGGCGGGCCGCACCGCCGGCGAGGTCGAGACCCTTGCGCTGGCCGATCGTGACGAGCTCGACGGCGTCGACCGCTCCGACGACCGCTCCCGAGGTGTCGACGACCGTGGCCGGCCGCAGCGGGATCCGCGACCCGAGGAACGCCCGCCGACCGGCCGACGCCGTGATGAAGCAGACGTCCTGGCTGTCGGGCTTGTCCGCGGTGCGCAGTCCCAGCCTCCGGGCCTCGTCGCGGACCGCCTCCTTGGTGAGGTGGCCGACCGGGAACCGCACCCGGGCGAGCTGCGCCTGCCCGAGCATGTGGACCACGTACGACTGGTCCTTGGCGCGGTCGGCGCCCCGGGCCACCCGGCGCGTGCCGTCCGGCCGCTCGACGATGCGGGCGTGGTGGCCGGTGGCGAGGAGGTCGAACCCGAGGACGTCGGCCCGCTGCAGGAGCAGGTCGAACTTCACGTGGCGGTTGCACTCCACGCACGGGTTGGGGGTGCGGCCGGCGACGTGGGCCTCCACGTAGGGGGCGACCACGTGGGCGTCGAAGGCGTCGCCGAGGTTGAAGACGTGGTGGTCGATCCCGAGCCGGTCGGCGACGCGGCGGGCGTCGTCGACGTCGGCCACCGAACAGCAGCCCGAATCGGAGGGCCCGCCCCAGAGCTTGAGGGTGACGCCGACGACCTCGAACCCCTCCTCGAGCAGGAGGGCGGCCGCCACCGAGGAGTCCACCCCGCCGGACATCGCCACCAGCACCCGCACGGCGTCGGTCATCCCGCCTCCCGCAGGTGCGTCACGGCACGGACCACCAGTTCGACGGCCCGCTCGACGTCGGCGTCGGTGGTGGACCAGCCGAGCGACAGGCGCAGGGCGCCCCGGGCCTCCTCGGCCCCGAGGCCCATGGCGGCGAGCACGGCCGAGGGCCCCTGCGCCCCGCTGGAGCAGGACGCCGCGGCGGACGCGGCCAGCCCCTCGCGGTCGAGCAGGAACAGCAGCAGCTCGCGGTCGACGCCCTCGATGCAGAGGTGGGCGATGCCCGGCAGCACCTCGTCGGGCCGGGCGCCGCGGGCCACCGGGGTGTGCACCACGCCGGGGAGCGCGTCGGCGATGCCGGCGACGAGGCGGTCGCGACGCCGCCGGGTGGCCTCGACCCGGTGTCCGCGGTCGGCCACGCCCAGGGTGATGGCGGTGGCGAACCCGACGATGCCGGCGACGTCCGGGGTCCCGGCCCGTCGGTCCCGCTCCTGCCCGCCGCCGACCAGCATGGCCTCCACGCCCCGCCGGTCCCGGAGCACCAGCGCGCCGACGCCCATGGGGCCGCCCAGCTTGTGGCCGCTCAGGCTCACGAGGTCCGCGCCACCGACCGCTGCGGGCAGGTCGAGCCAGGCAGCGCCCTGCACGGCGTCGGTGTGGAGCCGAGCGGACGGGGCATGCGCGCGCAGCACCGCGGCGATGGCGGCGAGGTCCTGCACGAGGCCGGTCTCGTTGTTGGCGAGCATCACCGACAGCAGCCCGAGCCCGTCCGCGGCCACCGACGCCAGCGCCTCGAGGTCGAGCCGGCCGGCAGCGTCGACCGGCACCACAACACCGCCGCGCAGCTCGACCGGCCGGAGGACCGCCGGATGCTCCACCGCGCTGCAGGCGACGCGCTCCGCCGGCGTGGCGGCACCGTGCACGGCGAGGTTGTCGGCCTCGGTGCCCCCGCTGGTGAACACCACGTCGCCCGGATCGGCGCCGATGAAGGCGGCCACCACGTCGCGGGCGTCGTCGATGCGGCGGCGGGCGCGGCGGGCGGCGGCATGGCTGCCCGTGGGGTTGCCGGGCGTGTCGGCCCAGACCTCGGCCATGGCCGCCACGACCTCGGGGCGGACCGGCGTCGTGGCCGCGTGGTCGAGATACACCTGCACACCGAGACGGTACCCAACCCTCGCCCCGGGCCGGGCGGTCAGAACCGGGTCGGGCGGGACGGCGGGGGCGGAGGAGGCAGGGCCGGGGGCGGCGGGG
>JBEIGA010000017.1:0-25302 GCA_040382135.1 Acidimicrobiales bacterium
GACCACCGCGCCACCCGCCGCCTCCAGGAGCACCACGGCGGCGGCGAGGTCGACGAGGCGGTGGGTGTCGCTGCCCGGGTCGATGAACGCGTCGAGCGCGCCGGTGGCGACGAACGCCGACTCGAGCGTGGTGGAGCCGAGCACGCGGAGCTTCCCGGTGCGGCGGGCCACCGCCAGCCAGGCCGACAGGTTGCGCTCGTGGGGTCGGAGCATCGACACCAGGGCACCCTCGGCACGGGTGCGGCCGGTGGTCCGACCCGAGGGCCGGTCCGAGCGCGCCCAGAACCGCTCGTCGGTGTGCAGCCAGACGGTGAGGCCCTCGGTGAAGCGGCCGTCCACGGCGAGCGCGGCGCTGAACGCGGCGATGGGCACGCCGGCCGCCGCGTTCGACGACCCGTCCACGGGGTCCATGACGACCGTGCACACGTGGCCGCCGTCGATCCAGCCGACCTCCTCGGACAGCACGTTCACGTCGTGCCGGTGCAGGGCGTCGAGCACGGCCGCCTCGACGAGCACATCGACGAACAGGCTCGGGGTCTCGTCGGCCCCCTCGGCCACATGGGTGCCGAGCGAGGTGCGGTCGTGGGTGGTCCGGCCGTCGCGGTAGGCGGCGACGGCGGCGTCGGCCGCGGCGAGGAGGGCGGGGTGCAGGTCCGGGGTCATGCCGCGCTCCCGGCGCCGACGAGCGCACCGCTGCGCTGCCAGGTGCACCGGCCCTCGCGCCAGAGGCCGAGGCCGATGTCGGTGCCGCCCACCAGCCGGCGCAGCGCAGCCGAGAGCGGCGCGCCGACCTCGATCCGTGGCACCGGCAGGCCGAGCGCCCGGGCCGGGTTGGCGGCAACGAGGTCGATCAGCTCCTCGACCGGGGCCACGCCGCGAGCGGCGAGCGACCAGGGGGCCTGACCGATCGAGCTCGGCAGGTAGTCGGCGCACAGCACGTCGACGAGACCGTCCCGGACGGCGTCGGCCACCAGCAGGTTGCCGGGCGAGGTCGACCGGCCCCGGACGGCGTTCGGTGCGCCGAGCACCCGCACCATGCCGAGCTCGGCGGCGCGGATCGCTGCGCCGGGCGACAGCGGGAACTCGGCGATGGTGGCGCCGAGGGCGTGCGACTGCTCGACGTCCTCGGCGTCGCGGTCGTCGTGGCTGGCCAGGAGGACCCCGGCCTCGGCGGCCATGCGGGCGACCTCGCGGCGGCGCTCCTCCGCCAGCGGCACCTCGGCCTCGGTCTCGGCGAGGATCCGGTCGATCTCCTCCGGGGACACGCCCCAGTCGGCGGCGTAGAAGGCCCGGTGCTCCTCGGCGGAGGCGAACCGGGTGCGGTTGATCGAGTGCTCCATGAACGAGACCAGGGCGACCCGGGTGGACGCGGCGAGCACCGCCCGCATGGTGTCGAGGGCCACCTCGTCGGTGACCTCGCAGCGGACGTGGAGCCGCCAGTCGCAGGCGAGCGTCGGAGCGAGCACCTCGAGGATCCCGGCGAGCTCGACGGCGTCGGCGGCGAAGATCCCCTTGCCGGGCGACTCCTCGCACCGGGCCGCCACGCACACCGTGCCGATGCCCGACGCGGCGCACTCGGCGTCGAGCCCGGCGAGCACGCCGGCCTGGTCCAGCACCACCGTGGCACGGGGCCGGCGCCGTTCCCGGAGGTTGTCGAGGTGGAGGTCGACTGCGGCGGGCACGAGGATCCGGTCCGCCTCCCCGGCGCAGGGCTCGATGGCCTCCACCACACCGTCGTCGTCGAGGACGACGGTGGCGCACGGGTACGGCGTGCCCCCCGATCCGGGGACGACCCGGACGCGGTCGATCACGGTTCCTGCCACGCGACAACTCCTTGTTCGAGGTGTCCGACCCGGTGTCGGACGGAGGACGGGACCATCGCCGCTGCGCCCCCACCGGGGGCGTCGACGACCACGACGGTGCGCCCGCAGGACGCGAGCTCGTCGATCCAGGCACGCACGGCCGGGTCCGGGGTCGGCTCGTCGAGCACGCCGAGCGGCCGGTCGCCGGCGAGGGCGGCGGCGAGGGCGACCGTGCGCTGGGCGGCGGGGCGCAGCCGGCCGACGGGCACGGACACTGCGGCACCGGCGCCGACCCGTTCCAGCGCAGCGACGGCGGTGCTCCGGTCGATCCCCGCGGCACGCGCCACCACCTCGGCGCAGGCCTGCCGGGGCGGCGCGGCGAGTGGGCCGTCGAGCGCGGCGATGTGGTGGCGGCGCAGCCAGGCGAGGGTGCGGGCGTCGGCGGTGGCGAGGTCGACCTCGGTGGTGCCGTCGTCGACGATCACGGCGCCGGCGTCGGGGCGGTACCCGCCGGTCAGGCACCGCACGAGCGTGGTGCGTCCGCTGCCGGGAACGCCGGTGACGGTGACGACCTCACCGGGTCCGGCGGCGAGCGAGACCGAGCGGAGGACGGCCTCGTCCCCGAACGCCTTCCAGAGGCCGTCGACGCGCAGACGGACGTTCACAGCCGGCTCGAGACGAGGAGCTGGGTGTACGGGTGCCGGGGGTCCTCGAGGATCTGGTCCACGACGCCCTCCTCCACGATCTCCCCGTGGTGCATGACCACCACACGGCCGGCCAGGACCCGCACCACGCCGAGGTCGTGGGTGACGACGACGGTCGCCCCCTCCACGGCGTCGGTGACCCGCTGCACCGCCTCGAGCAGCCCCGCCTGGACCGACGGGTCGAGCCCGGTGGTGGGTTCGTCGAGGAGCAGCACCGGTGGCGGCTCCACGAGCGCCCGGGCGAGCTGGACCCGCTGGGCCATGCCGCCGGAGAAGGTGGCGAGCGGGTCGCGGTGACGGGCCGGGTCCACCTCGAGGGCGACGAGGAGCTCCCGCACCCGTTCGTGGATGGCGTCGACGTCGCGCCAGCCGACGGCGAGGAGCCGCTCCGCCACGTTCGACTCCGCCGCGAGCTTCGGGTGCAGCCCGGCGGCGAGCGCGTTCTGGTGGACCATCACCACCACGGACCGGTGGAGCTCCTCGGCGGGCCGGTCGCTCCGCAGGAGGTCCCCCTCGCCGCGCACCACACAGCTGCCGACGTCGGGACGGAGGTCGAGGTGCAGGGTGCGCAAGAGCGTGGTCTTCCCGGACCCGGACTCGCCGAGGATGCCGAGCACCTCGCCCGGACCGACCTCGAACGAGGCACGACGCACACCCACGACGGTGCCGCACGCCGCGCACCGGTTGGTCCCGGCGTCCGAGCCCGTGAGCTCGGCGCAGCGGGGGCAGCCCGGGCCGAAGCGGCGGCTGATGCCCCGCACGGTCAGGACCGGCCCGGGCGGGAGCAGGCCGGTCGTGTCCGGCGGTGCGGCGAGCAGGCTCATCGGCCGGCCTCCTCGCGCGTGCGACGGCGGGCGCAGGCGTCACTGTCGCTGCAACGCCAGGCACCCACTCCCTCTCCGGAGGTGAGCTCGAAGCGGCTCGCCGACGGCACCCGGTAGGAGGTGGCGCTGCCGCAGAGCACGCACGGTCCACCGCCCTGCTCGGGGCGGAGCGGGCGATCGCCGTAGGTGAGCGGCCGCACCCGGGTGAACGGCGGCAACGCCGTGACACGGGCCCTGCGGCCGGCGCCGAGCAGCACCGGGAACGGGAGCCGGTCGAGGCGCAGCACGTCGTGGCGCGGGATCGGGCTCGGGCTCATCAGCGTGCGCTCCTCGACGAGGACCGGGTGGTCGGCACCGCTGCGGGGACCGCCGTGGCGGACCTCGTCGTCGTAGAGGTCGAGCCACGCAGGCGTGTAGTCGCCCCCGGCGTGGTGGCGCAGCGAGGCGACCTCGTCGGGCACCACCCGTCGGAGCGGTTCGGGGTGAGGGAGCTGCAGCACCAGGAGCTGGTCGGGGCGCATCGGCGTCTCCGGGATCCGGTGCCGGCTCTGGACGATGGTGGCGGCTCGGGTGTCGGTGGTGGCTGCGCAGCCGGCGGTCTCGACGACGAGGTTGCGCATCGCCTCGGCGTTCACCGAGGAGTCGTCGCCCTGGTCGATGACCTTCACGGTGTCGGCCGGGCCGACGAGCGACAGGGTGATCTGGAGCCCGCCGCTCCCCCACCCGCGGGCGACGGGCATCTCCCGGGAGGCGAAGGGCACCTGCCAGCCCGGGATGGCGAGCGCCTTCAACAGGGCGCGGCGGATCTCCCGCTTCGACGCCTCGTCGAGGTACGCGTACGCCTGGGTCCGGCCGTGCGCGGCGGCGAGCCCGGCGACCGTCGGGGTCCCGGTCTGCGCGGTCATGCGTCCCCCTGGACGGAGGGGTCGGCTCGGCGGACCTGGTCCACGTAGGAGGCGAAGCTCGCGTAGTGGGGCAGGCGGAGGTGTTCGACGAACCCGTTGGTGGCCGAGCCGTCGACCGCCGCGGTGATCGTCTGGTCGTCGAGGACGAGGGGTGTGGTGGCGCCGTCGGCCTGGACGGCGCCGTCGATCAGCGCCAGGGCGATGGCCCGCCGATCCATCTCGCCGATGGAGACGCCCCAGCCGAGCGCGAACCCGGGGCGGTCGTCGACGTCGGCATCCACGACGGCCTCGGCCTCCGCGACGGGTACCTCCGCGACCACGACCGGCACGCCGGTGCGCGGGTGCGGGACGCGGACCCGCATGATCGCCGTCGTCAGCTCGGCGAGCACGGCCTCCCGGCGCTGGCCCAGCACGAGCGACGCCAGCGACACGAGCCCTGCCGTCTCGCCGCGCGCGAGGACCCCGATCCGGGTCGGCCGGGGCAGGGGAGGTTGCAGGGCCGTCATCGCAGGGTCGTCGCCGTCGCCCTGTTCGTCGCTCCGGAGGACGGGGACGTCGTGCAGGAGCTCCCGGACCCGGGGGCAGTCGGCGCGGACCGGCACAGGGGCGGGGTCGGGGACGGGTCTTTCCGGAAGGGTCGGTGCGGCGGGAGGCGTGTCGCCGACCGGCGCGTCGTCGTCCCATTGCAGCAGCCGGGACGAGAGCTCGGGGGCGATCCCGAGCCACTGCCCGCCGGCGACCTCCGCATAGGCGGCCGAGACCCGCCGCACCAGCACCGCGTCGGCCTCGTCGATCACGCAGGCCTCGGTGCGCGGGAGCGCGGCCGCCCACACCCGCACGAGGCCGACCGCACGGGGCACATCACCGCGGGCCTGTGCGAGCGCCCGGCGGGCGGCCTCCGGAGCCCAGAGCCCCGCCTCGGCGCAGACCTGCTGCTCGAGCAGATCGAGGCCGCGTGCCTCGGCGCCGGAGGCCCGGGACGCGAGGGCGCGGGCGGCGGCCAGCGCAGGCGTCTCCTCCATGGTGGCGTACACGTCAGGCCTCCTCCAGCACGACGGTGGTGCTCCTCGGCAGGGCGGTGACGACCCGTTGCCCGTCGACCACACCGGCAACGAGGACGTCCACCCCCGCAGGCGGTGCGCCGTTGGCGGTGCGCAGCGCCACCAGGTCCTCGGCGGGCACGCAGAGCGTCACCCTCACCGGGTGCTCGAGCCCGGGCCCGGACAGCTCGACCGCGGTGGGCTCGGTCGCGCAGTAGACGAGCGTGGCGCCCCGCTCGGGGGTGGAGGCGCCGCCGGTGCGGGCGAGCCCGGGTGCACCGAGGGCGCCGCGGCTCACGAGCACGACATCGGCGTCCCCGGGATCGGCGGCGTGGGCGCCGGTGCGCTCCCGGAGGACCGCGCCCACCGCCTCGGCCCGGGAGCCGAGGACGGCAAGACCCAGACCGGGGTCGAGGAGGGCGAGCAGCACGGCTGCGGCCGCGTCGAGCACGGGGTCGTCGTCCAGGCCCGCGGCCGGGACCGGCCCGTACGGCTGCCCGGGTGTGCACTGGGCCCGGAGGCAGGCGAGGAAGGTGGTCCGGCTGTCGTGGATCGGGTCCCAGGTCATGGCGTGTGGTCCGTCCGCGTCGCCTCGACCACGGCGGCGAGCTCGGTCAGGCGCCGGTCCCGGTCGGAGGCGGTGTCGGCGAGCAGCGCCGCGATCTCGCCGGCCAACGGGCCGGTGCGTTCGGTCTCGGCATCGCAGATCGCTGCGGCGAGCGCCCCCTTCAGGTCCCGACCCGGGCGGCACCCGTCGCCGCGGATCCCTCCGACCTCGACCGTGCAGGCGGTGAGCGCCACGTGGCCGATCACGGCGGTGGCGTCCGCGTCCGGCACGCGCAGCCGCAGCGGCGCGGTCACGACCTCGGGACCGGTGTGCACCGTGACCGGCGCGCCTCCGGCGAGGACGGCGTCGGCGATCGCCTCGAGTTGCGCGCCTTCGGCTGCGCCGAGCAGCTCGTAGCGCTCCTCCGGTGTCACTCGAACTCCACGGTGAACTGCACCCGGTCGCCGCGGCAACGGTGCTCCGTCAGCGCGATCGGCTCGTGGTGTTCGGAGACGACGAGGCCGCGCGTGACCAGGACCGGCGCTCCGACCCCGAGCATCAGGTGCTCGGCGTCGACCGGGTCGGCCGGCTCGGCGGAGAAGGTGCGTCCGGAGCGCATGATCCGGATGCCGTACTGCTCTCGCAGCACCGCGTAGAGCGACGACGATCCCGACCAGTGGCGGGTGAGACCGGGGAACCGTGAAGCGGCGATCCAGGTGCGCGAGAGCGACCACGGTGCACCGTCGACGATCCGCAGGAAGTCGTAGCGGGTCACGACCCGTCGGGTCTGCAGTTCCTGACGGATCGCCGGGTCGTCGTCACGGGTGGTGCGGAGGACCCGGAGCTCGGTCTCGTGGCCCAGATCGGCCATGGCGGCGGTGAAGCTGGCGTCCTTGCCGGCGGCGATCCGGTAGCGGATGGCCGGCGGGACGACGAAGGTGCCCTTGCCCTGGATCGGGTCCACCAGCCCCTGACGGGCGAGGTCGGCGATCGCCTGGCGGACCGTCAGCCGGTTCACGTCGAACTCGGCAGCGAGCTCCGCCTCGCTCGGCAGGCGGTCGCCCCAGGCGTACTCCGTGCCCAACTTCGGGATCAGGACGTCACAGAGCTGCCGGTAGAGCGGTTTCGGGGAGAAACGGTTGAGCGTCACGGGGGGAAGCGTAGTCACGTTCGTTCGGTCATCTAGATGAGTCGACGGCGGATGGCCGACGACACCCGCTCGACCGCCAGCACCACCACGAAGATGGCGAGGATGATCGTGAGGGCCTCGTCGTAGCGGAGGAGCTGCATCGAGACCGAGAGCTCGATGCCGATGCCGCCGGCCCCCACGAGGCCGAGCACGACCGAGGAGCGGGTCGACGACTCGAGGGCGAACAGGGTGGTGGCCACGAACGAGGGCAGACAGCTGGGCAGCACCGCACCGCCGAGGACGGCGGTCTCGGAGGCGCCGGTGGCCCGCAGGCTGTCGGTCAACGAGGAGTCGACCTCCTCGATGCTCTCGGCGAAGAACCGCCCGCAGAAGCCCATGACGTCGACCGCGATGGCGAGGACGCCGGCCTGGGGCCCGAGGCCGACCGCGACCACGAAGATCAGACCCCAGACGAGGTCGGGGACCGTGCGGAACAGCGAGATGAACCCTCGGGCGAGGATGTAGACGATGCGGTGCGGCGTGGTGTTGCGCGCCGCCGCTACCGCGATCGGCACGCTCAGGATCACGCCGATGATGGTGCCGAGCAGCGCCATCTCGAAGGTGGTCAGCAGCGACGAGAGGATCTCGGGAAGCCGCTCGGTGTTCGGTGGGAACGCGTCGGAGAGGAACTCGCCGAGCCGGCCGACGCCCTCGACGAGGGTGGTCGGGTCGACCCATGCGCCCCGGGTGTACCCGTGGACGAGCAGGCCGAGCACGCCGCCGAGCAGCAACATCGCCGGGAGGCTGGGACGCCGGAACCGTGGTGGTTCCTGTGTCGGCGGGCGCTCGGGCTCGATCGTGATCGTCATGCCGGCACCGCCGCCGTGCCGTAGATCCCCACGAGGTCGTCGGTGAGGCAGGCCTCGGAGCTGCGGTCGAGGCGGAGCCTGCCGCCCTGGAGGCCCACGATCCGACCGGTGAAGCGGATCGCGTAGTCGAGCTGGTGGAGCGCGGCGATGACGGTCAGCTGCCGCTCGGCGGCGACGTCCCGGAGGAGCTCCATGATCTCGACGCCGGCGATGGGGTCGAGGCTCGCCACCGGCTCGTCCGCCAGGATCAGACGCGGTCGCTGCATCAGCATGCGGGCGATGGCCACCCGCTGTTGCTGGCCGCCCGACAGCGTGCCGGCGCGTTGGGCGGCGAGCCCTGCGAGCCCGACCCGGTCGAGCGCCTCCATGGCCTCGCGGCGCAACTCCTTCGGCGCGGTGAGCGGCGACAGGCAGCGGGAACCGTGCCGGCCCATGGCGCCGTGGAGCACGTTGTGGAAGGCGCTCACCCGGTGGACGAGCGGGTACTTCTGGAAGACGAAACCGACGTCGGTCCGGATGCGGCGGAGCTCCGAGCGCCCGGCCGACCGGACGTCGGTGCCGTCGATCCGGATGGTGCCCGCCGTCGGTTCGTGCAGGCGCACCAGGCACCGCAGCAGGGTCGACTTACCGGCCCCGTTCGAGCCGACGAGGGCGACGGTCTCGCCCGCGTCGACCCGCAGGTCCACACCGTCGAGCGCCCGGTGTCCGTTGGGATAGGCCTTGACGAGGCCGGTGATGTCGACCGCTGCTGCGTTGCCGGTCATCGCTCAGTCCCCGATGAACTCGGTGAAGTCGTCGACGCCGACGGCCTGGTACATCGAGCGGACCACGTCGTAGTCGGCGTCGGTGACCTCCACGATCGAGGCGTTCTCGAACTTCTGGTTGTCCTCACCGACGAGCATCGCCTCGAGCAGGGCCGGGAAGTTGTCCACGAAGGTGGACCGGACCAGCTCGATGGTCGCCTCGTCCAGACCCTCACGGGCGATGATCAGGTCGGCCGGCAGGGACGGACCCTCGACCAGCAGCGTGAAGGTGGACGAATCGTCCTCGGCCTCCATGAACTCGTCGTAGTCGTGACAGCCGACGCCGACCGCATCGACGTCGCCCCGGGTGAGGGCCTCGTGCACGGCGTCGCCGATGTTGAGGATCTCGACCTCCTCGAGCGGGTCGATGCCGGCGTCGAGCAGCAGCTGCGACGGGCCGAGGTGACCGCTGGTCGACCCCACGTCGGTCATGGCGATCGTGGTGCCGGGCAGCTGATCCACGGAGGTGATGCCGCTCTCGGCGGTGGTGTAGAGGCAGGACTTGTAGTACTCACGCTTGATGGCGACGATCGGCTGGGCGCCGGCTCGGGCCTGCATCACCACGTACTCGGCCGGGCCGGTGAAGACGATGTCGACCTGGTCCGAATCGAGTGCCGCAGCAGCGGCGACCCGGTCGGCAACGGCGTAGAACTCGATGTCCTTGCCCGACAGCTCCTCGAAGGTGTCCTTGAAGGCGCCGAACTCCCGCTGGAGCTCCTCGAGCCCCTGCAGGTCCGTCACGGCGAATCGGATGGTGTCGGACGACGACTCGTCGTCGTCGCCGCATGCGGCGGCGCCGAACACGGTGAGTCCTGCGAGGACTGCGCCTGCCCAACGTCGGGGGGTGATCCGTTCCATCTCCCTGTCCTGTTCTGTTCCGGGGTGGTGCAGAGGTTGTCTAGATGACCGAGGTAGACGCTCCGTGAACGACAGGGCGCGCGCGCGGAACGATCGGGTGGAGGTTCCCGAACCTCGCTCCAGGCCGTGCGCGACGTGCGCCGAAAGACACCGAGGGGGTGCATTGTCCGGGGGGCCTGCGCCCGGTAGGGTGGCTCCGCTACGACGAGTGGGACGAAGAGGGCGGATGACCACGGAACGCGTCGACGGACGAGCGGGACGAACGAAGCGCGGCGCGGGGCGGCGGCGCCTCCGCCTCTTCGCCGTCCTCGTGGTCCTCGGCCTCGCTGCGGCGATCCCCGTCGCTCCCTCGGCCGGCGCGGTCCCGGTGGGTACCGGCTACTCCGACACCGACTGGATCGAGGTCCAGACCGCGGCCAACTACCTCGCCACCACACCGAACACCACGGTGACCAACCCGGCCGAGATGGCCCGGTTCGGCGTGGCCACCCTGCACTACCTGCTCGGCATCACCGGCAAGCTCGGCACCTTCCAGCAGGACTACTCGTACCTGAACGTCTCGGGGCCCCAGTACCTGTACGCCGACTACACCGGTGACTCGCTGCGCGACCTCCAGGTGGTGATGCAGCACTACAACGCCAGCCCCGCCCAGGCCCAGATGCTCGGGGCCGCGTTCATGAACTTCATCGCCGGCGTCGACGCCCGGCAGAAGGGCGCCAACTGGGAGGCGTTCCGCCCCGGCGCCACCCCGGGCGCCCCGAGCGGTCTGGTCGCCACGGGCGGCAAGCAGAAAGCGACCCTCACCTGGTCGCCCGCCTCGGGCAACGTGGTCGACTACCGCATCGAGTACCGGCCGCTGTCCTCCCCCGATTTCACGGTCTTCCCGGACGGCACGTCGACCGCCACCGGCGCCACCGTCACCGGCCTGGCCGAGGACACCCCTTTCGAGTTCCGGGTCACTGCGCTCTCGAGCATCGCCGCCGGCCCCGCTGTCACCGCTCAGGCCACCACGTTCCTCCCCGGGGTGCCGGCCGGCCCCGGCCCGTACCGCATCATGGCCATCGGCGACTCCATCACCCAGGGCGAGTACAGCCCGGGGAGGACGCCGATGGTCCTGCAGCAGTCGTTCCGCAAGCCGCTCTACGACCTCCTCGTCGCCGGCGGCCACCCGGTCGACTTCGTCGGCCGCAAGACCGAGGTGTCCCAACTCGCCGGAGGCGTCTGGGGCGAGACGAGCCTTCCGGCCGGCTCCCAGTGGCCCGACATGCAGCACGAGGGCGCGTCCGGCTGGACCATCGACCAGATGGTCGCCGACCCGTCCCTTCCGGGAGCCATCGCCTCCCGCCAACCGCATGTGGTGCTGCTGCACATGGGCACCAACGACCTGTTGACCCAGGGCAACGCGCCGACCGTGGCCGCAGCGGACATGCGGGCCCTGATCGACATCGTCCAGGCCGCGGCACCCACCGCCACGATCGTCCTTGCCAGGATCATCCCCTCGGTGCCCGGCAACGCCACGATCCAGAACGAGTACAACGCCCTGCTCGCCACCGTCGCCGCCCAGGAGGCCACGGCCACCTCGCGCATCTACGTCGTGGACCAGGCCACCGGGTTCAACCCGACCGCCGGGGTCCACACCCGCGACGGCATCCACCCGAACGCCGCCGGCGAGGCCCTGATGGCCCAGCGCTGGTACTCGGTGCTCGGGCGCCTCGTCCCGAACTGAGCGACGGCGCGCCCACGGCCCGGACGGCCGGGTACGCGTCGGACCGCCAGGGTTCGCGAGAATCAGGGGCGATCGTCGCCACACTGATGTCCGCAACGACGACTCGCCCCCGATGATGAGGTAGCCCCATGGCCGTGTCCGCCAGCACCCCGATCGAGCTGATCAACCAGGTCTACGCCACGCTCCCGGAGCGGCTGGCGATCGGCCGCCGCCGGCTGGGCCGAGGTCTGACCCTGGCCGAGAAGATCCTGATCAACCACCTCGACGACCCCGAGAACGAGGGCATCGAGCGGGGCATCAGCTACGCGGACCTCCGCCCGGACCGGGTGGCCATGCAGGACGCCACCGCCCAGATGGCGTGGCTGCAGTTCACCACCGCCGGCCTCGACCAGGTGGCCGTGCCCACCACCACCCACTGCGACCACCTCATCCTCGCCAAGGTCGACGGCAATCGCGACCTGCTCGCCGCCGTCGAGGACAACGAGGAGGTCTACGACTTCCTCGAGTCGGTGTGCTCCAAGTACGGCGCCGGCTTCTGGAAGCCGGGTTCGGGCATCATCCACCAGGTCGTGCTCGAGAACTACGCCTTCCCCGGCGGCATGATGATCGGCACCGACAGCCACACCCCGAACGCCGGCGGCCTCGGCATGATCGCCGTGGGCGTGGGCGGCGCCGACGCCGTCGACGTCATGACCGGCTTCCCCTGGAACGTCCGCTGGCCGAAGCTCATCGGTGTCCACCTCACCGGCGAGCTGAAGGGCTGGGCGTCGCCGAAGGACGTCATCCTCAAGGTCGCCGAGATCCTCACCGTCAAGGGCGGCACCGGCGCCATCGTCGAGTACTTCGGCACCGGCGCCGAGGCCATCTCGTGCACCGGCAAGGCCACCATCTGCAACATGGGTGCCGAGATCGGCGCCACCACGTCGGTGTTCCCCTACGACGCCGCCATGGGCCGCTACCTGAAGGCCACCGGCCGCGAGGCCATCGCCGCGGCCGCCGACGCCCACGCCGAGCACCTGCGGGCCGACGACGAGGTCCTGGCCAACCCGTCGGCGTACTTCGACCAGGTCATCGAGATCGACCTGTCCACGCTCGAGCCCCACATCAACGGTCCCCACACCCCGGACCTCGCCCGACCGGTGTCGAAGGTCGGCGAGGACGCGAAGGCCAACGGCTGGCCGCTCGAGATCTCGGCGTCGCTCGTCGGCTCGTGCACCAACAGCTCCTACGAGGACATCACCCGCGCCGCGTCGATCCTGCGGGACGCCGCCGCCAAGGGCCTCACGGTGCAGACCCCGCTGCTCATCACGCCGGGCTCCGAGCAGGTGCGGGCCACCATCGAGCGCGACGGCCTCCTCGCCGAGTTCGAGAAGGTGGGCGCCACCGTGCTCGCCAACGCCTGCGGCCCGTGCATCGGCCAGTGGGAGCGCTCCGACGTGCAGGAGGGCACCGCCAACACCATCGTCACCTCCTACAACCGCAACTTCCCGAAGCGCAACGACGGCCTGGCCTCCACCTACGCCTTCGTCACCTCGCCGGAGACGGTCGTGGCGCTGGCGCTCGCCGGCACCCTCGACTTCGACCCGGCCACCGACAGCCTCACCAACGCGAGCGGCGAGCAGGTGCGCCTCACCGCCCCCATCGGCCTCGAGCTCCCGCCGAGCGGCTTCGACCCGGGCGAGTCGGGCTTCGTCCCGCCGGCCGCCGATCCCTCCGCCATCGAGGTCAAGGTCGACCCCAACAGCACCCGGCTCCAGCTGCTCGAGCCCTTCGCCGCCTGGGACGGCAAGGACTTCGAGGGCCTCGCGGTGCTCGTGAAGGCCAAGGGCAAGTGCACCACCGACCACATCTCGATGGCCGGTCCGTGGCTCACCTACCGCGGCCACCTCGAGAACATCTCGGGCAACCTGTTCCTCGGCGCCGTGAACGCCTTCACCGGCGAGGCGGGCAAGGGCAAGGACCAGCTCGACGGGCAGACGAAGTCGTTCCCCGACCTCGCCAAGCACTACGACGAGGCCGGTCAGCCCTGGATCGCCGTCGGCGACGAGAACTACGGCGAGGGCTCCTCCCGCGAGCACGCCGCCATGGAGCCCCGGTTCCGCGGCGCCAAGGCAGTGCTGGTGCGGTCCTTCGCCCGCATCCACGAGACCAACCTGAAGAAGCAGGGCGTGCTGCCACTGACCTTCGCCGACCCGGCCGACTACGACCACATCGGCGAGGACGACCGCATCGCCGTGCGGGGCCTGGCCGACCTGCAGCCCGAGGGCACGGTCACCGTCGTGGTCACCAAGCCCGACGGCAGCACCGTGGAGTTCACCGCCAAGCACACCATGTCCGAGGAGCAGATCGGCTGGTTCCGCGCCGGCAGCGCCCTCAACATCATCCGGGCCCGCACCAACGGCTGACCCCGGACGGCGCACCGTCCACCGCACGCTCGAGCGGCGTGGGTCCCGGCGCTGCGGCGCCCGGGGTCCACGCCGCCGGTCGTTTTCAGGCTCGGACCGTCCGGTCCCCCGGGGCTCAGACCTGCTTGAGGCGGTAGCCGCGGTTGCGGAGCTCGGCGGGCGTGTCCGGCGCGAAGCACAGGAACGTCTCCGCCGCCATGAGCTCCTCGATGACCGATGCGTCCTGCACCTCGTCGAGGTCGTAGGCGATCTGGGTCCGCTTGTCACCGAGGTAGCGGTGCTCGTGGAACTTCGTGGGGCGCTCCATCCCGTAACCATACGGCCGGACCGGGGTCCGGACGCGCACCGGGGGGAGGGTCTGGGACCCTCCCCCCGGTCGTTTCGTCCCCGCTGGAAAGGACCGAACCGATGCATTGGTGCGGGTGGGGCCCACCCGGCCATCGGTTCAGCGGTTGGTCGGCGTGGATTCACCGCGTGGTCCAGCGAGCCGCGTCAGCGGCCGACCACCTCCAAGGCCCCGGTACTGTCACTGCTGATGTGGACCACCTCCTTCCTCTTGGTGGTCAAACGGTAGCAAACGGCCGGAACCGATGTCCGGACGCGGGACCGCCCCGGCCCTGCAGGGCCGGGGCGGTCGTCGTTCGCCCGACGAGGTCGGATCAGGCCAGCGGGAACCGCTCCGACGGGAGCAGGTAGGCACCGCGGGAGTCGGCAGTGCCAGCCGCTGCGCCCGGCACTGCGGCGCCCGGAGCGGTGGTCCCGCTCGGGGCCGTGGCGGTGAGGGCGTTGGTGAGCAGCACCTTCACGCCGGCGATATCTGCACCCGGGCAGCTGAAGTTCGCCCCGTTGAGGAGCCAGGTGGCGATCTGCGCCATGGCCTGATTCGCCGCGTTGGCCGACGTGCCCGGGTTGGTGGGCACGGTGCCGAGCTCGAAGCCGGCTGGGTTGATGTCGCCGGCGATGCTGTTGGCCACCGGACGTGCCCGCCAGTAGTTGGCGAGGTAGTCACGGATGAGGGCCAGCTCACCCGCAACACAGGAGTCGCTCGCACCCAACACGGTGGTCTTCGAGCCGTCGAAGCCGGTGTACCAGTAGTAGTACGGGTCCTCGTAGTTCGCCGGAGCGCCGACGACAGCCGGGCGACGGGCGGCGTCCGCGATCTGCAGGACACGGCCGGCGCCGATGAAGCCGGTGACGTCGCCGTACCAACCCGTCCAGGCACGCGGGGTGCAGTTGGCGATGTAGATGTCGAGCGCACCCTTGCCGGCCTCGAGCCAGGCCCGCTGCAGGTTGCCGGCGGGAAGGTCGGCGATCGCAGCGTTCAGGGCGGTGAGGTACTGGTTGGCACCGGTCTGCGAGAAGCAGGCCATGGTGTCGACGTCGCTGCGCAGCGACAGCAGGCCGGCGGCGTGCTCGGCGTCCCAGGCGGTGAAGCCGCAGGGGCCGCTGACCGCGTACGGGGTGAGGGCGCAGCCGTCGACGGTGGCGATGGTGGAGAACGCACCCGTGCCTGCGGAGTTCACCGAGGCGACCCGGAACTCGTACGAGGTGCCCGGGGTCAGGCCGGTGACGGTGGCGCTCGGGGCCACGCTCACGCCGTCGGCGAAGGTGGCGAAGGCGCCGCCGGGCAGGGCCCGGAACTGGACGACGTAGTCGGTCACCGAGGTGGCCGGGGCGGTCCAGGTGAGGGAGGCGGCCTGCGTGCCCGGGGCCGCGGCGAGCGCGGTGGGCGCCGCCGGCGGGGCCGGGGGCACGTAGCCGGGACGGAAGGTGTTCCAGTCCTTGCCCTTGTTGGCGGCGTCGACGCCGGCGATGAAGTTCATGAACGCCGCGCCGAGGTACTGGGCCTGGGCGGGGTTGGCGTTGTAGTGCTGCATCACGACCTGGATGTCGCGCAGCGAGTCACCGGTGTAGTCGGCGTACAGGTAGTTCGGGCCCGAGACGTTCAGGTACGAGTAGTCCTGCTGGAAGGTGCCGAGCTTGCCGGTGATGGCGAGCAGGTAGTGGAGGGTGGCCACACCGAACTTGGCCATCTCGGCCGGGTTGCGGACCTGGGTGTTGGGCGTCGTGGCCAGGTAGTTGGCGGCCGTCTGGATCTCGATCCAGTCGGTGTCCGAGTACCCGGTGCCCACCGGAGTCGCGCTCGCGGATGGCGCGAGCGCCACTCCGGAGGCGAGCGCCATGAGCGCCAGAACGGACAGGAACAGCTTCTTCATGGTGCCTCACCTGGGTTGACGGCCGATGAACCGAGAGTCGCGGAAAGTGACTAGAACGCTCGGGATTGCCACGGGAAGTGGTCAACGGGGTCCAACCTAACCACGGGGCGCGAAACCGGGCAAGGAACGCCCTGGCCGATCAGCCGGAAATGAGCCGAACGGCGCATGCGTGGAGGGGGGAACCCGACCGGTCGACGAGCGCGCCCCGAGGAGGCCCCGCAGCTCTCCGCCCACCGGCCCGGCCAGCTTCGCGCGGTTCGGCACCGATGTCCGCGCGCCCCCTGGCTCACGTCGACCCCGGAGGCTGCCGATGGAACGGGGATGGCGACGCGCTCCTCGTCCTCCCCCGCCGGCGCACGGTCCGGCTCCCGTCTCGGTGCGTGGTTCCGCCGCGGCCGGAAGCCGCCGGCCGTGCACGCGGCCCGGCCGCGCACGCTCGACGAGCTCCGCGACGTGGACCCGTGGGCGGCGTGGGAGACCGTGAACCGCTACGGGACCCGTCAGGTCCACGACCCGTGGGCCGTGCTCGGGCTCGAGCCCGGCGCCGACTGGGACGCCATCTGCGAGGCCCACCGAGAGCTGGCCCGCCACCACCACCCGGACCTGCCCGAGGTGGAGGACGACGAGGCGATGGTCGCCGTGAACGTCGCCTTCCACGAGCTCGAGCGGCTGTACGGCCGCACCCGCGGCTCCCGCCTGCGGACCTGATCGGCGAGCGACCACGCGTCAGGGGCGCAGTACCAGCACCTCGTCGCCCAGGTGGTCGTGCAGGCTGCGGACCATCTCCCCCACCCGCGCCTCCGCGCCGTCCCACACGACCACGGCCTCGTCGGCATTGCGGGCGAGCCACGCGTTGCGCCGGGTCATGGCCGTCGCCGCGGCCTGCGCGGTGGCCGGGGGCTTCCGGTCGAGCACCACCTGCGCGGCGGCACCGGCGAGCAGCTCCGCGAAGCGCTGCCGCGCCTCGGCCGACCAGCGGGCGTCGGGGTCCGGGTAGGGCAGCACGGCCGTGTAGGGCACGCCGGCGGCGATGGCGGCCTCGGCCGCCAGCGACTCGGCCCCCAGTCGCAGCCCGGTCAGCACGTGCAGCTCGGGCCGGTCGAGCAGGCGACCGGCGAGCACCTCCACGAGCCGGGAGCGGACGCGGTCGGCGACGGGGTTCGGGTCCCACCCGCCGAGCTCGGGCGGCTGGTGGCCGGTCACCACCATGCGCCAGCCGACGGCGGTGTCGGACGCAGGGGACGCGACGGCGGAGGGTGGCGCCGCGCGCGGCGCACGGGCGCGGGGTCGGTCCTCGCGCAGGGCGTCGGTGTCGATCGCGGCGGAATCCGGACCGCTGCTGCGGGCGCCGCTCGCCGCCGCCGCCACGGCCAGCCGGTCGGCGACGTCGTTCCAGCGGTCGCCGCTGTGGCCCTTCACCCACCGGAACGAGACGTCGCCCCGGGAGCGGACGAGGTCGACGAGCGGCTCCCACAGGTCGCGGTTCGCGACCGGCTTGCCCTGGCTGTTCTTCCAGCCCTTGCGCAGCCAGCCCTCCCACCACCGGTCCCGGAAGCAGTTCACGACATAGGTGGAGTCGCTCACGACGTCGAGCGGCCCTTCGAGCGTGCGGATCGCCTCGAGCGCCGCGGCCCGCTCCATGCGCTGGTTGGTGGTGGCCGCATCGCCGCCCGCCGCCCAGGCCCCGTGGGGCACCACCCACGCCCAGCCGCCGGGGCCGGGGTTCCCGCTGCAGGCACCGTCGGTGTACACGGTCGTCTCGCCGGCACGTCCCATGCGCGCATGCTCCCACGCCGGTTCCTCACGGTTGTGCCTGGGCATGCCGATGGTGAACGGTGCGTTGCCGGCGGGTGAGACGCGCACCGGTACCTCCACTTCCTGCGAGGATGAGGGTCATGATCGACGGCTACACCCACCAGCTCCCGGACACCGATCCGGTGGAGACCAAGGAGTGGCTCGAATCGCTCGACGCCGTGGTGTCACGCGCCGGCAAGGAACGGGCGCGGTACCTCGTCGCCAAGCTCCTCGAGCGGTCGCAGGAGCTGCAGGTCGGCCTCCCGCCGATGACCTACACGCCGTACGTCAACACGATCCCGTCGGAGGACCAGCCGTGGTTCCCGGGCGACGAGCACGTGGAGCGGCGCATCCGGGCCTTCATCCGCTGGAACGCCGCGGCCATGGTGATCCGGGCGAACAAGCACGCCGACGGCATCGGCGGCCACCTGTCCACGTTCGCGAGCTCGGCCGCCCTCTACGAGGTGGGCTTCAACTGGTTCTTCCGCGGCAAGGACACCGGCATCCCCGGCGACCACGTCTACTTCCAGGGGCACGCCGCCCCCGGCGTCTACGCCCGGGCCTTCCTCGAGGGCCGCCTCACCGAGGGCCAGCTCGACAACTTCCGCCGGGAGATCGGCGGCGACGGCCTGTCGAGCTACCCGCACCCGCGGCTCATGCCGGACTTCTGGGAGTTCCCCACCGTCTCGATGGGCCTCGGCCCCATCAACTCGATCTACCACGCCCGGTTCAACAAGTACCTGTACGACCGGCGCATCGAGGACACCACGCAGAGCCGGGTCTGGTGCTACCTGGGCGACGGCGAGACCGACGAGCCCGAGACCCTCGGCGCCGTGTCGCTCGCCGGTCGTTCGGGGCTCGACAACCTGATCTGGGTCGTGAACTGCAACCTGCAGCGCCTCGACGGCCCAGTCCGTGGCAACGGCAAGATCATCCAGGAGCTCGAGGGCGTCTTCCGCGGCGCGGGCTGGAACGTCATCAAGGTCATCTGGGGCAGCAAGTGGGACGCGCTGCTCGCCAAGGACGTCGACGGCGTGCTGCTGAACAAGATGAACAGCACCGTCGACGGCGAGTACCAGCGCCTCGCCACCGAATCGGGCGCCTACATCCGCGAGCACTTCTTCGGCCCCGACCCGCGCCTGCGGGCGATGGTGGCCCACCTCTCCGACGACGAGCTGCGCAACCTGCCCCGCGGCGGGCACGACTACTCCAAGCTCTTCGCCGCCTACAAGGCCGCCACCGAGAACGTGGGCGCGCCCACGGTCATCCTCGCCAAGACGGTCAAGGGCTGGACGCTCGGCGAGGGCTTCGAGGCCCGCAACGCCACCCACCAGATCAAGAAGATGACCAAGGCCCAGCTCATGGCGCTCCGGTCGCGGCTGCACCTCGAGGACGAGATCCCCGAGGAGTCCCTGGCCGAGGGCGAGCCCCCCTACTACTGCCCGCCGGCCGGTTCGCCCGAGCACGAGTACCTGATCTCGCGCCGCCACGCGCTCGGCGGCAGCCTCCCCAAACGGGTGGTCCGTGAGCGGCGGCCGCTGCAGTTGCCTACGTCGGCCCCGTTCGACGAGCTGAAGAAGGGCTCGAACGGCCGGTCCGTGTCCACCACCATGGCCTTCACCGCCCTGCTCCGCGACCTCATGCGCGAGCCGGCGTTCGGGCCTCGGGTGGTGCCGATCGTGCCGGACGAGGCCCGCACCTTCGGCATGGACTCGCTGTTCCGCGAGTTCGAGATCTACGCCCCGTTCGGCCAGCTGTACGAGCCGGTCGACCACGAGCTGCTGCTGTCCTACGCCGAGGACAAGGACGGGCAGATCCTGGAGGAGGGCATCACCGAGGCCGGGTCCATGGCCAGCTGGATCGCCGCGGCCACCAGCTACGCCAACACCGGCGTGCCGATGGTGCCCTTCTACACCTTCTACTCGATGTTCGGGTTCCAGCGGATCGGCGACCTCGTCTGGTCCGCCGCCGACGCCCGGGCCCGCGGCTTCCTGATGGGCGCCACCGCCGGACGCACCACCCTGCTCGGCGAAGGGCTGCAGCACCAGGACGGCCACAGCCCGCTGCTGTTCTCCGCCGTGCCCGCCTGCGAGGTCTACGACCCGGCGTTCGCCTACGAGCTCGGCGCGATCGTCGACGACGGCCTCCGGCGCATGTACGGCAGCCGCGCCGGCGAGGGCGAGGACGTCTTCTACTACCTCACCATCTACAACGAGAACTACGAACAGCCCCCGCGCCCCGACCACATCACCGACCTCGACATCACCCAGGGCCTCTACCGCTGGGACGAGGGCCCCGACGGGCTCCCCCACCGCGCCACCATCCTGTTCTCCGGCGTCATGCAGGCCGTCGCCCGCCGGGCGCAGGCCGAGCTGGCCGAGCACTGGGGTGTGAGCGCCGAGCTGTGGAGCGCCACGAGCTACAAGCGCCTGCGCTACGACGCCATCGAGTGCGGCCGATGGAACCGCCTCCACCCCACCGAGGAACGGCGTCGCCCGCTGGTGACCCGCCTCCTCGAGGACAGCCGGGGCCCGGTCGTCGCGGTGAGCGACTACATCAAGCTCGTCCCCGACCAGATCCACCGCTGGGTGCCCCGCCCCTATTACGTGCTCGGCACCGACGGTTTCGGGCGCAGCGACACCCGCGAGTCCCTGCGCCGCTTCTTCGAGGTGGACGAGGCCCACCTCACGGTGAAGGTGCTGTGGACGCTGGCCATGGAGGGCGAGCTCGGCTTCGACGTCGTCCAGCGGGCGATCGAGCACTACGGCGTCGACCCCGACGCGCTCGACCCGGGCGACCCCGACAACCGCCCCAACCCGGAGCTCCCCGCCGGCGGCCAGCACCGCCGCCTCACCGACGACGCGTGAGCCCCGGCACCCTCGCCGTCACCGGCGACGCCGACGCCGACGCGCTGGTCAACACCGACCCACTCGCCCTGCTCGTCGGGATGTTGCTCGACCAGCAGGTCCCGATGTCCTGGGCGTTCCGTGGCCCGGCCACGCTGCGCGCCCGCCTCGGCCACCTCGACGCAGCGCGCATCGCCGATCTCGCACCGGACGAGCTGCTCGCCGTGGCGTCGGGACCTCCCGCCATCCACCGCTACCCGAAGGCGATGGCCGCCCGCATCGGCGAGCTGTGCCGGTTCGTCGCCGACACCCACGACGCCGACGCCGCACGGATCTGGACCGACGCCGCCGACGGCGCCGACCTCCTCGAGCGCCTGCGGGCCCTGCCCGGCTACGGCGACGAGAAGGCCCGGATCATGGTGGCGATCCTCGGCAAGCGCTTCGGCGTCCGGCCCGATGGCTGGGAGGCGGCGGCCGGACCCTTCGCCGACGACGTGCCCCGCTCCGTGGCCGACATCGACGGGCCCGAGGCCCTCGCCCGGGTCCGGGCCTGGAAGCAGGCGCAGAAGGCCGCGGGGCGGTCGAAGGCCGACCCGAGCGTCTGAGCCTCGCCTGAGCCGTCCGGCCCTTCCTGGGCAGGGCTGCCTCCGTCATCTTGAGCGGCGGCACCCCTCGCCCCTACCCTCCCCCTCGTGCGGACGACCCCCGACGCCCTGCGCTCCCGTGCCGCCTCGACGGTCAAGGGCACCGCCGCGGGCCGGGCGCTGCTCGTCCCGATGCGGTGGTGGACCGGGCACCGGTACGTGGGACGGCAGGCGGCCACGCTGCGCCGCTGGTCGGTCCGGTCCCGCGAGTACACGAACTTCACCTACGACCTCACGCCCACGAACCGGCGTTACCTCGCCCAGACCGTGGCGTTGGTGTGCGACGTGCCCACCGACCGCGTGCTCGACCTGTTCGACGAGCTCGACGCCGACACCGTGCTGCGCGACCATGTGGCCACCACCACGGCGGCGAGCCCGTACCGCCACGTGAGCGACGACGAGGCCCACTTCGGCAGCCGGCCCGCCTGGTACGCCCTGGTGCGCCTGGGCCGGCCGCGCCTCGTGGTGGAGACGGGGGTCGACAAGGGCCTCGGCGCCTGCGTGCTGGGCGCGGCCCTGCTCCGCAACGCCGAGGAGGGCCATCCCGGCCGGTACGTGGGGCTCGACCTGAACCCGGCGTCGGGCTGGCTCTTCGGCGGTCCCTACGCCGAGGTGGGCGAGGTGCGCATCGAGGACGCCGTGGCGGGCATCGCCGCGCTGGACGGCCCGATCGACCTGCTGATCTCCGAGACCGCCGCCGGGCGCGCCCTCGAGGAGGCCGAGCGCGAGGCCGCAGGTCCCCTGCTCGCCCCCGACGCCGTGGTGGTCGCCGCCATGGCCCACACCAACACGTCGCTCGCCGAGTGGGCCGACGCCACCGGCCGCAGGTTCGTCGCCCACCGCGAGGAGCCCTCCGGACACTGGCACCCCGGCGTGACCACCGGCTTCGCCTGGCCGCGCCCGGTTCGCCCCGAGGCCGAGGGGTAGGCTCGGCCGAATGGGTGGGTCCGGGCGGTGACGGGCGGCATGTCAAGCAGAGGTCAGGTCGGGCAGCGGGCCGTTGTGCCCATCTGTGCCCCAGATGACACGAAAGTTCTTGAGGTGCCGCAGAGCTGCCGGTACCGTCCCAGGATCGCCGTCCCCGAGGTGACCGTCCGATGATGTACGAACCCATGAGCAATGCCCGCACCAACGAGGTGCCCGGGCTCGAGGACTACATCAAGGCGGTCCGCAGTCGGAAGTGGATCGTCCTCGCCATCACGATCCTCGGCCTCGTGCTGGCCACGCTGTGGGCCAACAGCCGCACCGAGAGCTACGACGCCACCGCCCGCGTGCTCGTGAGGCCCACGCCCGTGGGTTCGGCCAACAACCAGGAGGCGCCGCCGGTCCTCGAGCGCGAGAAGGAGCAGCTGCAGTCCAACGCGGTCGCCCGCGAGGTGCAGACCAACCTCGGCATCGCCACCGAGCCCACCGCTCTCCTCGCCGGGCTCAGCGTCCGCTTCGAGCCCAACAGCGACACGCTCCGCCTCACCTTCACCGACGGCGACCCCGCCGTGGCGCAAGAGGTGGTGAACACCTTCGCCGCCGTCTACGTGAGCCAGCGGGAGCAGGCGGCGCTCGACTTCTACACCAGCCAGATCAGCGTCTACGCCGTCGAGGCCGACCAGATCACCCAGCAGCAGGCCGCCAACCAGGCGCAGATCGACGCCCTGCTCCAGGAGCGGGCGGGCGTGGCCGAGCTCCCCACCACCGATCCCACCAAGCAGCCTCGCCTCACCCAGATCGACAACGAGGTCGCATCGCTGCGCAACACCAACTCGCAGCTGAACCAGCGCCAGACCCAGATCTCCACCGCGGTCGCCGACATCCAGCGCAAGGTCGAGACCCGAACCCCCGCGGCCGAGGTGCTCGGCGAGGCGCAGCGACCCACCACGCCGAACGGGTTCACCACCCGCCAGATCCAGGTGGCCGGGCTCGTCCTCGGCCTGATCTTCGGCATCGTGGCGGCCTTCGTCCTCGACCGCCTCGACAAGACCGCTCGGGAGTCCGACGACGTCGAGCTCGCGCTCGGCAGCCCGGTGCTCAGCACCGTGCCCCAGTTCGGCATCGGCAACCGGTCCGGTAGCGCGTCGCTCGTGATGCTGGGCGACAAGAAGGGCGCCTCGGCCCAGCGCTCCCGGGAGGCCTACCGCCGGCTGCGCTCCTCGGTGCAGTTCCTCGCCACCAGCAGCGGCACGAAGAGCTTCGTGATCACCTCGGCCACGCCCGGCGAGGGCAAGTCCACCACCGCCGCCAACCTGGCGCTCGCCTTCGCCCAGAGCGGGGCCCGGACGGTGCTCGTCTCCGCCGACCTGCGCCGGCCCACCGTTCCCCGGCTGTTCGGCATCTCCAACGCCGCAGGTCTGTCGCAGTGGCTGGCGGGCGACGAGAACGTGGAGCTCGAGCTCATGCTCTCGAACGTGCGGAACCTGTCGATCGTCCCGTCCGGCCCCACGCCGGCCAACCCCGGTGAGCTGCTCGCCTCGCCACGGTTCGAGGCCCTCCTGCGCCACTTCGAGCAGAACTACGACATCGTCCTCGTCGACACGCCACCGGTCGAAGGCGCGGCCGACGCCGCCGCCGTGGCCCCCATGACCGGCGGCGTCATCGCCGTGGTCGACAGCCGGCGCACCGACACCAACGCCCTGCTGCAGATCCGGTCCGACGTCGCCCGCTCCGGCGGCAAGGTCGTGGGCGCGGTGCTCAACCGGGACAAGTCGAAGAACGGCGGTCTGCTCCGCGGCCGCTACGGCTACTACGAGCGGGCCGCCGCGAACGCCTGATGCTGGTCGACGGTCCCATCACCGTGGCCCGGCCGGGCCTGGGCGAGCGGCTGGCGGTCGTCGCCATGTTCTTCGTGCTGGGCTTCGGCCTGCCCGCCGACTGGCTGGCCACCAAGGGCACCGACATCACGCAGGCCACGATCGAGACCTACAGCGCCGGCGGCGACCTCCTGATCACCTTCGTGGTCCTGCTCTTCGCCGGCATCGCCGCCTCCCGCCTCGTCGGCAACTTCCGCTACCTCTTCCGGCTCGTCGAGTACGAGCTGCTGCTGCCGGCGTTCCTCGGCTGGATGACGTTCTCCTACGTCTGGTCCAACGACCCGAGCCTCACGTTCCGCCGGTCCTTCGCCCTGCTGGTGGTGGCCTTCTACGGCTACTACCTCGTGGTGCGCTTCGACCTCCGCGAGATCCTTCGGATGTGCGCCACCGCAGCGGTCTTCGGCACCGTGCTCAACCTGGTGTTCGGCCTGGCCCTGTCGCAGTACGGCCACAACAGCGCCGGCCAGTGGGTGGGGGTCTTCACCAACCGCAACGAGCTGGGCCGCATGGGGGCCTTCTGCGCCCTCATCTTCCTGCTCGCGGCGCGCGACCACCGCCGGTTCCGCGTGCTCATGTACGCCATGATGCTGGCCAACGTCCTCCTGGTCGTCCGGAGCGAGTCGAAGACGAGCCTCGCCACCCTCGTGCTCCTGGCCGGTCTGCTCGCCGTGTTCACCGGCTTCCGGGGACGCAGGACGCTCTACGGCGCGGTGGCGGTCTCGCTCGTCTCGGCGTCGGTGGTCGCCCTCCTGTGGGTGACCGCCAACCTGGACTTCGTCACCGACCTGCTCGACCGCGACGTCACCCTCACCGGCCGCACCGAGCTCTGGGCCGGCGTGGTGGAGGCGATCCGCGAACAGCCGCTGCTCGGTTACGGCTACCAGGGGTTCTGGGGCGGGCTGTTCAGCCCGGCGCACGAGCTGATCGTCACCTACAACTGGGCCCCGAACGCGCACAACGCCCTGCTGGAGTACGCGCTCGCCGGCGGTATCCCCGCTGCCCTGCTGTTCCTCGCGCTGTGGCTCCGGACGGCGGCCCGGTCGGCTCGGTACGTGCGCTACCGGCCCGTGGCCGTGGGCCTGCTGCCGCTCGGCGTGAGCTCGTTCGTGCTGCTCGCCTCCATCACCGAGTCCGGCATCGTGGCCCGCTCGCTGCCCTTCGTGATGTTCGTCGCCGTGATCGCATCGGTCACCAAGGTCCGACGCCCCCGGGCTCCCGAGGAGGCGATCCGCCAGGACCTCGCCCGCGAGCTCACGCCGGCGTGATCCCCCTGCGGCGGCGCGCTTCAGCGCGCCCGCTGGTACAGCGCCTCGAGCGCCGCGAGACCGACTGCCTCGCTGAACCGCTCCTCGTAGAGCCGGCGGCCGGCGGCGCCGGTGTCGTCGAGCC
>JBEIGA010000018.1:0-24871 GCA_040382135.1 Acidimicrobiales bacterium
CCCGGCCCCATCCAGGGCGGCTCGGTCCACCCGTACATCCGCCGCCGCAACGGCCGCGAGCCGGTCACCTACCTGCACCCCCTGCTCGAGAACGCCCTCGCCAAGACCCTCGGCATCCCCCTGTTCCAGGAGCAGCTGATGCAGATGGCCATCGACGTCGCCGGGTTCACCCCGGCCGAGGCCGACCAGCTGCGCCAGGCCATGGGGTCCAAGCGCAGCCGCGAGCGCATGGAACGTCTGCGCGCCCGGTTCCACGACGGCGCCGCCGAGCGCGGCGTCACCCCCGACGTCATCGACCAGATCTGGGAGAAGCTCGCCGCGTTCGCGAACTACGGCTTCCCCGAGAGCCACTCGGTGAGCTTCGCCTACCTCGTCTACGCCAGCGCCTGGATCAAGCACCACTACCCGGCGGCGTTCTGCGCCGCCCTGCTGAACGCCCAGCCGATGGGCTTCTACTCGCCGCACTCGCTGGTGCAGGACGCCCGTCGCCACGGGGTGGAGGTGCGCATCCCGGACATCAACGCCTCCGGTGCGAAGGCCACGCTCGAGCCGTGCCCCGGCTCCACCGGCGGGGTGGCGGTGCGCCTCGGCATCGGCTCGGTGCGCGGGGTGGGCGACGACCTCGCCGAGGCCGTCGCCGCGGGCCGTCCCTACGCCTCCATGGAGGAGGTCGTCCGCCGGGTCCCGGCGGTCGCCCTGCCGATCCTCGAGGCCATGGCCACCGCCGGCGCGTTCGACTCGGTGCTCCCGTCGGGTGTGGGCGGGGGCGACCCGCGCGCCGCCCGACGTGCGGCCCTGTGGGCGGCGGGGGCCGTGTCGCAGTCCCGTCCGGACCGGCTCCCCGGCATCGTCACCGGCGCCGACGCCCCGCAGCTGCCGGGCATGTCCGACCGCGAGCTCGCCCTCGCCGACCTGTGGGCCACCGGCGTCTCGCCCGACGGCCACCCCACCCGCTTCGTCCGGGACGAGCTCGACCGCATGGGCGTGGTGCCCGCCACCGGTCTCGCCGCCCTCCCCGACCGCTCCAAGGTGGTGGTCGCCGGCGTGGTCACCCACCGGCAGCGGCCGGCCACTGCGGCCGGCGTCACCTTCCTCAACCTCGAGGACGAGACCGGGCTCATCAACATCGTCTGCTCCAAGGGCTGCTGGGAGCGGCACCGGCAGGTGGCCCGGTCGGCGCCGGCCCTCGTGGTGCGCGGCCGGGTCGAGAACGCCGAGGGCGTGATCAACGTGGTGGCCGAGCGACTCGAGCCCCTGCCCGTCGGCGCCGCCCCCGCGAGCCGGGACTTCCGATGACCCCGACGAGGAGGCGTACGCTCCCACCGTGTCCGTCGTGCTCGAGGTGCTGCTCTTCCTGCTCGGGCTGAGCCTCGTGGCCACGGTCCTGTCCGCCGCGGTCCGCACCGTCGTCGTCCCCCGGGCCGAGCACGTCCTGCTGAACCGGGCGGTGTTCGTCCCCCTCCACGCCGTGTTCCGGGCGGCGGCGCGCGGTCGACCGTACGACCGGCAGGACGCCATCCTCGCCCGCTTCGCACCGACCGCCCTGCTCCTGCTGCCGGTGGTGTGGGCGATCGGCGCCATCCTCGGCTTCTCGGCGATGTTCTGGGCCCTGCACGTCCGCCCCTACCGGAGGGCGCTCGTCGACGCCGGGTCGTCGCTCACCACGCTCGGGTTCGAACGCACCGACGACTTGCCGACGCTGCTGCTCTCCATCGCCGCGGCGATCATCGGCCTCGGCCTCGTGGCCCTCCTCATCAGCTTCCTCCCCACGATGTACGGCCACTTCTCCAAGCGGGAGGCGGCGGTGGGGAAGCTCTACGTCCGGTCGGGGATCGCCGGTGTGGCCTCGCCGGTCACCCTCCTGACGCGGGCCCACCAGGTGGGCGGCCTCGCCCAGCTCGACGAGCTCTGGGCCGAGTGGGAGGGCTGGTTCATCGAGCTCGAGGAGAGCCACACCAGCTTCCCGGCCCTGGTGTTCTTCCGTTCCCCGGCACCGAACCGCTCCTGGGTCACCGCGGCCGGCGTGGCGCTCGACGGCGCGGCGCTCACCCTCGCCCTCGTCGACGCGCCCCGCACGCCCCGGGCCCAGTACATGATCCGGTCCGGGTTCGTCGCCCTGCGCAGCGTCGCCGAGTACTACGGCGTGCCGTTCGACCCCGACCCCCGTCCGGACGACCCCGTCTCGGTCACCCGGGAGGAGTTCGACGCCGTGGTGGCCCAGCTCGAGGCCGCCGGCGTCCCCCTCGTCGCCGACCGTGACGCCGCATGGCGCGCCTACGCCGGCTGGCGGGTGAACTACGACGCGTGCCTCGTCGGCCTCGCCGGCCTCGTCATCGCCCCGCCCACCCTCTGGAGCTCCGACCGCGCCGACCGGCGCACCGTCCGGATCCGCCGACCCTGAGCCGGGCCCGGAACCCGAGTCGTTCAGTTGCAGGCGTCGGGCCCGGTGCCGGCGGGCCCGAGGACCTCGGCGAGGTCGCCGGCCTCGATCCACGCGTGACCGGCGTCGGTCACGAGCGCCTCAGCGGCGACGTCGTCCCAGGACGCGAGGCGCTGCGGGACGGCTGGGAGCACCACGAACACCCCGGCCTGCGGATCGGTGCGGGCGAGCGCTCCGAGTCCCGGGCCGTCCAGGCGTTCCACGGGTCGTCCTGTGACGAAGGCCAGCCAGTCCGTCGACTGCACGGTGCAGAGGAACGGCGTCGACGACCGCGGCGCCGGATCGGCGACGGCGACCGCCAGGCCCTGGTGCCCGTAGTCGAGCTCCTCGTGGACCAGGGTCCTGAGCGCCGCGCCGGCGAGCAGGCCGGCCACGCCCAGTGCGAGCAGCGCCCGGACCCCCCACGCGCCTCGCCGTTCGGCGACCTCGTCGAGCACCGGCGCGACGACGAGGGCCACCGGCACGAGGACGAGGTAGTTCCAGTACACGTGGACCCAGGCGCCGTCCGGCAGCCCGACGGCGAACGCGGCCACCACGGTGCCGGTCGCTGCGAGCGGCAGCGACCACGAGCGGCGGCGCAGGACGATCGCCAGGCCGACCACGGCGAGCACCACCGTCCAGGGGGGCACCGTCAGGAACAGGTTCGAGAGCTGGCGATCCGCGAAGGCGACCGCACCGAAGCGCTCGGACGACGAACGGATCCGGGCCTGCTCGACCATCTCCCCGAGGCCCCCGTTCGCCCACCACAGCCAGGAGGCCGTGAGCACGCTGCCGACGGCGGTGCCGGCCAGCGTCCCGGCCTCGTGGGGGAGCAGGGTCCGACGGTCCCGTCGTCGGCGGGCGAGGGCGACCAGCGACAGGACGCCACCCAGGAGCACTCCCTGGAAGCTCACCAGGGCGCCGAGCCCGGCGACGACGGCCGTGCGCCGTCCCGACGTCCAGCCGGGCGGTTGCCACGCGAGCAGCAGGGCCAGCGCGCAGGGGAGTGAGAGCGCCTCCATGTTCAACATGGCGCCGTAGACGAGGAACATCGGTGTGCCGACGACGAGCAGCGTCGCCGCCACGGCGGCAGCGGGTGACGCGCCCGTGCGTCGTACCAGACGCGCCAGGAGGACGACGGCGAGCACCGAGGCGATCCACGCCGGGGCCCGGGCGATCGCCGGGTGGTCGCCGAGGGCACGGGCGACCGCGGTCAGCGGCGTGATGAGCGGGGGGTGGTGGGCGTAGGTCCCGCGCAGGGGTGCCCAAGCGCCGAGCCGGGAGGTGACCGGCCCGTGCTCGAGCAGGCTGTCGGCGCCGAGGACCCAGACCGAGGCGTTGCGGCCGTCGTGCGAGTTGCCGAACGGTGCGGTGATCCGTGGCCACGCGTCGACGAGGAACACGACGACGCCGAACGCCGCGCCCGCCAGGAGCACCGACGGTCGTCGGCGCAGGCCTCGGGTGGCCGGGTCGGCCCCGGCCGGCCGGTCGTCGGTCAGCACCCCGATCCATCGGCAGCCACGTGCCCGTGCAAAGCCGGGCACCCGCCGTTCGTGCAGCCCTCGGGGGGAGCCGCGAGGATCTGCGCATGCAGACCCGCGTGACCGAGCTCCTCGGCATCGACATCCCGATCATCCAGGCACCCATGGGGTACATCGCCCGGTCGCAGCTCGCGTCGGCGGTGAGCGAGGCGGGCGGCATGGGGATCGTCGAGACCTCCTCCGGCAGGCTCGACGAGGTCCGCGAGGAGATCGCCCGCATGCGGGACCTCACCGACAGGCCGTGGGGTGTGAACATCGCCCAGCTGCTGGTCTCGGACGACTCCGACATCGTCGACTTCGTGGTGCGCCAGGGGGTGCGGTTCGTGACCACCTCGGCGGGCGACCCCGCCCGCCTGGTGCCCCGGCTGAAGGACGCCGGTCTCACGGTCTTCCACGTGGTGCCCTCGCTCCGGGGCGCGCTCAAGGCGGTGGCGGCCGGTGTCGACGGCCTCGTGGTGGAGGGCAACGAGGGGGGCGGGTTCAAGAACCCCGACAGCGCCTCGACCATGGTGCTGGTCCCCCTGATCGCCTCGGAGGTCGAGGTCCCGATCGTGGCCGCGGGCGGCATCGTCGACGGACGCTCGATGGCGGCGGCCATGTGCCTCGGCGCCGAGGGTGCGCAGCTCGGCACGGCGATGCTGGCCTCGGCCGAGTCGCCGGTCCACGACAACTGGAAGCAGGCCATCGTCGCCGCCGCCGAGACCGACACGCTGATCGTCAACCGCTACGGCCGTCCGGCCGTCCGGGTGCTGCGGACCGAGCGGACGACCGCCGCCGAACGGGAGGAGCGGGCACCGCTGCCTCCGATCGAGAACCTGTTCCAGCTCTACTTCGGCGGGGACATGGAGGCCGGATTCGCCTTCAGCGGGCAGGTCGCCGGCCGTATCCGCGCCGTCCGCCCTGTCCGGGAGATCCTCGAGGAGACCTGGTCCGACTGCCGGGCCCGCCTCGCCGAGCTGGGAGCGCGTGCCGAGGGCTCTGCCTAGAGACCGGCTCCCGCCTAGAGCCCGGTCATCGTGACCGCGAAGCTCGCCTCACCGATGGCGGCGGCCCTGATGGCGGCCACCACGTCGACGGACGGCAGCTGGGGGTCGAGCGTCAACGGCTGGGCGATGGCGAACAGCCGGAAGCGGTAGGTCCGGGTCTCGCCGACCGGCGCGTCCGGGCCGAAGTACCGGGCCTCGGGGTACACCGCGAGGTAGGTGACCGCGTTGGGCGGGGTGGACCCCTCGCTGAGCCCCTCGAGCGCCGGGTCGAGCCCGCCGACGATCCACAGGGCGCTGTCGTCGGTGGTGTCCTCCAGCACGAGGGCGACCTCGGCGGTGCCCTCCGGCACGAGCCCCCAGCGGATGGGGGGCGAGGTGGCGCCGCCCGGGGCCGTGTACGCGAACGGCATCGGGGTGCCTGCGGCCACCATCGGGCTGTCCACCCAGAAGCCGCCGGGGCCCGTCTGCGCGGCATCGACGAGCTTCCCGTCCTCGAGGACCTGGGTCGCCCCGCTCGACACACTGGCCACGACCTCGTCGGTGGGTGGATCGAGGGTGCGCCCCTTGTCGGTGGCGCAACCGGCAGCCGCGACGCCGAGGACGCCGAACACGCCGACGGCGACGACGAGGACCCGGACCGTGGCGGGCAGCGGGGGACGGCGCATGTCCTGAGGTTAGGAGCGCGTGGGCCAGACTGGGCGACGTGCTGCGACGCTCCCGCGACGCCGAGGGGGTCCGGCGCGCCCACGGGCGCGCCACGAACTCGCGCGCCGCGACGCGGCGTGCCCGCAAGCGGACCCTGCTCCTCGCCGAGCTCGTCGACGCCCGCCAGAGCCTCGTCGCCCTCGCCGCCTCCGCCGTCACCTCGCTCGTGGCGGGCATGACGCTCGGCGCCGCCGCGGGCCGGCTCGGCGAGCTCCCCGGCCTCCTGCTGATGATCCCGGCGGCGATCGGGTTGCGGGGCAACATCTTCGGGTCGCTCGGGTCGCGCCTCGGCACCGCCACGCACGCGGGCACCCTGCGCATGTCGTGGCGGCCCGACACCGTGCTCGGCCAGAACGTGCTCGGCGCCGCGGCGCTCACCATGGCGTTGAGCGTGCTCGTCGCGGTGCTCGCCAAGGGCGTGGCGGTCGTCTTCCACGTCACCGAGTCGATCCCGCTCGCCGACTTCGTCGTCATCTCGGTGGTGGGTGGTCTGCTGGCGTCCGTGGTGATCCTCGGGGTCACGCTGCTGGTGGCGATCGGCAGCGTGCGTTTCGACTGGGACATGGACGACGTGAGCGCGCCCACCATCTCGACCTTCAGCGACGTCCTCACCGTCCCCGCCCTGCTCGTGGGGACCCTCTGCATCGGCCGCGGCGCCGTCACCGGCGGCATCGCCCTGGCATCGGTGGTCGCCTCGGCGGTGGCGGTCGTGGTCGCCCTCCGGTCCCGTCTCCGCGACCTGGCCCGCATCGTGCGGGAGTCGCTCCCGGTGCTCTCGCTGGCGGCCGTGCTCTCCCTGATCGCCGGCGCCACCGTGCAGGCGCGCCAGGAGTCGTTCCTGCAGCACGAGGCGCTGCTCGTGCTGCTGCCGGGCTTCCTCGCCACCGCAGGGGCGCTCGGCGGCATCCTCTCCAGCCGGCTCGCCACGAAGTTCCACCTCGGTCTCGTGGAACCCGGCGCCGTGCCGCCCCCCGCCGCGCTCCGCGACATGCGGGCGGTGTTCGTGATCGCCGTGCCGATCTTCGCCTTCAGCGGTCTCATCTCCCACGTCGCCACGGCCGTGGTCGGCTGGTCCAGCCCGGGGATCGTCGACATGCTCTCGATCGCCGTCGTGGGCGGCGTGCTCGCCACCGTGTTCGTCGTGACGGTCGCCTGGTTCTCCACCATGGCGTCGTTCCGCTTCGGCCTCGACCCGGACTCCGTGGGCATCCCCGTCGTGACCTCGGTGCTCGACCTCGTCGGGTCCTTCGCCCTGATCCTCATCGTCGTGGCGGTCGGCGCGTCATGAGCAGGAGCCCCGTGCACCGGCCTGTCACGCGATCGCCACGGACGCGCGGCCGCCACGCCATCTATCGTTGCCCCTGTCCCCCGAGCGCGGAGCACCCCACACCGGATGACCGACGACAGACCCCGGAACCTCCGGGCCATGCTGGCCGAGGCGAAGGACACCTCGGAGCTGATGGTCGACCTCGCCTACGCATCCGTCTACTTCGGTGACGACGGCATGGCCGAGGAGGTGTTCGAGCTCGAGCACCACATGAGCGAGCTCGTGCACGACATGCGGGCGGTGTGCGTCCTCGCCGCCCGGCACCCCCGGGAGGCCGACGGCATGTCGTCGGTGCTCCAGGTGGTGTCCGCCATCGAGCGGATCGCCAACGCCGCGGTCGACATCGCCCGGATCGTCACCCACCGCCTCGGCATCCCGCCCCAGCTGGTGGCCGACCTCAGCGACGCCGAGGAGGTGTCGCACCGCGTGCTGGTGAGCCAGGGGAGCCACATGGCACACCGCCCGCTCTCGGCGCTCGAGCTCCCGGTGCAGGCCGGCATGCGGGTGATGGCGATCCGCCGCGAGCGGACGTGGAACACCGACGTCGAGGGCGACACCATCCTCGTCCCGGGCGACGTCCTGTTCCTCCGCGGCTCCTCGGCCGGCATCACCCGCCTGCGCGAGCTCGCCGCCGCGCCCGTGTGGGAGCCGCCGGTGCCCCCCGAGGACACCTTCGTCACCGACCTCGACCGCGCCGTCGACGTGCTCGTCGAGATGAAGAACATCTCCGAGGTGGCGGTCGGCCTCGCCTACAGCGCGCTCGTGCTCCGCGACGCCGGGCTCGCCGCCGAGGTCCGCCACCTCGAGGACCGGCTCGACGACATGAAGGACCGCCTCGAGCTCTGGGTGCTGCGCGCCGCCTCCGCGGACCTCGACCCCTCCCCGCTCCGGGGCCTGATCCAGCTCGCCGAGGCGGCCGAGGACCTCGGCGACCAGGCCCAGCAGATGGTGTGGCTGATCGAGCAGCAGGAGGACGTGCCCCCGATCATCGGCATCGCCCTCGGCGACTCCGACGACGTCGTCATGCAGCTCCCCGTCGCCGCCGGCTCCGAGATGGACGGCGCCACCCTCGGCCAGCTGCAGCTGGCCATCGAGCCCGGCTTCACCGTCATGGCCATCCGCCGCGGCGGTGGCTACCTGTACCGGCCCCGTGGGCACGTGCGCCTGGCGGCGGGCGACGAGCTCATCGCCAGCGGCCCGGAGGAGGGCCGTGCGATCCTCGCCCACCGGGCCGGCTGGGTGCTCCAGATCGACGAGGACACCGGCGAGACCGAGCTGCTGGCCCGGGTCTGATCCCGGCCGGCGGCCGGCCCGCTACGACGCCGGTGGCGGGGGCGGGGCGGGGAGGTCGGCGCGGGCCGGGTCCGGCCGGAACAGCTCGGAGATGGCGCCCAGCGAGCCCATCGTGGCGCTCAGCTCGGCGGGCAGGAAGATCTTCGTGGCCTGACCGTCGGCGATGCCCTGCAGCGTCTCGAGGTACTTGATGGCCAGGAGGTCCTGGGACGGGTTGCCCTCGTGGATGGCGGCGTAGACGGCTCGGATGGCGTCGGCCTCACCGAGCGAGGTGACCTGCTGGCGGTAGCGCTCGGCGTCGGCCTTGGCCCGGATCGCCTCCGCCTCGCCCTGCGCTTCGAGGATCTGCCGCTGCTTGCGGCCCTCCGCCACGAGGATGGCCGACTGCTTCTCGCCCTCGGCGCGGCGGATCGCGGACTCGCGCTCGCCGTCGGCGGAGAGGACCGACGCCCGACGGGTGCGCTCCGCCTTCATCTGCTCGTGCATGGAGTGCATGACGTCCGGTGGCGGGTCGATCCGCTGGATCTCCACCCGCACCACCCGTACGCCCCACTTGTCGGTGGCGTCGTCGAGGATCTGGCGGAGGCGGGCGTTCACCGTGTCGCGGGACGTGAGCGCCTCGTCGAGGGTCATCTCGCCCACGAGGTTGCGCAGGTTCGTCTGGGCCAGCTTCGTGATGGCGAGGATGAAGTTGGCGACGTTGTAGACGAGGCGGGTGGGGTCGGTGGGCTCGTAGTAGATGACCGCGTCGACCGAGACCGCCACGTTGTCCTGGGTGATGACCTCCTGCGGCGGGACGTCCACCACCTGTTCGCGCATGTCGACCTTCACGAGCGACTGCACGAGGGGGATGATCACGCGGAGGCCCGGGTCCACGGTCTGCTTGTACTTGCCGAGCTGCTCGACGATGCCGCGCTGGAACGGTCGGACGATGCGCACGCCGCTCGCCACGTAGATGAACAGGAAGACCGCCAGCACGGCCAGGACGATCACCAGTGCACCCATGTGCTCCACCCTTCCCGGCCGGGATCCCCGGCCATCTCTCGGGACCTGCTCAGGCCGACGTGCCCTCGTCGCTCCCGCCCTCGGGGAGCGCGAGCGGCCACACGATGACCCGGGTCCCGCGGACCTCGACGACCTTGACCGGCGTGCCCGCCGCGACGGCGGAACCGTCGAGCGCCTCGGCCCGCCACTCCTCCCGGTGGATCCGCACCAGGCCGAGGTCGCCGGCAGCGATCGGTTCCAGCACGACCCCGGACTGACCGACCAGGCGAGTGGCGCCGATGCCGGGTTGCTGCGCGTCGCGATCGAGGCGACGGGCGATGGGGCGGAGGGCGGCGAACGCGGCGACCGAGACGCCGAGGAAGGCGATCCACTCGCCGACCACCCCGACGCCGGCGAAGGCGAGGACGGCGGCGACGATGGCGCCCGCCGCGAACGGGAGCAGGAAGAAGGAGCCCGGCGAGGCCATCTCGCCGACGAGGAACACGAACCCGGCGACGAGCCAGATCCAGCGCCACGCCTCCGGTTCCTCCACCACACCTCCCGACGGGAACTCCTGGTGCGCACGGTACCAGCGGTCGAGGACGGCGGGCCCCGTCCGTGGAGCGGGTACCGTTCCCCCCATGTCTCCGGGTCGCCGCGCCACCGACGAGCCGCTCTGCCTGCTCACCGTCCACGCCCACCCCGACGACGAGTCCTCGAAGGGTGCGTCCACGGTGGCCCGCTACCGCAGCGAGGGCGTCCGCACGGTGCTCGTGTGCTGTACGGGCGGCGAGGAGGGGGACATCCTCAACCCGGACATGGACCGTCCCGAGGTCCGCGAGAACCTCTTCGAGGTCCGCATGGCCGAGTTGGAGGAGGCGGCCGCCATCATCGGCTTCGACGAGGTGGCGCTGCTGGGCTACCGCGATTCCGGCATGCCCGGGTCGGAGGCCAACGCCCACCCGGACTCCTTCGCCGCCGCCGAGCTCGACGAGGCCGTCGGACGCCTGGCGGCGATCATCCGGCGGACAAGGCCGCAGGTGATCATCACCTACGCCGACGACCAGCAGGGCTACCAGCACCCGGACCACCTGCGGGTGCACGACATCACCCTCCCGGCGTTCGACCTCGCAGCCGATCCGGACGCCTACCCGGAGCTGGGCGCGCCGTGGCAGCCGCAGAAGCTCTACTACTCGATGTGGTCCCGGGCCCGTATCGAGGCCATGCACGCGGCCCACCTCCGCCTCGGCCTCGAGTCGCCGTACGACGAGCACTGGTTCCAGCGCCCCTCGCTCGACCACCGGCTCACCACCCGCGTCCACATCGGCGAGCACTACGACGTGCGGGAGAAGGCCCTCCTCGCCCACCGGACCCAGGTCGACCCCCGGTCCCGGTTCTGGTTCGGCCTGCCCACCGACGCCGCCCGGGACGCCCACCCCTGGGACGACTACATCCTCGCCCGGTCGTCGGTGCCGACCGAGCTCCCCGAGGACGACCTGTTCGCCGGGGTCCGCAGCACCGTCGGGAGCCGATGATGGCGGCGGTCCTCTGATGGCGGTGTTCCTCGACGACGAGTGGCTCACCGAGCTCGAGGCGGTCTTGGCCGGCCTGGGCGCACGCGGCTCCGGCTCGGGTGTCGTCCAGTTCGTCGTCACCGGCGTGCCGGAGCGCAAGAAGGTGCAGTTCCACGTCCGGGCGGAGGACGGTGCGGTCCGGGAGGTCCGTCCCGGGGTCGACGGACGCCCGACGTGCGTCGTCACCCTCGACCACGCCGTCGCGGCCGCCGAGCTGGCAGGAGCGACGGATCCGGACGTCAGCTTCATGCTCGGGACGAAGAAGGTCGAGGGCGAGTACGCCGCCTACCTGCTCGAGCTGCAGCCGTTGCTGGGCGACGCGACGGCGCGCCGGGCGCTGGCCGACCTCGCTGCCCGCACCACCGACGCCTGAGGGTTCAGCCGCGACGCTGGAGGTCGCGCAGCTCGCGGTAGCCGATCGGGACGACGCCGGCGCGCTGCAGGAGGCCGCGGAGCCCTTCGTCGTGGCAGAGCAGCTCGTGGGCGTCGACCCGCAGTGACCACTCCGGGTCCACGTCGCGCAGTTCCGGGGTCTCGATGGCGGGGTGCAGCACCACCTCCGTGACCCCGGGTTCGAGATCGACGAGCACCTGCTCCAGCGTCTCCCGTGGGGCCCGACGGACGGTCACGACACGGTCGGGGATGACCACGCCCTCCTCCTCGGCGAGCCGGCGGAACGGGAACCCGGCGCCGGACTCCGCCGCCGGGTCGCCGAGCCGGAGCGGCAGGGCGAACTCGAGGGCGAGGTCGAGGTAGACGTCGAAGAACTCCGGCCGGTCCTGCATGGCGTCGAGGTGGCTGCCGAGGTGGCTGACGTCGAAGCCCCACAGCACCGCCCGCTCGACCTGGGCGCGGCACTCCCGGCGGAGCTCGTCGAGGTCGGCGTGCTCCCACAGGTCGGCGACGGTGCGGGGGAAGCCGCCGCTACCGTCGAGCAGCGACGGGGCCTGGGTGACCGGGCCCCAGCGGAGGTCGGCGAACTCGGCGTTGAGGGTCAGCTCGACGCCGATGTCCTCGCCGCGATAGCGGGAGGCAGCGTGCCGGGCCCAGGGGCAGGGCACCATGAGCCCGGAGGTTCCGGCGAGCCCGGCGCGCAGACCGTCGTAGACGCCGAGGGTGGCGGCGTGGCAGGACCCGAGCCCGGCGGCCGTGAGGATCAGCAGGCGGGCGTTGGCGGGGTGGCCGAGGCGGACGGCGAGGTCGCTCACGGCGGCAACGGTACCGCCGTGCCGGGCGGGGCGGCGTCCGCCGGCTCGTGCAGGCCGCCGCACCTGCCCCAGAGCCCGGCCCCGGCAGCGCGGGCGTCGGCGGCTGCGGCGCGGAACCGGTCGGCCAGCACCCCGTTCGGCTCGATGACCAGGACGTCGGCAGCACCCCGGCGGAGCAGTTCCTCGTTCACCAGGAGCCCGTCGGAGCGGGTCAGGAACAGCAGGAGGCGGTCGTAGGGGTCGCGGACCTGGACGTCGCGGCCGAGCGTGACGACGGTCCCCGGCGGCAGGAGCTGGTGCAGCAGTGCGGAGGACTCGGGGCCGTGGCACTCGACCGGTCGATCCGGGTGCACGGTCTCGGGGGTGTCGACGCCGAGGAGGCGGACCCGTTCCGTGCGGCCCTCGATCCGCAGGACGACCGTGTCACCGTCGACCACCTCGACCACGGTGCCCTCCGCCGCGACGCGCTCGGGGGTGGTGCCCGGTCCGGCGACCGGGGTGCAGCCGGCGAGCACGCCGGCGAGCACCAGGCGGGGCACCCGCCTGGTGCGCCGAGGGATCAGGCGGCGGCGGGCTCGTCGGAGTCGGGCAGCTCGACCGAGCGTCGGGCCTCGGCGAGGACGGCTCGCGCCTGAGCGATGCCCGCCCGGCCGACGGCCCGGGTCCGCTCGTCGAGCCGCCAGGGTGAGGCGGGAGCGGCGGCCTCCACCGGTGCCGGGGCGGTCCGGCTGCGGCGGGGGAGGGGCACCAGGGTCAGCTGCGTCGTCATGCATCGGACGATACGAACGGGGTGTGACAGTCACGGTGGGCTCCCCCTGCGTGCGATCGACGGCGTCGCGGACGGAGGTCGCCCACGGGCGACGAGCAGGAGGCCCACGGAGCGGGCCGACCGGGCGAGCCTAGACTCCGGCAGCCCGGACGAGGGCGGGCCAGGAGGACGAACCATGGCGCAGGAACCGCGGCGCTTCGGCATGACCATCCCGTTCGGCGGGCCGCTCCACGCACAACGGGAGCGCATCGAGGAGCTCGAGTCCCTCGGCTACACCGACGTGTGGTCCGCCGAGGCCAACGGGACCGACGGGCTCACGCCGCTGGCGCTCGCGTCGGTCTGGGCGCCGTCGCTCCGGCTGGGCACGGCGATCCTGCCCGCCTCCACCCGCGGGCCGGCGCTCCTGGCACAGAGCCTCGCCTCCATGGCCTCGGCCGCGCCCGGGAGGTTCGTCGCAGGGATCGGATCCTCCTCCGACGTCATCGTGGAGCAGTGGAACGGCATCCCGTTCGTGGAGCCCTACCAGCGGGTCCGGGACACGCTGCGGTTCCTGCGGGCCGCCTTCACCGGCGAGAAGGTCACCGAGCAGTACGACACCTTCGCCGTCCGTGGCTTCCGCCTCGGCGTGCCCATGGACGCCCCGCCGCCCGTCCTCGTCGCCGCCCTGCGTGAGGGCATGCTGCGCCTCGCCGGCCGCGAGGGCGACGGCGCCATCGTCAACTGGCTGTCGGTCGCCGACACCGAACGCGTGGCCCGCATCGTCCACGCCGCCGGCGGCGGTGCCCCCCGCGAGATCGTCGCCCGGATCTTCGTGATCCCGACCTCCGGGTCCGACGCCGACACCGACGCCGCCCGAGCGCTCGCCCGCCACGCCATGGCGGCGTACCTGAACGTCCCGGTGTACCGGGCGTTCCACGAGTGGTGCGGACGCACCGACCTGCTCGCCGAGCACTGGGAGCGCTGGGCGGCGGGCGACCGGCGGGGCAGCCTCGAGCGGATCCCGGACGGGGTCGTCGACGACCTCGTCGTCCACGGCGACCCGGACACCTGCCGGGCGCACATCGCCCGCTACCAGGACGCCGGCGTCACCACCCCGGCGCTGATGCTGCTGCCGTTGCCCGGCACCGACGTCCGTCAGGCCGTGCGCGACCTCGCCCCCCGCTGAGCCCGCCCCGCCGAGCCCTCCCGCCATGCCGGACGCCCGGAGATCCGCTGCTGCGACCGACCACCTGGTCCGGGGTCTCGTCGCGGCCGCCGACCAGGCCACCCGGGACCACTGGACCCGCTACCTGAAGGGCCAGGCGGTGTTCCGGGGCGTCCCGATGGCCGGTGTCCGCCGCACCGTCCGCGCCGTGTGGGTCGAGCACGGGCTGGCCGCGTGGGACGTCGACGAGGTGATGGCCCTCGCGTCGGCCTGGTTCGCCGCGGCGCCGACCGAGGACAAGCTGGCCGGGGTGCTCCTCCTGGCGGAACACCTCGCCCCCCGGCTGGAGACCCGTCACGCCTACGCGTTGGCCGCGCCGCTCGAGCGCGGCCACCTCGCCGACTGGAACGTCGTCGACTGGTACGCCACCAAGACCGTGCACGCCTTCCTCACGGCCCGATCCGAGGAGCTGCGGGCACGAGCCGAGCTCGTCGCGTCCTGGGCGGGCACCGGCACGCTCTGGCAGCGCCGGGCGGGGGTCGTCTCGTTCGTCAAGCTCGCACCCTCCCCTCCGTTCGACGGTTTCGTGCCGCTCGTCCTCGACGCGTGTTCCGGCAACCTGGTGAGCGACGACCGCTTCGCCCACACCGGACCGGGGTGGGTGCTCCGGGAGCTGTCCCTCGCCGCTCCGGAGGCGGTGCGGGAGTTCGTCGCCGCACATCCGGCGTTGAGCACCGAGGGCCGGCGCATGGCCACGGCCCGACTGCGCCCCGGCGCCTACCGTCGCCGCTGAGCCCGCTGAGCCCCGGCCGCCGTCGCGACGGTGCGCAGGTGGTCCACCAGGTCGTCGAGCCGGCTCGCCGCGTTGCGGCCGCTGGTGGACGGCATGACGTGGGCGGGTCGTCCACCCACGGTGCGCTCCTGGGGCCCGGGGGCTGCCGACCGGTCCACCGCAGCCCGCCAGCCCTCCAGGCCGACGAACAGGACGACGCCGGGACGGAGCCAGGCCGCCAGGCGCTCGACACGGGCGAACCCGTCCCGGTACTCCTGGCGCGCGAGGGCGGCCGAGGCCGGCGTCGCGCGCTTCACCAGGTCCGTCATGCCGACCCCGTGCGCGGCGAGCGCGTGCCACGGGTCGCGGTCCCGGGTGACGAGCCCCGCCGCCATCGCCGCGGGCCAGAAGCGGTTGCCGGGCCGCGCGAAGCCGACGCCGGCGTCGGCGCTGTACTCGCTCGGGTTCAGCCCGCAGACCAGGACCCGCATCCCCGGGCCCACGGTGTCGGGCAGGGTCCGGGCGCGGGTGACTCGGGCGGTCCAACGCCCGTCGTCCTCCACGGTGAGCTCGTGGACCAGGAAGCCACCGCCCGCGAGCAGTTCCCCCGGCCGGGGCGTACCCGGTCCGACGGCAGGGCCGAGCAGCCGCACCCTGGCCTCCGGCGGCAGGTCGCGGTGGAGGACGGCGAGCCGCCGGGGCAGCGAGCGGGGGGAGCGTGCCTCGACGGCGATCGTCGCCTGCATCCGACCATCCTGGCGCGCGGGCGGGGAACCGGGCGGTGCGCGCGGTCGGACGCGAACGACGGCGGTAGGGTGCGGGAAGGCGACGGCACGTCCCCCGGTTGTGTGAACAGTCTGGGTCGTTCGGATCGTTGTCCTGGACAGCGGGGCACCCGTGGGCGAACCTCGGGGCTTCGGACCCGGCGGACGTAGGAGGCGACACGACGATGACGGCGACGACCCTGGACACCGACATCATCCGTGATGCCCTTGCCGCGGTGGACCGCAGCCTCGGGCAGGTCCGGCACCGTGACGTGCTCACGGGGACCGAGGTCACGGACATGCTGCTCGACCTTCGCCTGCTCCTGCTGCAGGCCGAGGAGAAGCTGAACTAGCCGGAGCGCCCGGTCACGGCCGGGGCCAGAGCCGGCGCACGGCGACGCCCAGCGCCAGGCCGACCGCAGCACCACCGAGTACGTCGCTCGCGTGGTGGATGCGCACGTGGATCCGACTCGCGGCGACCACGGTGGCCAGTGCCGCGTAGAAGGGCGCGAGCGGCGAGTCCTCCGAAAGGATGATCGCCGCCATCACCGCGGAGCTGGCGTGGCCGCTCGGGAAGCTCGTCGTCTTCGGTGTGCGGAGGTTGTGCGGCCGCACGGCCTCGTGCACCGGCCGCTCCCGTCGGAACAGGGCCTTGATCCCGCCGTTCACCAGCGCCGACTCCGCCCCGAGCGCCAGCGAGAGGCGGAGCGCCCGTTCGAAGCCCTTGGGATGGCCGACCGCGCTCGCCGCGCCCATCAGGTGCCAGAGCAGGCTGTGGTCGGCGAGCGTCGAGGCGGTGTAGAAGACCCGATCGGCCACGACGTTGCCGCGGAGGCGGTCGAACCAGGTGTCCACGGCGGCGTCGAACCGCACGACGGCAGGGGAGTCGAGCACGGCCGGGGATCCTAGGACGGGAGCCCGCGTAGGCTGACGTCGTGGGCGATGCGGAGCGGACGCTGCTGGCGGCGAACCAGGCCTTCTACGACGCCTTCGAGGCGCGTGACCTCGACGCGATGGCGGCGGTCTGGGAGCAGTCCGAGCGCGCCACGTGCACCCATCCGGGGTGGCCGGCGCTCCGGGGGTGGCCAGCCGTGGCGATGTCGTGGAAGGCGATCCTCGGCGGCCCCCGACCCGAGCAGTTCATCCTCACCGACGTCGCCGCCCACGTCGCAGGCGACGCCGGGTGGGTCACCCTCGACGAGAACCTCGTCGAGGGCGCCAGCACCGTCTCGGCGGTGAACGTGTTCGTGCGCGCCGGCGACGCGTGGCGGATGGTGGCCCACCACGCGTCCCCCGTGCTGCGGGGCGGCTGAGACCGCGGTCAGTCGCGAAGGAGGCGGGCGAGCTTCTTGATCTCGCCGCCGTTGTCCGGGAAGTCGTCGTACCCGGTCTGGTCGCGGATCTCGTCCCATCGGTCGCGGATCGTCTCGACCGTCAGACCGGGCTCGAAGATGCCCTTCGTGACCCCGACGAAGAAGCGGGCGACCGTGCCGCCGCCGCACGAGTAGACCTCGCCGGAGACGGGGCAGTCCTCGCTGGCGAGCCACGCCACGACCGGGCTGATCTGCTCGGGGTTCAGCTTCTCCGCGAGCGGCCCGAGGATGTCCTCGGTCATCCGGGTGCGGGCCACGGGCGCGATGGCGTTGACCCTGATGTTGTACTTCGCGCCCTCGAGGGCGAGGACGTTGGTCATGCCGACGAGCCCCATCTTGGCGGCGCCGTAGTTGGTCTGGCCGAAGTTGCCGAGGATGCCGGCGTTCGACGAGGTCATCACCACGCGGCCGTACCCCTGGTCCCGCATGTGGGTCCACGCGGGACGCGTGACGTTGAACGCGCCCCGGAGGTGGACGTCGAGCACGCTGTCGACGTCGGACTGCTCCATCTTGTGGAACGTCTTGTCGCGCAGGATCCCGGCGTTGTTCACGACGATGTCGATGCGGCCGAAGGCGTCGAGCGCGGCCTGGACGATGGCGGCGCCGCCCTCCGGGGTGCCGACGCTGTCGCCGTTCGCCACGGCCTCGCCGCCGAGGGCCTCGATCTCCTGCACGACCTTCTGCGCCGGGGTCGCGTCGCTCCCGGACCCGTCGATGGCGCCGCCGAGGTCGTTGACGACCAGTCGGGCGCCGCGTCGGGCGAGCTCGAGGGCGTGGCAGCGGCCGAGGCCGCCTCCCGCACCGGTGACGATCGCAACCCGGTTGTCGAAGCCGATGTCCACCATGTGCGGGACCTCCCGTGCTCGTCCCGCGGCCGCCTCGGCCGCGGAGGACGGGGTGGAGGCTACCGGTCGGGATACGCGCCGGGGCCGTGGAACATCCCGCGGTGCCAGCGGCCGGGCGTCAGCAGCAGCGCCCGCGGGTAGTCCTCGAACAACCAGCGGCCGAAGTTGCGGCGGGTCCAGCCGGTGCTCCCGGTGATCCGGATGGCGGCCTCGGCGAGCGACCGGCGGCCGAGTACGCCACCGAGCCGCCGGGCGAGACGGTGGTCGGGGACGAGCGCCCGCTGCACGGTGCGGGTGTAGCCGTCCCGGATCGCTGCCGCGCCCCCGCCGGCGATGATCGCCTCGGCGGCGAGGCGGCCCGTCTCGAGCGCCTGCCCGATGCCCTCGCCGGTCATGGGGTCGGTTGCGGCTGCGGCATCGCCCACGAACAGGGCCCGCCGGGTCGTGAGCAGGATGCCGTCGACCCGCGCCGGGATCGGCCAGGCCTTGTGCGGTTCCTCCGGCTCGGCGGTGGGACCGAGCACCCTGCGGACGTGGGGCCGGTCGAGCAGGTCGGGCCACAGCCGCTTCATGTCGCGGATCGGCGTCCCCGCCCCGCGCAGCAGGCCGAAGCCGACGTTCACCACTCCCTCGCCCACCGGGAAGCTCCAGGCGTACCCGGGGAGGAGGTCGGCGTCGAACCACACCCACAGCCGGCGGGCATCCTCGGTGGTGGCGCCGCGGAAGTACTGGCGGAAGGCGTGCCACTCGCCGAGGTACCCGGGTGTGGCGGCGTCCAGCGCCTTGCGGAGCGGCGACCACATCCCGTCGGCGCCGACCGCCCAGGCCGCGGAGACCTCGCCGATCCCGTCCACGGTGAGCCGGACACCGTCGTCGGTCTCGGTGGCGTCGAGCAGCGCATGGCCCTCGTGCACCTCGGCTCCGGCGTCCCGGGCGAGCTGCACGAGCGCCGCGTCGAGCTCGGCGCGCCGTGCGACCACCGAGTGGCTGCCCGGCCCGGGCGGCAGGGGGTAGACGACCTCCCGGCCACCGGGGCTGCGGACGACCGCCTCCGCGACACGGGTCCACGAGGGGACGACGTCCGGGTCGAGCCCGAGCGCCTCGAGTTCCCGGAGTGCCAGCGCCGTCAGCCCGTCGCCGCAGCACTTGTCACGCGGGAACCGCGCCCGGTCGACGACCACGACGTCGCGGCCCGCCCGGGCCAGAGTGGCGGCCGCGGCGGCCCCGGCCGGACCGGCCCCCACGACGACGGCGTCGACCCTGCGCACGGGGCGAGGCTACCGAGCAGCCTCCGTCGCCCGGCAACCGAACGGGGTCGGTCAGGCGGGCGGTGCCGTGGAGGGCGTTGTGTCGGGCGGCGGCGGCGGAGGCGGGGCCGTGGTGGTGGTGACAGGCGGCGCCGTCGTGGTGGGCGTGGTCGTCGGGGGCGGGGTCGTGGGTGGGATGAAGATCGGCGGCGGGGCGGCGGTCGCCACGCTCGGGCTGCCGTCGCACCGGACGCCCTCGGGCCGGTAGAGCGCCCGGACCGAGTCGACGACCGGCGCCCGTCCGTCGACGAAGGTGCGCGTCCGCTGGGTGGTGACCCGGGTGCAGGCCACCCCCACCTGCTCCTCGCTCTGGCCGGTCTGCTCGCCGGTGGCGTAGCGGGTCGAGAACAGCTCGACGGTGATGCTGTTCGCCGTGGTGGTGGGCCAGAGCAGGACGGCGTACGGCGTGGTGTTCCGGATCTGGAGGTCCGGGCTCGGGTAGCTGAGCGTGGCCTCGCGGCCGTACGGGTAGCGGTCGATGTAGATCGAGTGGCTCTGGTACTCGCCGAAGTCGAGCCCGCCGAAGAAGGCGGCGTTGAACAACGTGGTGGCGTACTGGGAGATCCCGCCGCCGACCGATTCGGAGAACACCCCGCTCTCGATCACGCCCGCCGAGACGAAGCCGTTCTCCGCGGTGCGGCGCCCGACGAACTCGTTCACCGAGAAGGTCTCACCGGCGGGGATGATGACGCCGCGGGTCAGTTCGGAGATGCGCTCGATGTTGCGCACCCGCGCCTGGCCCGGGGTGAAGCGGGTGGTGAAGGATCCGACGAGCTCGGTGATCCCGAGGCTCTCCGCCCACTCCCGACCCTGCGGCCGGGGCGTCTGGACGAGCGGGATGTCGACCCGCTCCTCTCCGTCGAGCAGTGCGTCGAGGATCGTCTCGGCGGCCGCAGGGTCGCAGCACCGGACGTCCGGGTCGCCACCCTCGATGCCCACGAGGCCGAAGGCCACGACGAAGGTGGCATCGGTGCCCTCCCGTTCCGCCGCACCGAAGCGCTCCCGCAGCAGCTCCTCGCCGCCGACCGGGTCGAGGGCGAGGGCGAGCGTGGTCTCGGGATCGTCCGACTCGACCTCGACGAGCCGGACGAGCGGCCGGAGGTCGTCCTTGTCGAGCAGCGACTCGGCGCCGTCGACCACGGCAGTGATGCCGGCCTCGGTGACGGCGTTCGCCACCTCGGCCAAGTCGCCGGCCTCACCGGGGTCGGTGCCGCCTTCGACGGGGACCATGGCGGCGGTCACGTCGATCGCCGCTTCCGGTCCCTGTGGGAGTGCGGCCGCCTGTTCGAGGAGGTCGTCCTCGAGCCGGTCGAGGTCGACGGCCAGGACCGGCCCGTCCGGGGCGGCCACGAGGACGCCGTCGCGGAGCTCGAGCAGGGCCACCGAGCCGGGGGCCGAGTCGGCGAGGCTCGCCACCGCGGCCGCCGCCCGGTCCCGGTCGAGCGTCCAGCTGAGCTCGGCCGACGGATCGCGCCAGAAGCCGAGGAGCCAGTCGACGGGGTTGGCGCCTCCGCCGGCGTCCATGGCGTCGTCCACGGTGGCCTCGACGTCGACCGTGAGGCCGATGTCGGCGGCCGTGGTGACCACCTCGTCGGCGTCGGAGCCGTCCGTCCCGCTGCGGACCGTCACGGGGGTCTCCGCACGACGAGCGGCGATCCCGAGCACCGCCGTCTCGACCTCGGACTCCGTGAGTCCACCCACGGGCACGTCGTCGAGGGTCAGGTTGCGCGCCGACTCGGAGCCCCCGAGCAGCACGCCGTCGACGAGCCAGCCGACCACCACGGCGAGCGCGAGGAGCACCGGTACGAGCACGAGCAGTCGGCGACGGGACCGCCGGCGGGACGCGCGCCGCCGCGGGGTGGCCGGTCCGGGTGACCGGCGGGCGGGGGGACGTCGCGACGAGCGGGGGGATGATCGGGGTGCCATGGGATCCTCGGACGGGCGAGGGTATCGGGCCGACGGCCCGCCCGGGGGGCAGGGTCGCAGCGACCCAGCGTCGGAACAGCGTCAGAAGAGCTTGAGCTCGCTCGACTCGATGCCGCGCAACTCGTCGTAGTCGATCTCGACCCAGCGGATCGACCGGTCGGTGGCGAGCACCCGCGCCTGGGGGCGCACCTCCTGCGCCACGAACACCCCGCGGACCGGACGGAGCAGGGGGTTGCGGTTGAGGAACTCCAGGTAGCGGGTGAGCTGCTCCACCCCGTCGATCTCGCCCCGTCGCTTGACCTCGACCGCCACCGTCCGGCCCTCGGCGTCCTTGCAGAGCAGATCGACCGGCCCGATGTCGGTGGGGTACTCGCGTCGGACGAGGCTCAGCCCGGGTTCGATGGTGGCCGGAGTCGCCGCGAGCAGTTCCTGCAGGTGGGCCTCCACCCCGTCCTTGCGCAGGCCGGGGTCCACCCCGAGTTCGTGGTTCGCGTCGCTGAACACCTCGTGGAGCGTGATGACGAGCCGCTCACCCTTCGGGTTGGTGACCGTCCATCGGTCGTCCTCCTCGACGAGGCGGTTCGGGGCGTTCATCCAGTTGAGCGGCTTGTACGCGCCACCGTCGGCGTGGACCGCGACACAGCCGTCCGCCTTCACCATCAGCAGCCGGACGGCCTCCGGCAGGTGGGCGTTCAGGCGCCCCTCGTAGTCGATGCTGCAGCGGGCGATCAGCAGGCGCACAGCCGGCGATGCTAGCGAGCGCCCAGGCGTCGGCGGATCAGCTCCCGACGCTCCTGCAGCTCCCGATAGGTGAACCGCTCGACCTCGGCCTCGACGCCGAGGGTGCCCTTCACACCGGTGAGGTCCACCGTGTAGGCGTTCGGGTCCATGCCGATCTCCTCGGCGAGGCGCTGCCCGTGCGTCGTGGCGAAGTACGTGGCGAGGTGGGCGATCTCGGCGAACAGGTCGAGGTCGGGGGCGAGGGTGGCGATGGCTCCGTCGAGGAAGACCATGTTCTTGCCGTAGAGCATCAGCTCCTTGGGCAGGCGGGCGCCGAAGGCCAGCAGGGCCTTCATGATCCGCTGGAGCTCGGCCACCAGTTCGTCCTGGGTGAGCTTGGTGGGGTCGATGGGCGGCCCGTCGAGCCCGAGCTCCCGGATGACCTCGTCGAGATCCGCGTCGTAGGGGAGCGCGCCGAGATCGCACAGCGCCGCCAGCTGGCCCCGTACGTCGTTCATGGTGGCGCCGATGACGAGGCGGAGGAAGGCGTGGCGCTGCTTCTGGTCCAGGCGGCCGGTGATGCCGAAGTCGAGCAGGGCGGTGCGCCCGTCGGCCATCACGAACAGGTTGCCGCCGTGCAGGTCGCCGTGGAAGACCCCGTGGATCAGGCACCCTTCCATGAAGGCGATCATCCCGGTCCGCACGACGGCGTGGGTGTCGATGCCGGCGTCGTTGATGCCGGCGACGTCGTCGAATCGGAAGCCGTCGAGCCGCTCCATCACGAGGATCCGGCGGGTCACGAGCTCCGGGTGGGGGCGGGGGATCACGTAGCCGCGCTGGCCGAGCTCGACCAGCACCCGGGCCACGTCGAGCATGTTCTCGGCTTCGAGCCGGAAGTCCAGCTCTTCGGCGACGGTCTCGGCGAAGAGCTCCACCAGCGCGGGCGGGTTCGCCAACGACGCCACGGGGATGCGGCCGATGAGGAACGGCGCGATCCACGAGAGGACGGCGAGGTCGCGGTGCACGAACTCGGCCACAGTGGGCCGCTGCACCTTGACGACCACCTCGGTGCCGTCGAGCAGGCGGGCCCGGTGGACCTGGGCGATGGACGCTGCGGCGAGGGGGCGCTCGTCGATCTCGGCGAAGACCGTCCCGAGCGGCCGGCCCAGCTCCTCCTCGATGACCCGGCGAACCACGGTGAAGGGCTCGGCGGGGACCTGGTCCCGGCACTTCTTGAACTCCTCCACCAGCGGTCCGGGGAAGATTCCCTCACCGGAGGAGATGATCTGCCCCAGCTTGATGAAGGTGGGGCCGAGCTCCTCGGCGGCCTCCCGGAGGCGCCGGGAGATGCCCTCGGTGGACGCGCTGCCGCCCTTGCGTCGGTCGAACAGGTACCAGCCCGCCACGGCACCCCCGAGGTGCCGGACGACGGTCACGACGCGCGTGCCCGGAGGGATCCGGCGAGGCCGGATCATCTGGGGGATCTGGCGTCGGACCGTGTCGCGGATGACCTCGGCCCGGTGCCGCCAGCGCATGGCGTCCGGGTCGACGATCCAGGGCGGGTTGTCGGAGAACGCACCGATGGCGAGGTCCGCTGGCGCAGGGGCTGCGCCGGCGGGGACGACGGTCTCGGTGTCGGAGGAAGCGGCCGTGGGACCCACGGTCCGAGTGTGCCAGCGGATCCCGCCGGGTCCCCCGCCGAGCCGCCCCTTCCGACCCCGGGCTCAGGCCTCGGGCGCGGTGGCGATGGCCTCGAGCACGCGTGCGGCGAGCGAGGGGTGGCAGATCAGCAGGTCGGGCAGGTAGACGTCGGGCTGGTTGTAGCGGAGCCCGGAGCCGTCGATCCGTGACACGTGGAGCCCGGCGGCCTCCGCCACCGCGACCGGGGCGCAGTTGTCCCACTCGTACTGGCCGCCGGCGTGGGCGTAGACGTCGGCCTCGCCCCGGAGCACGGCCATGGCCTTCGCGCCTGCAGAGCCCATCTCGACGAGCTCCGCGTCGAGGACCGCGGCGAGGTGCGCCGTGAGGGCCGGGGGGCGCGTCCGGCTGACCACGAGCCGGGGGCGGGCCGGTGGCGCCGGCGGCAGGGGCTCGGGCACGCGGGTGCCGAGCGTCCGCCCCAGCCCCGGCAGGGCGACCGCGCCTGCGGCCGCCACCCCGTCGACGGCGAGGGCGACGTGGACGGCCCAGTCGGTGCGGGGCGGCTCGCTGAACTCCCGGGTGCCGTCGAGCGGGTCGACGATCCACACGCGCGACGCCGTCAGACGGACGGGGTCGTCCTTGCCCTCCTCGGAGAGCACGGCGTCGGCGGGACGGTGCTCGGCCAGCATCCGCATGATCAGCTCGTGGGAGCGGCGGTCGCCCTCGGCCTTCAGCACCGACCCGGGGGCGCCCTCGGCGACGAGCTGGGACCGCAGGGCCATCAGGAGGTCGCCGGCGGCGTCGGCGACGTGTGCGGCGAGGACGTGGTCGTCGTCGAGGTTCGGGTGCATGGGGCCGACCGTAGTCCTGCCGACCCTCGTCCCCGGGGCCGGGAGGTCGTACGCTTTCCCTTCGTTACCCGGTCACCCCGAGACCACGACGCCGAGGACGCCGATGACGACGACCTACGAACTGACCAACCTGGATGCGCTGGAGGCGGAGTCCGTCCACATCATCCGGGAGGTGGCCGCGGAGTTCGAGCGGCCGGCCATGCTGTTCTCGGGCGGCAAGGACTCCATCGTGATGCTGCGGCTCGCCGAGAAGGCGTTCTGGCCGGCACGCATCCCGTTCCCGGTGGTCCACGTGGACACCGGCCACAACTTCCCGGAGGTGCTCGACTACCGGGACCGCCGGGTGGCCGAACTGGGGATCCAGCTCGTGGTCGGGTCGGTCCAGGAGGACATCGACGCAGGTCGCGTCGTGGAGGAGACCGGCCCCCGGGCCTCGCGCAACCGCCTCCAGACCGCCACCCTGCTCCGGACGATCGAGGAGGGCCGCTACGACGCCGTGTTCGGCGGCGCCCGCCGCGACGAGGAGAAGGCCCGGGCGAAGGAGCGGGTCTTCTCGTTCCGGGACGAGTTCGGACAGTGGGACCCGAAGAACCAGCGGCCGGAGCTGTGGGACATCTACAACGGCCGGCACCGTCGGGGGGAGCACATCCGCGTGGTCCCGATCTCGAACTGGACCGAGCTCGACATCTGGCAGTACATCCAGCGCGATGGCATCGAGATCC
>JBEIGA010000019.1:0-24823 GCA_040382135.1 Acidimicrobiales bacterium
ACGTGCTGACCAAGGAGGAGGGCGGCCGCCACAAGCCGTTCTTCTCCAACTACCGGCCGCAGTTCTACTTCCGGACCACCGACGTCACCGGCACCATCGACCTGCCCGAGGGCACCGAGATGTGCATGCCCGGCGACAACACCACGATGAAGGTGACCCTGATCGCCCCCATCGCCATGGACGACGGTCTCCGGTTCGCCATCCGTGAGGGTGGCCGGACCGTGGGTGCCGGCTCGGTCACGAAGATCCTCAAGTAGACCGGGAGCGACCGATGGCAGCAGGACAGCGGATCCGGATCCGGCTCAAGGCCTACGACCACGAGATCATCGACCAGTCCACGAAGAAGATCGTGGAGACGGTCGTGCGGACCAACGCCGAGATCCGGGGGCCGGTGCCCCTGCCGACCGAGAAGCACCGGTACACGGTGATCCGGTCGCCCTTCAAGGACAAGGACTCGCGCGAGCACTTCGAGATGCGGGTGCACAAGCGGCTCCTGGACATCCTCGAGCCCTCCGCCAAGACGGTCGATTCGCTCCAGCGCCTCGACCTGCCTGCCGGCGTCGACATCGAGATCAAGATCCAGCAGGGCTGACCTCCGGGTCGCCCGAGCACGATGCCGGGAGGGCGGGCGCGAGCCCGCCCTCCCGCCGTTTTCGCCTGCGGACCGCAGGTGCCCGTCAGGGAGCGGTCGGTGGACGTTTGCTGCGGATCGGGACGCCACCCAGACCCCGTCGCCTCCGCGACTCGAGGAGGACGGCCTCGTTGACCTCGTGGCGCCGGAGGTAGCTCGACACGAACGCCTGGATGGTGGCGGCGGCTGGCAACGAGAGCAGAGCACCCACCGGGCCGAGCACCGCGGCACCGGCGATGACAGCGCCGAATGCGAGGGCGACGTGGATCTCCATCGTCTGGGCGGTGATCCGGGGGGCGAAGACGTAGTTCTCGATCTGCTGGTAGACGATGACGAAGACCAGGGCCCAGAGCCCCGTCGCCGGGTCGGCGATGAAGCCGATCACGATCGGGAGCGCCCCGGCGAGGTAGGTGCCGATCACGGGGATGAACTGGGACATGATCCCGACCCAGAGGGCGAGCGCGAGCGGCGACGGCACGTCCACGGCGGCGAACACGAGCCAGTGGGCGAGCGAGGACAGGATGGCGAGGATCGCCCGGCTGGCGATGTAGCCGCCCGTCTTCTCGATCGCGAGGTCCCAGAGCTCGAGGACCTCCCGCTGCCGGTTGGCCGGCAGCAGGCTGCACACCTGTCGGCGCAGCGCCGGCCCCTCGGCCACCAGGTAGAAGGTGAACAGGGCGATGGTGAACACCTGGAACAGGAGGTTCACGATGGTCGCGCCGAACCGCGCGAGGTCGTCCGCGAAGTTGGTGAACCGGTCGGCCAGGTCGCCCGACTCGTAGTCGGCGATCAGGTCGTCGGTCGCCCCCTCGATCCCGAAGGTCTCCTCGAGCCAGTCGCCGAAGTCCTCGAGGTAGCCGGGGACGTCGTCCGCGAACTCGGTGATCTGCTCGGACAGCACCGTCGCCATCGCCACGCCGAACCCGACGAGGGCGAGCACCACCAGCCCGAACACCGTCATGGTGCCCACGCCGCGCCGCACGCCGGCCCGCTCGAGCCGGTTGACCGCCGGCTCGATCGCGAACGAGAGGAAGAGCGACAGCAGCAGCATGATGAGCAGGGGTCGCAGGGAGGCGACCACGCCGCGCCCGTAGTAGAGGACGACCGCGCCTGCGAAGATGCCGAGGACCAGTCGGGTCACCCAACGCGGGGCACGATCGGCTCGCGCCGGGCCGCCGTTGCCGGGCGGATCGGGCGTCACGTTCACGGGGAACCGGTCTCACGCTCGGGGGCAGGGATGAGCGGGACGCTACCGGTCCCAGCGCCGAGATTCACGGACTGCGCGGGCGCCGGTTGGAAGTGCGCCCCCGGGACCGGTACGATGCCCCACTCGTGCGCTCACCTGCCCTGCGGGCTGGGCGCCACGTCATCTGACGTCCGCCAAGGCCCGCGCCGCGGGAACCGGGCGGCACAACCGAGCGACGCTCCGCCGGGTCTGCCCGTGCGGAGCGTTCGCGTGACACGGGGACCGGTTCCGGTCCCCCACAGGTGAGGAACGAGCCGTCATGGCGAACAAGGCGATCGTCGGCGAGAAGGTCGGGATGACGCAGATCTGGGATGACGCGAACCGGGTGGTCCCGGTCACCGTCCTCCGGGTCGCTCCCTGCCGGATCGTGCAGATCAAGACGCCGGACCGCGACGGGTACAGCGCTCTCCAGGTCACCTTCGGGTCCCGACGGGAGAGCAAGCTGACCCGCCCCGAGGCCGGTCACTTCAAGGCAGCGGGCGTGGCGCCCGGCGAGGCCCTCGTCGAGCTCCGGCTCGAGGACGTCTCCGGTTACGAGGTCGGACAGGAGCTCGGTGCCGACACGCTCGAGGCGGGCGAGATCGTGGACGTCACGGCCGTGAGCAAGGGCAAGGGGTTCGCCGGCGCCATGAAGCGCCACGGCTTCAGCGGCCAGGGTGCCTCCCACGGTACGCACAAGGTCCACCGCGTCCCCGGCTCCGTCGGCTCCTGCGCCACGCCGGCCCGGGTGTTCAAGGGCAAGAAGCTTCCGGGTCAGTACGGCGGCCAGAAGGTCACCACGCTGAACCTCAAGGTGGTCCAGGCAGACCCGGAGCGCGGGCTGTTGCTCGTCCGAGGTGCCGTACCCGGCCCCCGCGGCGGGACCGTCATCGTGCGTGACGCGGTCAAGGGAGGTCGGTGATGGCAACGGTGTCCTTGCGGACCCCGGCCGGCGGTGCCGCGGGCACGGTCGAGCTGGATGACGCGATCTTCGGCATCGAGCCGAACGTTGCTGTCCTGCACCAGGTGGTGACCGCGCAGCTCGCCGCTCGGCGTGCCGGTACCCACAAGACCAAGACGCGCTCCGAGGTGCGCGGGGGCGGCGCGAAGCCCTGGAAGCAGAAGGGCACCGGTCGTGCCCGACAGGGCTCCACCCGTGCGCCGCACTGGCGTGGCGGTGGTGTGGTGCACGGCCCGCAGCCGCGGAGCTACGCCCAGCGCACCAACAAGAAGATGATCCGCTTGGCGCTCCGGTCCGCGCTCGCCGATCGCGCTGCCGAGGGCAACGTGATCGTGGTCGACGCCTGGTCCTTCGAGCAGCCGAGCACCAAGGCGGCGGTTGCCGCCCTCGAGGCGATCGGCGCTACGGGACGGGTGCTCGTGGTGCTCGGTGACGAGGACCGCAACGCCTGGCTCAGCTTCCGCAACGTCCCGGCCGTGCACCTCCTGGCGCCGGGCCAGCTGAACGCCTACGACGTCCTCGTCGCGGACGTCGTGGTCTTCACCCGGGAGACCCTCCCGGTCGACGGCGCCGCTTCGGCGGCCGAGGGCGGTGAGCAGTCGTGAAGGATCCCCGCGACATCATCCTGGCACCGGTGGTCTCGGAGAAGTCCTACGGGCTCCTGGATCGCAACGTGTACACGTTCCAGGTCCACCCGGACGCCTCGAAGATCGAGATCGGTCAGGCGATCGAGAAGATCTTCGACGTCAAGGTCACCGGGGTGAACACCCTGAACCGCCAGGGCAAGCGCAAGCGCAACCGCAAGGCAGCCACCTACGGCAAGCGTGCGGACACGAAGCGGGCATACGTCACCCTCGCCGAGGGCGACACGATCGAGCTGTTCGAGGTCTGACCATGGGTCTCCGCAAGCGCAAGCCCACCAGCCCCGGCCGCAGGTTCCAGACGACCTCCGACTTCTCGGAGATCACCAAGACGACGCCGGAGAAGAGCCTGCTCTCGAAGCAGTCCTCCAGCGGCGGCCGGAACAACGTCGGCCGGAAGACCGCCCGCCACAAGGGTGGTGGTCACAAGCAGCGGTATCGCGTCATCGACTTCAAGCGGAACAAGGACGGCGTACCCGCCAAGGTCGCTGCGGTCGAGTACGACCCGAACCGCACCTGCCGCATCCTGCTCCTCCACTACCTCGACGGCGAGAAGCGGTACGTCCTCGCCCCGGAGGGGGTGAAGGTCGGTGACGTCCTGCAGTCCGGTCACGGCTCCGAGATCCGTCCCGGCAACGCCCTCGAGCTCAGGTTCATCCCCGTCGGTACCGTCGTGCACAACGTCGAGCTCAAGCCCGGCGGCGGTGCCCGCATGGCCCGGAGCGCCGGCGTGAGCGTGCAGTTGGTGGGCAAGGACGGCGACTTCGCCATCCTCCGCCTCCCCAGCAGCGAGATGCGCCGCGTGCCCCTGTCCTGCCGGGCCACCATCGGCGTGGTGGGCAACAGCGAGCACGAGCTCATCAAGATCGGCAAGGCCGGTCGCAACCGCTGGAAGGGCGTTCGTCCGCAGACCCGCGGCGTCGCCATGAACCCGGTCGACCACCCCCACGGTGGCGGCGAGGGCAAGACCTCCGGCGGTCGTCATCCCGTGTCGCCCTGGGGCAAGCCCGAAGGCCGCACTCGTTCGAATAAGAAGCAGTCCGACAAACTCATCGTCCGGCGCCGCCGGACGCGTGGGGCTCGGAGGTAACCCCGGCCATGCCGCGCAGTCTGAAGAAGGGCCCATTCGTCGACGACCACCTTCTCAAGAAGGTCGACGACTTGAATGCAAAGAACGAGAAGCGCGTCATCAAGACGTGGTCTCGACGGTCCACCATCATCCCCGACATGGTCGGGCACACCATTGCCGTGCACGACGGGCGCAAGCACGTGCCTGTGTACGTCACCGAAGCCATGGTCGGGCACAAGCTCGGCGAGTTCGCCCCGAGCCGGACGTTCAAGTTCCACGCCGGTCAGGAGCGGGGGGCGCGACGCTGATGCCCGGCCCCAAGACCAACGAGCGCCCCGGCACCCGCGCGCAGTTGCGATACGCGCGAGTGTCGGCCTACAAGGCCCGACAGGTCCTCGACCAGATCCGCGGTGAGTCCTACGGACGTGCCACCCAGATCCTGCAGCTGTCCGAGAAGGACGTGGCGGACCTCATCCGCAAGACCCTCGACTCGGCCGTCGCCAACGCAGAGAACAACGACGGTCTCGTGGCCGAGGAGCTCTACGTGTCGTCGTGCTACGCCGACGAAGGACCCACGCTGAAGCGGTGGCGTCCTCGTGCCCGTGGCCGCGCCACTCGGATCCGGAAGCGCACCTGCCACATCACGGTGATCGTGAGCCGGTACAGCTCCGAGGAGCTCGACCGGCAGCGTGCCCGCGCCGCCGCCAAGGGCGCCACCTCCAGCGGTCACGCCGCTGAGGCTCGCCGCCGCCGGGTGGCGCAGAGCCGTCGCCTCGAGGCCGAGCGCCGTGAAGCGGATCACGACCACGACCACGACCACGACCACGATCACGATCACGACCACGACCACGACCACGACCACGGTGACGCCGTGGCCGAGGGCGGCGTCGCGGAGGGGCCGTACGGGCCTGGTTCGGCCGCTCCCCTCGAGGACGGCTCCGCGCCCGAGGGCTTCGAGATCAAGGGCAACGAGGACTCGATGCTGTACCACGTGCCGGGCAGCCGGTACTACGGCCAGACCGTCGCCGAGGTGTGGTTCGCGACCGCCGAGGACGCCGAGCGCGCGGGCTTCGCAGCGCCCGGCGGCGCAGCCGAGGCCGAGGGAGAGGACGACTGATGGGCCAGAAGGTCAACCCGTACGGCTTCCGCCTCGGGATCACCACGGACTGGAAGTCGCGGTGGTTCGCCACCCGTGGCGAGTACGCCGACTCGGTGATCGAGGACTGGAAGATCCGCAACTACCTGATGACCCAGCTGCCGCACGCTGCGATCAGCCGCATCGAGGTCGAGCGCACCCGTGACCGGCTGCGCATCGACGTCCACACCGCCCGGCCGGGCATCGTCATCGGCCGGCGGGGCAGCGAGGCCGACCGGCTTCGTGGTGGTCTCGCCAAGCTCACCGGCAACAACCGCGTGCAGCTGAACATCCAGGAGATCAAGCAGCCCGAACTCGACGCTGCGCTGATCGCCCAGGGCGTCGCCGACCAGCTCGCCGGTCGTGTGGCGTTCCGCCGGGCGATGAAGCGCGCCGTGCAGAACGCCCAGAAGGCGGGCGCCCTCGGCATCCGGGTGCAGTGCTCGGGTCGACTCGGTGGCGCCGAGATGTCCCGGACCGAGTGGTACCGCGAGGGTCGGGTGCCGCTACATACGCTACGTGCGGACATCGACTACGGCTTCCGCGAGGCCCACACCACCTACGGCCGCATCGGCGTGAAGGTGTGGATCTACAAGGGCGACATCCTCCCGTACCGGGCGCAGGTCGAGGACAAGATCAGCCGTGAGGCGGCGATGGCGGCAGGGGAGACCTCCGGCCAGGGCCGTCCGCGCAAGGTGGTCTCGTCGGCTGCCGCCGCCCGTCGGCGCCCCGAGGGCGCACCGGCGGAGGAGGCCGAGGTCGAGACCGGCCCTGCGGCCGAGCCCTTGATCAAGCCGGCGGATCCCGAGTTCGAGCGCCTCCTCGCCGAGGAGGAGGAGATCGAGCGATCCACCCGTGAACACCACGAGACGCCGCACTTCCGGCCTGGGGACGGTGATTGACGATGCTGATGCCGAGAAAGGTCCGTCACCGCAAGCACCAGCGCGGTCGGATGAAGGGGACGGCCAAGGGCCAGACCTCCGTCAACTTCGGTGAGTACGGCATCCAGGCACTCGAGCCCGGGTGGATCACCGCCCGGCAGATCGAGGCCGCCCGTATCGCCATGACCCGCCACATCAAGCGTGGCGGCAAGGTGTGGATCACGGTGTTCCCCGACAAGCCCGTCACCCAGAAGCCGGCGGAGACCCGCATGGGTTCGGGCAAGGGCAACCCGGAGCGCTGGGTCGCCGTGGTGAAGCCGGGCCGCGTGATGTTCGAGCTCTCCTACCACGATCCCGAGGTCGCACGGGCCGCCATCGAGCGCGCCATCCAGAAGCTGCCGATCAAGGCCCGCTTCATCGCTCGTGAGGAGGCCTTCTGATGGCGAAGCAGAAGACGCTGACGGGCCTGGGCGACACCGATCTGCTCGAGCGCCTGTCCGGCGCCAAGGAAGAACTGTTCAACCTGCGGTTCCAGCTGGCCACGGGCCAGCTCGAGAACACCGCTCGGATCCGTGAGGTCAAGCGCGATGTCGCCCGCCTCATGACCGAGCTGCGCAGCCGTGAGATCCGGGCGGCGGAGTCGCTCGGAGTGGAGGCCCGGTGATGTCCGAGGACACCGTCGTCGAGCGGCCGAACAGCCGCAAGGTGCGTGAGGGCCTGGTCGTGTCCACCGCGATGGAGAAGACCGCCGTCGTCGCGTCGATCGATCGGGTGCGGCACCGCCGCTACAGCAAGACCGTCCAGCGCACCGCTCGCCTGTACGTCCATGACGAGCAGAACGAGCTGCGGGTGGGCGACCGCGTCCGCGTGCAGGAGACCCGTCCGCTCTCGAAGCTGAAGCGGTGGCGCCTCCTCGAGATCGTGGAGAGGGCGAAGTAGATGATCCAGCAGGAATCCCGGCTGAAGGTCGCCGACAACAGCGGCGCCCGTGAGGTCCTCTGCATCAAGGTGCTCGGCGGCTCGAAGCGCCGCTATGCCGCCATCGGCGACATCTTCGTCGCCACCGTCAAGGACGCCATCCCCGGCGCTGCGGTGAAGAAGGGCGATGTCGTCAAGTGCGTCGTCGTCCGGACCAAGAAGGAGTCGCGGCGGGCGGACGGCTCGTACATCCGCTTCGACGAGAACGCCGCCGTGCTGATCAACGACAACCGCCAGCCGCGCGGGACCCGCATCTTCGGCCCCGTCGGCCGTGAGCTCCGCGAGAAGCAGTTCATGCGGATCGTGTCGCTCGCCCCGGAGGTGATCTGAATGAAGATCCGCAAGGGTGATCGGGTGCAGGTCCTCGCCGGCAAGGACAAGGGCAAGCAGGGCAGCGTGATCGCAGCGCTCCCCGCCGAGCAGAAGGTGATCGTCGAGGGCGTCAACATCGCCCGGAAGCACCAGAAGCCGACCCAGAAGAACCAGCAGGGCGGGATCATCGACAAGACGATGCCGATCCACGTCTCGAACGTGGCCGTCATCAGCCCGAGCGACGGCAAGCCGACCCGTGTCGGTTACCGGATCGACGCGGACGGCACCAAGGTCCGGATCTGCCGACGGACGGGGGTGGACATCTGATGAGCGACACCGCAACCCCTACCGGGTACCGCCCGCGCCTCAAGGTCGCCTACGACACCGAGATCCGTGAGCGTCTGCAGGCCGAGCTGGGCCTGGCCAACGTGATGGAAGTCCCGAAGATCGAGAAGATCGTCGTGAACATGGGCCTCGGGGCGGCGGCGCAGAACGCCAACCTCCTCGAGAAGGCCATGGGCGATCTCCAGCTGATCACCGGCCAGCGACCGGCGATCACGCGGGCGAAGAAGTCGATCGCCGGCTTCAAGCTGCGTGAGGGCCAGGCCATCGGCGCGAAGGTGACCCTCCGCGGCGACCGGATGTGGGAGTTCCTCGACCGCCTGATCTCGCTGGCGGTGCCCCGCATCCGTGACTTCCGGGGGCTTCCCCCGAAGGCGTTCGACGGACGCGGCAACTACACGTTCGGGGTCACCGAACAGCTGATCTTCCCGGAGATCGATTACGACAAGGTCGACCAGTCCCGGGGCATGGACATCACGATCGTCACCACCGCGCGGACCGACGCTGCAGGCAGGGCCCTGCTCGATGCGTTCGGGTTCCCGTTCCGACGTGAGGGGCAGCAGTAATGGCGAAGAAGGCACTGATCAACAAGCAGCAGCGGACCCCGAAGTTCAAGGTCCGCGCCTACACCCGGTGCCGTCGCTGCGGTCGGCCCCGGGCGGTCTTCCGGACGTTCAACCTCTGCCGGGTGTGCCTGCGGGAGATGGCCCATGCGGGCGAGCTCCCCGGTGTCACCAAGGCGAGCTGGTGAGGGGGTCGTACCGCGATGATGACTGATCCCATCGCCGACATGCTGACGCGGATCCGCAACGCCAACACGGCGATGCACCAGAAGGTCAGCATGCCGTCGTCGAAGCAGAAGGTCGCTCTGGCCACCTTGCTCAAGGCCGAGGGGTACATCGCCGACTTCGCCGTCGCCGAGAACCCCAACGGGCCCGGGCAGATGTTGACCATCGGCATGAAGTACTCCCCCGACCGTGAGCGCGTGATCCACGGCCTGCGGCGGGTGTCCAAGCCCGGTCTCCGGGTGTACTCGAAGTCGGACCGCATCCCGCGCGTCCTCGGCGGCCTCGGTGTCGCCGTCGTCTCGACCAGCAAGGGCCTCATGACCGACCGGGAGGCGCGCAAGCGCAAGCTCGGCGGCGAAGTCCTCTGCTTCGTCTGGTGAGGAGGGCTGCCTGATGTCACGTATCGGACGTGCCCCCATCACGGTTCCCGCCGGCGTGTCGGTGTCGATCGGTGACGGTCGCATCGAGGTGACCGGCCCCAAGGGGACCCTCGACTTGCAGCTGCCGGGCGACATCAGCGTGCGCCAGGACGGCGACACGTTGGTCGTCGAGCGCCCGAACGACGAGCGGCAGAACCGCTCGCTGCACGGTCTCTCCCGGACGCTGATCAACAACATGGTCGTCGGCGTCTCCGACGGCTACCACAAGAACCTGGAGATCGTCGGCGTCGGCTACCGCGCCGCCGCCAAGTCGCCGGACAAGCTGGAGCTTTCGCTCGGCTTCAGCCACCCGGTCGAGATCCAGGCGCCGGACGGCATCACCTTCGAGGTGCCGGTCCCCACACAGATCAGTGTGGTCGGGATCGACAAGCAGGCCGTCGGGCAGGTCGCTGCGGAGATCCGCCGACTCCGCAAGCCCGAGCCCTACAAGGGCAAGGGTGTGCGCTACGCCGGCGAGCGTGTGGCCCGGAAGGCCGGGAAGGCCGGGAAGAAGTAATGAAGGACATCGCGAAGGAACGTCGGGATCGCCGTCAGCGCCGGCACCGCCGGGTCCGCAAGGACCTGCGCGGCACGGCCGAGCGGCCCCGCCTGGCCGTGCACCGGTCGAACCGGCACATCACGGCCCAGGTGATCGACGACATCAGCGGCCGCACACTCGCGGCTGCGTCGAGCCACGAGGCGTCGCTGCGCTCGCTGTCGACCAGCAGCAAGGAGGCCGCGGCCGCGGTCGGCAAGCTGGTCGCCGAGCGGGCGTCCTCCGCCGGCGTCACCCGGGTCGTGTTCGACCGGGGCGGCTACCAGTACCACGGGCGGGTCGCCGCCCTCGCCGACGCCGCCCGCAATGGCGGATTGGAGTTCTGACGTGATCGAGACCACCAACGGCGAGGCGCAGCTGCGCGAGTCCCGGGTCATCGACATCAACCGGGTGGCCAAGGTCGTCAAGGGCGGTCGGCGGTTCTCGTTCACCGCGCTCGTGGTGATCGGTGACGGTGCCGGCCGGGTCGGCCTCGGGTACGGCAAGGCCAAGGAGGTGCCCCTCGCCATCCAGAAGGGCACCGAGGAGGCCAAGAAGAACCTCTTCCGTGTGCCCCTCGCCGGATCCACGATCGTGCACCCGGTGCTCGGTGAGCTCGGCGCCGGTCGGGTGCTCCTCCAGCCTGCGGCGCCGGGTACCGGCGTGATCGCAGGCGGCGCCGCCCGCCAGATCCTCGAGGAGGCGGGCATCCACGACGTGCTGTGCAAGTCCCTCGGCTCGTCGAACCACATCAACGTCGCCCGCGCGACGATCGCCGGTCTGCAGGCGCTGATGCGCCCGGACGAGATCGCCCGCCTGCGCGGTCTCGACCCCGAGTCCTTCCTCCCGAAGGGCATGTGGGACGCGTACCGCGAGTCCGAGCGCGGCGGCTCCAGCCACAGCAGGGAGTCGTGATGGCGGAGCTCCGCATCACCCAGGTCCGTTCGGCCATCGGGACCAAGCCCAAGCAGCGGGGCACGCTCCGCGCGCTGGGACTGGGCCGGATCGGCCGGTCCGTGCAGCAGCCTGATCGGCCGGAGATCCGCGGGATGATCGCACGGGTTCCCCACCTCGTGAAGGTGGAGGAGGTCGACTGACATGAAGATCCATGACCTGAAGCCCGCACCCGGCTCGACCAAGAGCCCCAAGCGTGTCGGCCGCGGCATCGGCAGCAAGGGCAAGACCTCGGGTCGCGGCTCCAAGGGCCAGCGGGCCCGGAACACGGTGCGCCCCGGCTTCGAGGGTGGCCAGATGCCCCTCCAGCAGCGGGTCCCGAAGCTGAAGGGCTTCCGCAACCCGTTCCGGATCGAGTACCAGGCGGTCAACCTCGACGTGATCGAGGCGTCCGGCCTCGACGTGGTGACACCCGAGGCGCTCTACGCCAAGGGGCTCGTCTCCAAGGGAGCGCTCCTGAAGGTGCTCGGCCGTGGGGAGCTGACCCGTTCGGTCACGGTGCACGCCCACGCCTTCTCCAAGAGTGCCGCCGAGGCCGTCAGTGCTGCCGGCGGTACGGTTGAGGTCCTGCCCCTGCCGTACAAGCAGGGTCGTCCGCCGGTGGACGGGAACGCCCACTCGAATCGCTGACCGACGTCCGGTGCGTCCCGCTGCGGCGGGGCGGTCACCGGATCGTCGTGGAGGAGCAGTCCGTGCTGTCGAGCATGCTCAACATGTTCCGGGTCGGCGACCTGCGGAACAAGATCCTGTTCACCCTGTTCATGATCGTGCTCTACCGCCTGGGGGCGTTCATCCCGGCGCCGGGCATCGACGTCCAGCAGGTCGAACTGCTCCGCGACCAGGCGAACCGCGGGGGCATCCTCGCCTTCATGCAGCTGTTCTCGGGCGGCGCGCTGACCACCTTCGCGATCTTCGCCCTGGGGATCATGCCGTACATCACGGCGTCGATCATCATGCAGATCCTGGGTGTGGTCATCCCGAAGATCGAGCAGTGGCAGCAGCAAGGGGCGGTCGGCCAGCGCAAGATCACCCAGTGGACGCGGTACCTGACCATCGTCATCGCGGTGATCCAGGCCACGAGCTTCGCCTTCCTGTTCAACCAGGACAGCAACCCCATCACGGGGTCGGCGGGCGCGGGACTGCTCCCGAACTTCCACATCGGCACCGTCTCGATCGTGGTGCTGACCCTCACCGCCGGTACCGCCCTGCTCATGTGGATGGGCGAGCTCATCACCCAGCGGGGGATCGGCAACGGCATGTCGCTCCTCATCTTCGCCTCGGTGATCTCGGGCTTCCCCGCCATCGGGAGCCAGATCCAGGCGGAGAACGGCTCCGTGGCCCTCGCCGTCGTGCTGGCCATCGCCGTCGCGCTGATCTTCGCCATCGTGTTCGTGGAACAGGGCCAGCGGCGCATCCCGGTCCAGTTCGCGAAGCGCGTGGTCGGTCGCCGGATGTACGGCGGTCAGAGCACCTACATCCCGCTGAAGGTCAACCAGTCCGGCGTGGTCCCGATCATCTTCGCCAGCTCGGTGCTCTACCTCCCGGTCCTGCTCGCCGCGGCGCTGCCGTGGGAGGGGTTCCAGCGGTTCGTGAACGACCACATCACGAACTCGCAGTCGGTGACCTACTACTTGCTCATGGGCCTGTTGATCATCGGGTTCGCCTACTTCTACACGGCGATCAGCTTCGATCCCGTGAAGCAGGCCGACACCCTCCGCAAGCAGGGCGGCTTCATCCCGGGCATCCGCCCGGGCCCGCAGACGGAGCGCTACCTGAGCAAGGTCCTGTCCCGGATCACGCTGCCGGGCGCGCTCTTCATCGCCGGCGTGGCCCTCATCCCCTCCATCTTCATCCAGCTCTTCCTCGACTCCGGTTCGTCGGTCAACAGCTCTGCCGGCGCGGGCGCCGGCGGGTTCGGCTTCATCGGCATCTCCCTGATGATCTCCTCGGGCGTGGCGCTCGAGACCATGAAGCAGATCGACAGCCAGCTGATGATGCGCAACTACGAAGGCTTCCTGAAGTGAGCCCCGTCCGCCTCGTCATCGTGGGCCGCCAGGGCTCCGGGAAGGGCACGCAGTGCGCCCGGCTGGTCGAGCGCTACGGCACCGTCCACATCTCCACCGGCGACATGCTGCGCGCCGCGGTCGTCGCCGGCACCGAGCTCGGGCAGAAGGCCAAGGCACTCATGGACGTCGGCGAGCTCGTCCCCGACGAGATCATGAACGGCATCGTCGAGGAGCGGCTCGGACAGCCCGACGTCGTCGCCGACGGCTTCCTCCTCGACGGCTTCCCCCGCACCCCGGCCCAGGCAGAGACGCTGGAGCGGATCGTCGGCCCCGGTGGGCTCGACGTGGCGATCAACCTCGACGTCCCCGTCGACGAGGTCACCGCCCGCATGCTGGCCCGGGGCCGCGCCGACGACACCGAGGCATCCATCCGTCGCCGTCTCGAGCTCTACGAGCAGGAGACGGCGCCACTGTTGTCGTGGTTCGCCTCCCGCGGCCTCCTCGCCACCATCGACGGCATGGGGACCGAGGACGAGGTGTTCGCCCGTCTCGTCGCTTCGATCGAGGAGCGACATGACGAATGCTGTTGAGCTGATGCCACGGAGTTGGTGGCATCAGCCAGGAGCGGTAGCGTAGTTCCCCGGCCCAGGGGTGGGCCCGCTTCGGGCTTCCTGCCACCCCTGTCTCGCCGGTTCGACCAGGAGGTCAGCCCTGCCCAAGCCCAAGGAAGACGCGATCGTGCTCGAGGGCACCGTCGTCGAGCCCCTCCCGAACGCCATGTTCCGGGTGGAGCTGGACAACGGGCACGTCGTCCTCGCACACATCTCCGGGAAGATGCGCATGCACTACATCCGCATCCTGCCCGGCGATCGGGTCCAGGTGGAGCTGACCCCGTACGACCTCCAACGAGGTCGAATCACCTACCGGTACAAGTGAAGCGGCCCGTCCCGGGCCCGACCGAAGGCCACCCATGAAGGTTCGTCCAAGCGTCAAGAAGATGTGCGAGAACTGCAAGGTGATCCGCCGCCACGGCGTCGTGCGGGTCATCTGCGAGAACAAGCGCCACAAGCAGAGGCAGGGGTAGGGCGATGGCTCGAATCTCCGGCGTCGACATCCCCCGCGACAAGCGGGTCGAGATCTCGTTGACGTACATCCACGGCATCGGCCGCCACACCGCGCAGGAGATCTGCGAGGCAACAGGGGTCAACATCGACACCCGCGTCCGTGACCTCACCGACGACGAGGTGGCGCGGATCCGCGCTCACATCGAACAGAACCTGAAGGTCGAGGGCGACCTCCGCCGCGAGGTGTCCCAGAACATCAAGCGGAAGATGGAGATCGGCTGCTACCAGGGCCTGCGGCACCGCAAGGGGCTGCCGGTCCGGGGTCAGCGGACCCACACGAACGCACGCACCCGCAAGGGCCCCAAGAAGACGGTGGCCGGCAAGAAGAAGGCACGGAAGTAGCGATGGCGAAGCCTCAGGCTGGAGGCCGGCGGCCCCGCCGCCGGGAGCGGAAGAACGTCACCTACGGGGTGGCGCACATCCGCAGCTCGTTCAACAACACGATCGTCACGATCACGGACCAGTCGGGGAACACCCTCGCGTGGGCCTCGGCGGGCAACGTCGGGTTCAAGGGCTCCCGCAAGTCCACCCCGTTCGCCGCCCAGATGGCTGCCGAGCAGTGCGCCCGTCGTGCCATGGAGCACGGTGTCCGTAAGGTCGACGTCGTCGTGAAGGGCCCGGGTTCGGGTCGTGAGACGGCGATCCGTGCCATCCAGAACGCGGGGATCGAGGTCACGGGGATCAAGGACGTCACGCCGGTCCCCCACAACGGTTGCCGCCCTCCCAAGCGGCGGAGGGTCTGACGACATGTCGCGCTACACCGGTCCCCGCGCCCGCGTCTCACGCCGGCTCGGCACCAACATCTGGGGCACCCGCGGCGAGTCCATCGCCCTCGAGAAGCGGCCCTACCCGCCGGGCGTCCACGGCCGCACCCGTCGTCGGGGCAACGTCTCCGAGTACCTCCTGCAGCTGCAGGAGAAGCAGAAGGCACGCTTCACCTACGGTCTCAACGAGCGCCAGTTCCGCAACCTCTACCTCGAGGCCTCGCGGCGTGAGGGCGTGACCGGCGAGAACATGCTGCGGTTCCTCGAGCTGCGGCTCGACAACATCGTGTACCGCGCCGGCTGGGCGGCCACCCGTCCGCAGGCACGGCAGTTCGTGAACCACGGCCACGTCCGGGTGAACGGCCGCCGGGTCGACATCCCCAGCTACCGGGTCCGCAAGGGCGACGTGGTCGAGCTCGGCCCCAAGGCCAAGAACCTCCTGATCGTCCAGTGGAACCTCGACGTGCTCGATCGCACGCCGCCGGCGTGGCTCGAGCGGGGCGAGTCGCCGCACCAGATCAAGGTGCGCGAGCTCCCCATCCGTGAGCAGATCGACACCCCGGTGCGCGAGCAGCTCATCGTCGAGCTCTACAGCAAGTAGCCCCTCACGGGCGGCAGCGAGCCGCCTGCGACGAATCACCCAACACCGACGATCGAGGTACCACCCACGATGCTGGTCATTCAGCGGCCCACGGTCGAGGCCATCGGCGAGCCCGAGGCCGACCGCCAGCGTTTCTCCATCGGCCCGCTCGAGCCGGGCTTCGGCCACACCATCGGCAACTCGCTCCGTCGGACTCTCCTGTCGTCCATCCCCGGCGCCGCGATCACCCAGGTGCGCTTCGACGATGCGCTGCACGAGTTCGACACCCTCTCGGGCGTCGCCGAGGACGTCACCGACGTGATCCTCAACCTGAAGGACCTCGTGGTGCGGTCCCACAGCGACGAGCCCGTCACCCTGCGGCTCGACGTCCGTGGCCCGGCATCGGCGACGGCGGCAGACCTGCAGTCGCACGCCGACATCGAGATCCTCAACCCCGAGCTCCACATCGCCACCCTCAACGCGAAGGGGCGGTTGGCCGTGGACCTCACCATCGAGCGCGGGCGCGGGTACCTGTCGGCCGATCGGGCGAACGCGTCGAACCTCATCGGCGTGATCCCGGTCGATGCCATCTTCTCCCCGGTTCGCCGGGTGGCCTTCGAGGTCGAGCCCACCCGCGTGGAGCAGTCGACCGACTACGACCGGCTCATCCTCGACATCGAGACCGACGGCTCCATCACGCCGCGGGATGCGCTGGCGTCGGCCGGCGCGACCCTGCAGTCGCTGGTGCAACTCGTGGCCGAGATGAGCGACGAGCCCCAGGGTCTCGAGCTCGGCGACGTCGCCGGCCCGTCGGGCGGCTCGCCCGACCTCGAGCTCCCCATCGAGGACCTCGACCTCTCCGAGCGTCCCCGCAACTGCCTGAAGCGGGCCCAGATCAACACGGTCGGGGAGCTCCTGCTGAAGACCGAGGACGACCTGCTCGCCATCACGAACTTCGGACAGAAGTCGCTCGACGAGGTGGTCGCCAAGCTTGACGAGCGCGGCCTCTCGCTGCGCACGAGGGACTGATCCACGATGCCTGGAACTCCGAAGAAGGGCCGCCGTTTCGGCGGGACCGCCGCCCACCAGAAGGCGATGATGGGCAACCTCGTCGCCTCGCTCATCGCTGCCGAGGGCATCGTGACCACGGAGGCGAAGGCGAAGGCCATGCGGCCCGTCGCCGAGCGGATGATCACCAAGGCCAAGAAGGGCGGGCTCCACAACCACCGTCAGGTGGTGGCGTTCCTGCGGGACAAGGAGATGACGTCGAAGCTGTTCGACGAGATCGGCCCCCGCTACGCCGACCGCCCCGGTGGGTACACCCGGATCCTGAAGCTCGGGCCCCGACAGGGCGACAACGCGCCGATGGCGCGGATCGAGCTGGTCTGACCGACCACCATGGACCTGCGACCGGCCGCCGATCCGGCGTCGCCGGGGGGTCCGTGGTGCCGTCTCCGGATCGACCTCGCCTACGACGGCGCACCGTTCCGGGGGTTCGCCGCCAACGACGGGATCAGGTCGGTCGCCGGTGACCTCGCCGCGGCCCTCGGACGCGCCCTCGGCGGTGCTCGGGGGCTGACCGGCGCCGGGCGCACCGACGCCGGCGTCCACGCCCGGGAGCAGGTGGTGACGGTGGAGGTCCCGGCGGATCGGCTCGACCCCGCCCGTCTCGTGGGCTCGCTGAACCGACAGCTCGCGCCGGCCATCGCGGTGCGTTCGGTCGCCGTCGTGGACGGATCGTTCGACGCACGGTTCTCGGCGCGCTCCCGCACGTATCGCTACCGCATCCTGAACGCGCCCACACCCGACCCGTTGCTGGCGCCGACCGTCTGGCACGTGCGTGAACCCCTGTCGCTCGCCGCGATGCGCCAGGCGGCGATCCCCCTGCTCGGGGAGCACGACTTCGCGGCCTTCTGTCGCCGACCCGCCCCCAACCCCGACGGCACCCCCGCGTCGCTCGTCCGCCGGGTCCTGGCGGCGCGCTGGTTGCCGCCGACCGGCGACCTGCTCGAGTTCGAGATCGAGGCGACGGCCTTCTGCCACCAGATGGTGCGCAGCATCGTGGGGACCCTGGTCGACGTCGGCCGGGGTCGTCGACGGGCGGGCGAGCTCCTCGAGGTGCTCGCCTCGGGTGACCGGGCCTGCGCGGGCTCGCCGGCACCACCGCACGGCCTGGTGCTGTGGGCGGTCCGCTACGCCGAGGCGCCGACCCGCGCCGGAGGGTGACGGCGCCGGAGTTGCCGTTCGCCGGGGTCGGCCGTATCGTTCTCCTCCGGCCTCCGGGCCGCCGGTCGTCATGCCCGGCAGCCGGAGCGTCGGCTGGTGTCGAGCGTGTCGTGACATGCCCGACCATCGCCCCGGCGTGCGGTCCGTCCGGACCGACCGCCTGCTCTCACCGATCGCGACGAGGATCCATCGTGTCCACGTACACCCCGAAGGCCAGCGAGATCGAGCGCGCGTGGCACGTCATCGACGCCGAGGGCATGGTCCTCGGGCGTCTGGCCACCGAGGTCGCCCGCCTCCTGCGTGGCAAGCACAAGGCCACGTTCACCCCGCACATGGACATGGGCGACCACGTCATCATCGTGAACGCCGACAAGGTCGTGCTGACCTCCGGCAAGGGTGCGAGCAAGCTGGTCTACCGCCACACCGGTTACCCGGGTGGCATCAAGTCGGAGACCTACGACCACTTCCTCGGCCGCAAGCCGGAGGAAGCGGTGCGTCGCACCATCCGCGGCATGCTGCCGAAGAACCGCCTCGGCCGCCAGATGCTGAAGAAGCTGAAGGTGTACGCCGGCCCCACCCACCCGCACGGCGCCCAGATGCCGGTCGCCCGCACCATCGAGCACGCCCGCACCCGGGCCGTCTGAGGAGACCGATCAGATGCCGCATCCCCTCGTGCAGGCCACCGGGCGTCGCAAGCAGGCCGTCGCCCGGGTCCGCTTCCGCCCCGGTTCCGGAACCATCACGGTGAACGGCCGGCCGATGGCCGACTACTTCCCGTCGCAGTCGCACCAGATGCACCTCTTCGAGCCGCTGCGGCTCACCGAGACCGGCGAGAACTACGACATCGACGCCACCCTGCACGGCGGCGGCCCGAGCGGTCAGGCGGGCGCCCTGCGTCTCGGGATCTCCCGGGCGCTCGTCGCGCTCGACCCGGAGCTGCGCGAAGCCCTCAAGAAGGCCGGCTTCCTCACGCGTGACCCGCGGACGAAGGAGTCGAAGAAGTACGGCCTCAAGAAGGCCCGCAAGGCGCCGCAGTACAGCAAGCGCTGAGCGCAGCCGGCGACTCTGCCATGGCACCGCCGCGGTTCGGTACCGATGGCGTGCGTGGCGCGGCCGACGGTGAGCTGTCGGAGGCCTTCGTCGGGATCCTCGGGCGTGCCGCGGTCGCGCACCTCGGTGTGGGTCCCTACCTGATCGCACGCGACACGCGGATCTCCGGACCCGCGCTCGAGACGGCGCTCGCCGCCGGCATCGTCGCGGGCGGAGGGTCGGTGGAACTGCTCGGGGTGCTCCCCACGCCCGGCCTCGCCGGCTGTGCCGCACGCGACGGCCGCCCGGCCGCCATGATCTCGGCGTCGCACAACCCGTACACGGACAACGGGGTGAAGCTCTTCGCCGCCGGCGGACGGAAGCTCGACGATGCGACCCAGGCCGCCATCCAGGCCGACATCGATCGGCTCTGGGACGAGGGGGCGGCGGTGCCGTTGCCGGCGGTCCCCGCTCCGGTGCGCGACCGCAGCGAGGAGTACGTCGCCGGCGTCGTCGCGAGCCTCGACGGCCGTCGCCTGGACGGACTCCGGGTCGTGGTCGACTGTGCGAACGGCGCGGCGTCGGGCGTGGCCCGGACTGCGCTCGAGGCGCTGGGCGCCACGGTCGTCGCCATCCACGATGCGCCCGACGGGGTCAACATCAACGGGGGGTGCGGATCGACGCACCCGGCCGACCTCCAGGCGCGAGTCGTCGCCGAGGGCGCCGACGCCGGACTCGCCTTCGACGGTGATGCCGACCGGGTGATCGCCGTGGACGAGCACGGCGGGCTCGTGGACGGCGACCGCATCATCGCCATCTGCGCGCTCGACCGGCAGCGCCGCGGCGCGCTGCCGGGGGACACGGTCGTCGTGACGGTCATGACCAACCTCGGTTTCCGCCTGGCGATGGCCGAGCACGGGATCTCCGTGGTGGAGACCGCCGTGGGCGACCGCTACGTCCTCGAGGCGCTCGAGGCGAACGGCTGGAGCCTCGGCGGCGAGCAGTCGGGGCACGTCATCCACCGCGACCTCGCCACCACCGGCGACGGCCTGCTCACCGGTGTCCAGCTGCTCGACGTCCTGGTCCGCGGCGGCCGCCCGCTCGGCGCGCTGGCCGCGTCGAGCATGCGGCAGTTCCCGCAGGTGCTCCGCAACGTGCGGGTCGCCGGCGATCGGGACCGGGTCGTCGCCGGCATGCGGGCGCGGGTGGCCGAGCTCGAGCAGGACCTCGGTGAGCGGGGTCGGGTGGTCCTGCGCCCGTCGGGGACCGAGCCGCTCATCCGGGTCATGGCCGAGGCGGAGACACCGGAGCTGGCGGCCCAGGTGGTCGACGAGCTCTGCGCGCTCGCCGAGGAGCTCGGCCGCTCCTGAGCCATCCGATCCCCGGGCATCGGGTCGATCGGACCCTTTCGGAGGGGTGGTGGGTGGGTCCTACACTGGCCCGGTCGGTGCCGTCGGCCGTCCGAGCAGGGAGTTCCAACCATGTGCGGGATCATCGCCGTCCTGAGGCGCCGGTCGGCCCGGCCCACGCCCACCGCCGACGAGGTCCTGGGACTGCTCGATCGGGCGGTGGTCGCTCTCGCCCCCGACGCCGCTGCTCTCGACCCCGATGCGGCCGCAGCCGCTGCCGAGGAGGCCAACGCCCTGCTCCTCGGGGCCGCCGGCCTCCGGGCGCTGGTGCAGGACCCGGAGCTCGCCCCTGTCGTCCTGGCCGTCCTCACGAGGCTCGACGACGCCGTGGTGGCGCTCGAGGGTCGCCTCGACCGGGGCGAGGTCCCCCCCGGTGTCGGGTTGGAGGCGCTCAACGCCGCCCTGGTCCGCGTCCGCGACGCCTCGTGGGCCATCGCCCGGGACCGCCTCCGCACCGCCCGCGCCGTCGCGGAGCTGGCCGGGCCGGACGCCACGCCCGCCGCCCTCGAGGTCTGGCTCTCCGTGCAGCAGGCGCTGTCGGCGCTCGACCGTCTCGAGGTCCGCGGCCGCGACTCGGCCGGTCTGCACCTGCTGCTGCGGAACCCGGCGATCGACCTCACCGAGCCGTCGGTCCGGGCCGAGCTCGACCGGCGTGCGGCCGATCCGCTCTTCCGCTCGGGCTCGATGCGCATCGTCGAGGGCGGCCTGTTGAGCGTCGTCGTCAAAGCTGCGGCGGAGATCGGCGAGCTCGGCGACAACACCCGCGTGCTGCGCGCCGCGCTCGCCGGCGACGACGTCCTGCGGCGCGCGCTCGCCTCCGAGACGGTCGAGGCGGTCGTGCTCGGGCACACGCGCTGGGCGAGCGTCGGGATCATCTCGGAGCCGAACGCCCACCCCCTCAACTCCGAGCAGGTCGACGGGCCGTCGGAGCCGTACGTGCTCGGCGTCCTCAACGGTGACGTCGACAACTTCGCGGACCTGATCGCCATGCAGGGCCTGCGCATCGCTCCGGAGATCACCACCGACGCGAAGGTGATCCCCACCCTCGTCGCCGCCCACCTCGCCGACGGGCACGGCCTCGACGAGGCGTTCCGGCGGACGGTGGCGTCGTTCGAGGGCTCCGTGGCGATCGCCACGAACAGCGGCGCCCGCCCCGACCAGCTCCAGCTCGCCCTCCGCGGCAGCGGTCAGGCCCTCTACGTCGGCCTGGCGGAGGACGCCTACATCGTGGCCAGCGAGCCCTACGGCGTGGTCGAGGAGACCCGGCGGTACCTGCGGCTCGACGGCGAGACCCCCGGCAACCCGGCGAACCCCAACGCCAGCCGCGGCCAGATCGTCCTGCTCGACGGCGCCCTGGCCGGATCCGTCGAGGGCATCGACCGGCGGGCCTACGACGGCACGCCGCTGCCGGTCTCGGCGGCCGATCTCGCCACCGCCGAGGTCACCACGCGGGACATCGACCGCGGCGACCATCCTCACTTCCTGCTGAAGGAGATCTCCGAGTCGCCCACGAGCTTCCGCAAGACCTTGCGCGGCAAGCTCGTGGACGAGAGGGGCCGCCTCGCCGTCCGTCTGTCCGACGACACCATCCCGGCCGACCTCCGCGCCGACCTGGGCGCCGGCCGGATCGCGCGCGTGGTGGTCGTGGGCCAGGGCACCGCCGCCGTGGCCGGCCAGAGCGTCGCCCTCGCGGTCTCGGACGAGCTCGCCGAGACGCCCGTGCGAGTCGAGTGCATGCCGGCCACCGAGCTCTCGGGGTTCCGGCTCCGCTCGGACATGCGCGACACGCTGGTCGTGGCCATCAGCCAGTCGGGGACGACCACCGACACGAACCGCACCGTCGACCTCGTGCGGGCCCGTGGCGCCCGGGTGGTCGCCATCGTCAACCGGCGCAACAGCGACCTGTGCGACAAGGCCGACGGGGTCCTGTACACCTCCGACGGTCGCGACGTGGAGATGAGCGTCGCCTCCACCAAGGCCTTCTACTCGCAGGTCGCCGCCGGCTTCCTGCTCGCCGTGGCGCTGGCCGACGCCGTCGGCGCCCCGGACGGCGGCGCCGCCCGCCAGGAACTGCTCGCCGCCCTCCGCTCCATGCCCGAGGCCATGGAGCGGACCCTCACCCGCCGCCCCGAGATCGCCCATGCCGCCCAGGAGCACACGCCCCAGCGGCGCTACTGGGCGGTGGTCGGCAACGGGCCGAACCTGATCGCCGCCCGCGAGCTCCGGATCAAGCTCTCGGAGCTCTGCTACAAGTCGATCGCGTGTGACGCCACCGAGGACAAGAAGCACATCGACCTGTCCTCCGAGCCGATGATCCTGCTCTGCGCGGCCGGTCTCGTCGGGTCCAACGCCGACGACGTCGCCAAGGAGGTGGCGATCTACCGGGCGCACAAGGCGGCGCCCATCGTGATCGCCAACGAGGACGAGACCCGGTTCGGCGCCGCGCTCGAGCTCATCACCGTGCCCGCCACCCACCCCCGGCTGGCCTTCGTGCTCTCGACGGTGGTCGGCCACCTGTTCGGGTACGAGGCCGCACGCGCCATCGACGCGCTGGCCATGCCGTTGCGGGAGGCCCGCGCTGCGATCGAGCAGGCCGCGGCCGACGGCCAGGGTGACGACATCCCGGCGCTCCGCCGCCGCCTCGAGGCCCCCGCCGCCCACTTCTTCGACGCCCTGCGCGCCGGCTCGCACAACGGGCAGCTCGAGGCCAGCACCGCGGTGCGGGTGGCGTCGCTGTTCCGCTACGCGCTCGGCGCCGTGTCGCTCGAGTCGTACCAGCTGGAGTTCGGCCGGGTCGGCACGCCGGGCCGGGTGCTGGAGGACCTCGTGTCGGCGCTGACCCTCGCGATCGAGGAGCTGACCCGCCCGATCGACGCCATCAAGCACCAGGCGAAGACCGTCACCGTGGGCATCTCGCGCTCCGACGAGACCCTCCTCGAGGTGCCGCTCGCCCGCGCGGTCATCGAGGCGGGAGCTGCGCGCGACCGGCTCAGCTACCGCTCCCTGCGCACCCTCGCCGACGTCGACCCTGCGGTCGAGGAGGTGCTCGGCTACACCCGGTACCGGATCGAGGGGCTCGAGGAGGATCCGGAGCACGCCAGCCTCGTGATCGTCGACCGTGGCGGCATCGCCCGCCACATCCCGTCCCGCACCGACCGCGACCCGGGTCTTCGGGGCACGAAGCGACGCGTGGCCACCGAGCGGGAGATCCTCATCGCCCGGGGCGCCCGCGACAACCGGACGATCATCCTCGTGCCCGAGGTCAAGGACACCACCACGACCGGGCTCACGCTCCTGCACGTGCGCCTCGCCGACCGGCTCCCGGTCGACGCGGTGCGCGGCGTGCTGCAGGGCTACCGGAACCGCCTGGCGGCCCTCCGCGACGCGGTCACCGAGACCGAGCCCACGTTCCGCGACGACCTGCTCGCCGACCTGCCGGTGGTCGAGTTGCTGACCGAGCCGATCGGCGTGCTCGCGGCCGCCTGGCGCACCTGACCCCCCGCTCGGCCCCGGCCTAGGCTCGCGCGGTGATCGGGATCGGTACCGACCTCGTCGACCTGGTCCGGTTCCGGGTGGTCCTGGAACGGACGCCACGGATCGTCGACCGCCTCTTCCTGCCGGGCGAGCAGGCGTACGCGGCGGAGCGACGTGACCCCGTCGAGCGCTACGCGGCCCGGTTCGCGGCGAAGGAGGCCACCATGAAGGCCCTCGGGGTCGGGATCGGTGTGGTGGGGTTCCGGGAGATCGAGGTCCTGCGCGACGACGAGGGTGCGCCGTCGCTCCTCCTGCACGGCCGGGCCGCCGATCGCGCCGCAGCGCTCGGGGTGGAGCGCTGGCTGCTGACCATGACCCACACCGACACCCTCGCCCACGCGATCGCGGTGGCCCTGTGAGCGCCCGCCGATGATCCCGGTCGTCACCCCCGCCGAGATGGGCGCCATCGATGCCGGAGCGCCCGAGCCGGTCGAGGTGCTGATCGACCGCGCCGGGGCCGCCGTCGCCCGTCGGGCCCGGGCCATGCTCGGCGGGACCTACGGACGTCGGATCGTGGTCGTGGCCGGACCGGGCAACAACGGAAACGACGGCCGTGTTGCTGGGCAGCGGCTCGCCGCGGCGGGAGCCCACGTCACCGTGGTCGCCCCGGACGCCGTCGGGCCGTTGCCGCCGGCGCACCTCGTGATCGACGCCGCGTACGGCACCGGCCTCACCCGGCCCTACGACCCGCCGGCGCTGCAGGGGTCGCCGTTGGTGCTGGCCGTCGACATCCCGTCCGGGGTGCACGGGCTGACCGGGGCGCTGCTCGGGACGCCGTGGCCCGCCGACGAGACCCTCACGTTCGCCGCGCTGAAGCCGGGCCTGGTGCTGTTGCCCGGGCGGTGGCTGACCGGCCGGGTCACGGTCGCCGACGTCGGCCTCGACGTCTCCCGGTCCACCATCGCCGTGGTGACCCCCGACGACCTGCTCGCCTCGATCCCCGCCCGGCCGGTCGACACCCACAAGTGGCGCGCCGCGTGCTGGGTGATCGGTGGCTCGCCCGGGATGACCGGCGCCGCAGTGTTGGCGGCGCGGGGTGCCCAGCGGGCGGGGGCCGGGTACGTCCGCATCGCCGTCCCGGGGGGCCCGCCGCCCGGTGCTCCGGTCGAGGCCGTCGGGGTCGAGCTCGACGAGGGGCTCACGCAGGTGGCCGATCTCGACCGGTTCCGGTCGGTGGTGCTGGGCCCGGGCATCGGTCGTCGCCCGGCGGTGCAGGACGGCATCCGCCGGTTCCTCGCCGCGGCCGCCGTCCCCGTCGTGGTCGACGGCGACGCCCTGCA